>JBFGGA010000053.1:0-18726 GCA_041579295.1 Myxococcota bacterium | reverse complement strand
TCGTGACGGTTCGCGCGTTCTGGCTCGCGGCTCGGCGCGTCCGGGCCCATTAGGTAACTCAAAACGACGTTGACGGGCCACCAGCCGAATGTATTTTCTGGCGGTTCCCCACCTTCCAGGACGCGGCCTGGGCGTCGCGCGAAAGCGCACGGGTTGGTCGTCGAGAGTGAACCGGCAATGATCACGGCAGTCGCAGTCGGCCGACGCACCATCCCCGTGGCCGCACTCTGCGCGGGCCTGGTCGCCGCCGCCGCTTGCCCGCAGTCGTCACGAGACCCGCTCGCCGAGATCCGCAGCTTCCACGAGCAGGGTCGCTACGAGGAGTCGCTCGAGCGCTTGCGGGCGCTCACGGATGAAGACCCCGCGAACCTGGAGGCCAACTACCTGCTCGGAAGAGCGCTCGTGGAAAGCGGCGAACCGTCCCTCGCGATCTGGCCGCTCGCCAAAGCGGCCGAATCCCCGAAGTACGCCTTCGACGCGAGCATGCTGCTGGCCCGCGCCACGCTCGGCTCGCGGACGCCCGCGGATGCGATTGCCGCGGCCGATGCCGCGCTCGCGATTGAGCCCGACAACGTCGAAGCGCTGGCGCTTCGCGCGCTCGCGAAGTTCAAGGCCTCGCGTCACGCCGATGCGTGGGCCGACGTCGAGCGGGCCGTGGCTCTCGACCCCGACCACTTCGACCTCCTGGTGCCCCGCGTCCTCGTGCTTCTCGAGCTCGGACGCATCGACGAAGCCGAGGCGGTCTTGGATGCGGGCGGGCGCGCGACGACGCGCGAGCGGGAGCTGCCGGGCGAGGAGATCCAGGCGCGGCTTTGCCTCGCCAACGCCGCGTTCGCGGTCGCAAGGGGAGACCCCAAGAGCGCCGAGATCATGTACGCCGATTGTCTCGACGCGTATCCCAGCGATGAACGCGTCGTGCTTCAGGTCGTCGACTTCTACGACTCGCTAGGCCATCGGGAGCGCGCCACGGCGCTGCTGCAGCGCACCTTCGAGGAGACGCGAGCGACTCACTTCGGATACGAGCTCGCTCGGCGCGCGAGGCGACGGGCCGACGGGGAGCGGTCGATGCGGCGCGCGTTCGGGGAGGTGTGAGGAACGCCGAGAAGGCCCATCGAGGCCCTTCCAACTCGCGGCTCGGGCCCTTCCGGGGCGGCGTCGCTCGGTGTGGGGCCCGAGGCTTCGGTCGGCGGGCCGGCCGACCTCGGGCCGGCGTTTCCCGACGGTCTGCGCGGGCTTCCTCGGCTTGGCGTACGCGAACCCGAGCGTCTATCCTCCCCCCGGTCGATAGCCCGCGTCGATGAGGCGATTCTTGCTGCCCGTGTGGGACGCTCCTCCGCGACCGGACCCCGGCGAGCGGTCGGTCCCGTCGAAGCGATCCGAGCACTTCAGACTGCTCGTGGCCCGCCCGGGACGGTTCGCGCGGCGAGGCCCGGGGCGGGAGGCAGTCGAATGACGAAGCCGTCGAAGCTGAGGCAGCGTCGTCCGGATGGCGACACGCCCCGCTGCAAGGACTGGGGCATCGACTCCGAGTACGGCGTCCTGCGCGACGTGCTGCTCGCACCGCCGCAGCACTTCCGCTGGCTGCCGACGAGTTCGATCTCCAAGGCGACCCTGCGCCGCGGCCACAAGCTCGACTTCTCGGCCGCCGTCCGACAACACCGCGAGATGACGCAGGTCTACGAGGACGCCGGCGTCCGCGTGCACTTCCTCGAGCCGGATCCGAATCTTCCCTATCAGGTGTTCGCGCGGGATTCCAGCGTGATGACGCCCTATGGGGCGATCATCACGCAGATGGCGCAGTCGTGGCGGCGCGGAGAATACGCGCCGGCGCTGCGCTTCTACACGGAAATGGGAATTCCGATCTACGACATGGTCAGCGCGGGCGCGTTCGAGGGCGGCGATTTCAACGTGATCGAGCCCGGTTGCGTATTGCTGGGCTATTGCGGCGAGCGCACGCAGGACAGCAGCGTGCGACAGGTCGGCGCATGGATGGAGCAGGAGGGATGGGAGGTCCGCTACATCGACATCGCCGTGCACTACGTCCACATCGATTTCATGGTGTGCATGCTGGCCGAGAAGCTCGCGGCGGTTTGCGTCGACACCACCGACCCGGGGATCGTCAAGTGGCTGAAGGGTAAACGCATCGAGATCGTTCCGGTGAGCTACCAGGACACGATGACTCTGGGTTGCAACGTGATGGCCCTCGGGGGCGACCGGGTCGTTTCACCCGCCCAGAGCGTGGACCTCAACGCCAAGCTCCGAGCCCGCGGCTTCGAGGTCTACGATCCCGACGTGTCGATGTTCACGATGGGTGGCGGGGGCATTCACTGCATGGCGATGCCCCTGCGCCGGGATCCGGTCTGAGCCCGGATGCGAAGAGATCCGAACTCGGCAATGGATGGAAACGATTTGCTTGCGGTCTACGGGCGAAGAGAGTATAAGCGTCCGGTCCGGCCTCAGGCCCCCCACCGGCGTCGCCGCCGCGGCGCCCTCAGGAGCTGATTCCAAGGAGGTACCCATGGCAACCAAATACGACGCGATCGTCGTCGGTGCCGGTCACAACGGCTTGATCTGTGCCGCCTACCTCGCGAAGGCCGGCAGGAAGGTGCTGGTCGTCGAGCGCCGCAACATCATCGGTGGCGCGACGGCGACCGAGGAAGTCTGGCCGGGTTATCAGGTCTCCACTGCGTCGTACGTGATGAGCATGATGCAGAAGAAGGTGATCGCGGAGCTCGAGCTTCCCAAGTACGGCTGGAAGATGATCCCGATGGATTGCCTCTTTACCCCGTTCGAAGACGGCACTTCGATCTCGATGTTCGGAGATCACAAGAAGACGCAGGTCGAGATTGCGAAGTTCTCGAAGAAGGATGCGGAGATGTATCCGGTCTTCGAAGCCTTCCTCGAGGATGCCGCGAAGTTCGTGCGGGAGATGCTGTTCCTGACGCCGCCGAACCCGACCTCGCGCAAGCTGCGCGACCTGAAATCCCTGCTTCGACACCTCAATGCGGTGCGCAAGCTGGGCAACCGGATCTTCCGAATCGCGGATCTCATGACGATGAGCGTCTCCGAGTTCCTCGACATGTACTTCGAGTGCGATCAGATCAAGGCCGTGAAGGCCTACTACGGCTCGATCGGCACCTTCCTCGGGCCGCGGTCGCCCGGAACCGCCTACGTGCTCCTGCACCACCTGATGGGCGATCTCGGTGGCGCGGGTGGCTGGGGATTCATGAAGGGCGGGATGGGCGCGGTGCCCGAGTCGATCGCGGGCTGCGCGAGAGCGCACGGTTGCGAGATCCGAACCGAAGCGGAGGCCGCCCAGATCATGACCGAGAACGGCCGGGTGACGGGCATCGCGCTCCAATCGGGCGAGGAGATCTTCGCGGACATCGTCGTCGCGGGAACGGACGCGAAGACCGCGTTCCTCAAACTGGTCGACACCAAGCAGCTTCCGACCGACTTCGTCGAAGAGATCAGCAATCTTCGAACGTTCAGCACGGCGTTCAAGATCAACTGCGCGGTCGAAAGGCTCCCGACGTACAAGGCCTTCAAGCCCGATCAGGTGGCGGTCGACTACCCGAGCTACGTGCACATCGGGCCCACGATGGAGTACCTCGAGAAGGCCTACGACGACGCCAAGTACGGGCGCCCGTCCGAGCGACCGTTCTTCACCCCGTGCACGCCGACGGTGGTGGATCCGGACCTCGCGCCGCCCGGCAAGCACATCGTCAACATCTTCGGTGGCCACGCCCCCTATGAACTCAGGGGCACGACGTGGGACCAGGAGCGCGAGAAGTACGCGGACCAGGTCTTCCGGGTGTTCGACGAGTTCGCACCGGGATTCTCGGATTCGGTGATCGAGCGCCAGATCCTGATGCCGCCCGATCTCGAGCGCATCTTCGCGCTGCCGGAAGGCCACATCTTCCACGGCGAACTGACGCTCGATCAGCTCTCGTTCATGCGCCCCGCACCCGGCTACGCGGATTACCGCTCGCCGATCCGCGGCCTCTGGCAATGCGGCTCCAGCACGCATCCCGGCGGGGGTGTGATGGGGATGGGCGGGCACAACGCAGCCCGCGAGATACTCAAGGGTTGGTGACGGAGTCGGCGCCCCGACATCGGCGCGCCGAGCCCTGGTGACGGGGCGCCGAATGCCGCGTTCAGGCCCAAGGAGGCGAATCGGCTGGCTGCGAAGCCGATCAGGAGGAGAAGCGAGATGAAGCTCACGCCGCTCTACCAGAAACACATCGACCTCGGTGCGATGATGTACACGACGGGCATGGGATACGCGATGCCCGCCTATTACTCGAGCGTGGAGGAGGAGGCGAAGAACGTCCGCGCGCGGGTCGGAATGAACGACGTCTCCCTGATGGGGCGACTCGACGTCAAGGGCAAGGACGCGCTCGCGCTCACCCAGTACCTGATCGTCAACAATGCGGAGCGCCTGGTCGACGGGCAGGCCCTCTACTCGGTCATGTGTCGAGACAACGGCCTGATCGAAGACGACGTGATCGTGATGCGTTTTGGCCCCGAGCACCTTCGAATCATCACTTCGTCGATGTTCCGGGCGAGGACGCTCGCGTGGTTGCAGAAGCACATCGACGAGCGGAAGGCCAGCGCGTACGTGACGGACGTCAGTTCCTACTACGCGATGATCGGAGTCCAGGGTCCGAAGTCTCGGGAAGTTCTGAGCGGGATCACGGACATCGACCTGAACAGCCTCAAGTTCTTCAGATTTGCATTCGGAAAGTTCGGCGACATACGGTGCATGATCGCTCGGCTCGGTTTCTCGGGAGAGCTCGGCTACGAGTGCTACGTGAACACCGAAGACGCGCACGATGCCTGGGACATGATCATGGAGGCCGGGAGGCCCCACGGAATCCTGCCCTATGGGATGGATACGCTCGACGCGCTGCGCTGGGAGAAGGGGTTCATCTTCTACGGCTTCGATGCGACCGACGAGCACAACCCCTACGAGTGCAGGGTCCACGAGTTCATCCGCTATGACTGCGGGGACTTCCTCGGCCGCGAAGCGCTGCTGAAGATCAAGGAGCGCGGCCCGGAGAAGAAGCTGATGGGTCTGGAGGTCGAGGGCGATCGACTGGCCCCGAGTGGCCAGCCGCTCTCGATCGGATCCAAGGCGGTCGGCAAGGTCGTGGCGGGCTTCCACTCGTACAATCTCGACCGGAATCTCGGCTACGCGTACGTGAACGCGCCGCACTGCGAGCCCGGCACCAAGGTCACCCTCGAGATCGAGGGCACCGAGACGAACGCCGTGGTCGCAGACATGCCGTTCCTGGACCCCGCGGGAGAGCGCATGAGGGGCTAGCCGGCGTATCCTTCGGATTCGCTTTGCGGCGTCTTGGTGTGTTTTCGGGGTCGCGAGTCAATGGAGGCAAGATCATGCGTATTCGCTCGTCTCGATTCCTACTGCTGTTCTGCTGCTTCATCGGCGTGGCATTCCTCGCCTCGACGGTGGCCGCACAGCAGCGCGCGCGGCGAACCAGCGCGATCGGCGGTTACGCGGAGGGTCGCCTGATGAAGCGCAATGCCCAGGAGCTCGGTTTGAGCGAGGAGACCCTCGCGAAGATCGACGCGCTGCTCGAAACGGGCAAGGCCGAGGAAGAGAAGATCCGGAAAGAGAGCGCCGCCGCAGTCGAGAAGCTGCACGAGATCCTCGCGCAGAAGCTCCCCACTGAGAAGGAATTGATGAGCGCATCCGAAAAGGTCGGCGCGCTCGCAGCGAAGTCGCGAACGCTCCGGATGAAATCCGTGATCGAGGTGCGCTCGCTGCTCGAGCCCGAAGAGCTCGAGAAATTCATGGAGATGCGCAAGACGGCCACCGCTCGCCGCTGAGCGCGAGCTGCCGACCGCTTCCGCCTCGAGTTGCCCGATCCGAGGTGCCGAGGTACCCTGACTCGGTTCGATCGCGACCCCCTGTCGCGACGCTGGAGGCCGGGCATGCCCGCCCGAATGATGAGAAAGCACCGCCGGCCACGTACTCGCTCCGCCATCGCCGAGGCGGAGGACGCCCAACACCAGCGCGGCTTGGGTTGACGACCCCAAGACCCCGGGCTCCAGATCCCACACGAACTCGCGCCCTGCCGCGCGGCGCCTAGGCGCATCCGCAGCGGGCCGCTCCTGACCGAAGACCGACGCGCGCCGCGCGCGCAACTCCCCGGCCCAAGCGCACGAGGGAGAGAGGAAAACCATGACGGCCCAAACGCCGACCCAACCCCGCCGCGACGACAGATCGTTGTGGCGAAAGGACAGAGATCACTTCATCCACCCATTTACCCACTTCCCGAGCTTCGAGAAGGAGGGCGCTCTCATCATCTCGGAGGGGCGCGGCGCCTACGTGTTCGACGTCGATGGCAAGCGCTACCTGGACGGGATCGCGGGCGTCTGGTGCGTCAACATCGGCCACGGCAACGCCGAGATGGCCGAGACGTTGGCCGAGCAGGCCCGGCGCCTGGCGTTCTTCAACACGTTCGTCGACACGACGAATCCGCCGGCCGCCCAGCTGGCCGCCAAGCTCGCGGATCTCGCCCCGTCCCATCTCAATCGGGTGTTCTTCGATACCGGTGGCTCCGCGGCAAACGATACGACGGTGCGGACCATCCACTTCTACTTCAACCGCCTCGGGAAGCACACGAAGAAGAAGCTCATTTCGCGCGTCGACGCCTACCACGGCAGCTCCTATCTGGCGATGGCGCTGACCGGAAAGGCCGAGGATCACGAGGGCTTCGATCTGCCCGAAGGGCTCGTCGATTACGTGTCGTGCCCCAATCCCTACCGGCGCCCGACGGGGATGACGATCGACGAGTACTGCGATCACCTGGTCGACGAGCTCGAGGCGAAGATCCTCGAGCTCGGGCCGGAGAACGTCGCCGCCTTCTTCGCCGAGCCCATCCTCGGAGCCGGCGGCGTGGTCGTCCCGCCTCCGGGCTACCACCGTCGTACCCAGGACGTGTGCCGTCGCCATGGGGTCCTGTACGTGTCCGACGAGGTCGTCACCGCCTTCGGGCGCCTGGGCCACATGTTCGCGTCGGAGCCGATGTTCGACCTATCGCCCGACGTGATCACCTGCGCGAAGGGGCTCACCTCCGGTTACATCCCGCTGGGCGCTTCGATCTTCAGCGACCAGATCTACGAGGTGATCAGCAAGCCGGAGCCGGGCCGGGACTGCTTCAATCACGGCTTCACGTACTCCGGGCACCCCACCTGCTGCGCGGCGGCGCTCAAGAACATCGAGATCATCGAGCGTGACCGGATCTGTGAGCACGTGCGGGAGCTGGGCCCCTACTTCGAGAAGCGCCTCGCGCACCTGGAGTCGATGCCGCTCGTCGGCAACGTCCGCGGCAGCCACTTCATGCTCTGCGTCGAGAGCGTCGCCAACAAGCAGACCAAGCGGCTCTTGCCCGAAGAGGTCGGCATCGGCAAGCGGATCTCGAACCACTGCGAGAAGAGAGGCCTGATCGTGCGCCCGCTGGGCCATCTGAACGTGATCTCCCCGCCGCTCATCCTGACGCGGGAAGAGATCGACGAGTTGGTGGAGATTCTCAAGGCGAGCATTCAGGCCACGGCCGACGATCTCGTTCGCGAGGGCATCCGGATCGATTAGAATCCCGCGACCCGCCGGCCGCCCGCGCGGGCGGCCGGTGGACCCGGACCCAATCCGGGTCGAGGTGGTATTCTGCGCGCCGGACGGGGCGTTTCCCGAGCGCATGTGGCAAGCTGGGCCGGCTGGAGGGGGCGCGCCGCAGACGATGGTTGGATTCGAATGCCGCCCGAGCTGATTCGCTACGAGACCGACGGCCCGATCGCGATCATCGCGCTCGATCGACCCCACAAGCTGAACGCGATCAACGCCCAGATGATTCGAGAGCTCGACGCCGCGCTGGATCGCGCCGAAGGCGATTCCGAAGTGCGGGTCATCGTGCTCCGTGGGGAAGGCAAGGCGTTCTCGGCGGGGTTCGATCTCGGCGGCGGAGAGCATCCATCCGAGGATCGGATCGAGGCGCTGCGCGCCAATCTGAAGCTCGACTTCGAGATCATCATGCGATTCTGGGACTCTCCCAAAGTCACGATCGCGGCGGTTCACAAGTACTGCTTCGGCAGCGCGCTCGAGATGGCGGTTGCGTGCGACATCACGGTGGCGGCCGAGGGCTGCCGCTTCGGCGAGCCCGAGGTCAAGTTCGGCAGTGGAATCGTGACGATGATCCTGCCGTGGTTGATCGGCCCGAAGCGATCGAAGGAGCTGCTGCTGACCGGCACGGACCAGGTGACCGCGCAGCAGGCGCTCGAGATGGGTCTCATCAATCGCGTGGTTCCCGCCGAGGATTGCCACGCGGAGGCCCTGCGCATCGCGAGGGCGATTGCGGTCAACGACCGCATCGCCGTCGCGCTCACCAAGAAGGCGATCAATCGCAGCTACGAGGTGATGGGCATGCGGCAGGCCCTGCTCCAGAGCCTCGAGCTGGACGTCAGCATCGAGGCCAGCGAGACACCCGAGTCTCGCGAATTCGATCGGATCCTCGCAGAAGAGGGCACCAAGGCAGCGCTCGCCTGGCAAGAGGCGCGGCTGCTCGGGAAGTGAGGTGATCGCTGACACGGTCGGCGCGGTCGCGCCTCCGCGAATCGGCGGTCGGGCTGGTGCGGCCACTCCCGCGGCGTGCGCAGGGACGGAGGCCTGACTCTTGACCCGGCTGACCGCGATCCTCCTGACGATCCTCACGGGCTTCACCGGGTTGGTGTACGAGGTCGCATGGCAGAAGTACCTGGCGACACTGCTCGGCTCCCACGGCGAAGCGACCGCCGCGATCCTCGCGATCTTCCTCGGGGGCCTCTCCGCGGGATATGCGCTGTTCGGCAGGGCAACGCGCAGGCTCGTCGAGCGCTCTCGACTGCTTCATCGACCGCCGAGGCTGCTCCTCTTCTACGGTCTGATCGAGGCCGGCATCGGCGTCTATGTGTGGCTGTTCCCGGTGCTCTTCGGTGTCGCGCAGAAGATCTCGCTGCTGGTTCCGGCCGACGACGCCGGTCTCGCCTTTGCGTTCGACGTGCTGCTTTCGTCGCTGCTGATCGGCCCCCCGGCGGTCTTGATGGGCGGCACGATCCCGATCCTCACCCTGGGCCTCGCTGGAAGCCGTGAGCGCGCGACCCGGATCCACGCGCTGATCTACGGCTCCAACACGGTCGGCGCGTTCATCGGTGCGCTGGCGGCCGCGTTCATCTTGATACCGCGTTTGGGTCTCGACGGTGTCCTCTACGCGATGGGCACGTTGAATCTGATCGCAGGGCTCGTCTTCGTGTTGCTCGATCGCTTTGGCGAGCCCGTCGCCCCGGATCTCGATTACGGGCCAGCTGCGTCGTCGGGCGCGGTCGGAGGCCTTCGCGTCTACGCCGCGATCGCGATGCTGGCGGGCTTCGCGATGATGGCATTGCAGACGACCTTCAATCGCGTCGGAGGGCTGACGTTCGGCTCCTCGCAGTTCACCTTTGCGATGATCGTCGCGGTATTCGTACTCTGTATTGCGCTGGGAAGCCTGTCGGTTTCGCTGTTTCGCAGGATTCCGCGCAGCGCGATCGCGATCACCCAGTGGGCACTGGCGATCTATCTCCTGGTCCTCTATCACCACGTCGAGAACGCTCCCTATTGGGCGCACACCGTGCGCGCGATCTTCCGCAATCTCGATCAGATCTTCTATCCCTACTACATCGCGTCGTTTGCGTGCATTCTCGTCGTGCTCGTGATCCCGATCGGACTTTCGGGAGCGCTCCTCCCCCTCTTGTTCCACCACCTCCGGGGCGAGGTCGGGGATCTCGGCGCCGTTGCGGGGCGCCTCTACAGCTGGAACACGGTGGGCTCGTTGATCGGAGCCTTGTTCGGTGGATACGTTCTGTTCTTCTGGCTCGACCTGCACGAGATCTACCGGCTCGCGTTGGCGGCGCTGATACTGGAATCGGTGCTCCTGACCGCAGCGCTCCTGCGCACCTCGAATCGAGCGATCGTCGCGGCCATCATGCTTCCCGCGCTGATCGGCCTCTACGCGCTTCCCGCCTGGGAGCCCGAGAGGCTCAGCGCGGGCTTGTTCCGGCGCCGGGCGCCGGATGCCACCAGCTTCGTGGGGCCCGATGCCCACTTCGATGCCCGGAACAAGACCAAGAACGCAGTCCTGTTTCACAAGGATGGGCCCACGGCCACCGTCACGGTCCGCGGCACGAGGAAGAATGCCGGCCGGCCGGATCGATCCATCTACCTCAACGGGAAGTCGGATGGGAACCTGATCAGCGACTACCCGACGATGTCGTTGCTCGCACTGATTCCCTCGCTGATGGCCGAGAAGGTGGAGCGGTGTTTCGTGATCGGATTCGGAACCGGGGTGAGCGCGGGTGAGCTCGCGGCCCTCGAATCGGTGCAGCGGGTCGAGGTGGCCGAGATTTCCCGGGAGGTGATCGAGGCTGCGCCGCTCTTCGACCGCGGCAACCTCGAGGCATCCAAGAACCCGAAGCTCGCGATCCGGCGCGGCGATGCCTATCGGACGCTGATGCGAACCGAGGGCAAGTACGACGTGATCGTCTCCGAGCCCAGCAATCCGTGGGTCACCGGCGTCGAGATGCTCTATAGCGTCGAGTTCCTGGAAGCCGCTCGGTCGCATCTGGCGCCCGGTGGCGTCTACGCGCAGTGGATGCACCTCTACGCGCTCGACGGCGAGACCATCGAGCTCGTCTTGCGAAACTACGCCTCGGTCTTTCCCCACGTGTCGGTCTGGGGCACGCAGCCGAGAGATCTGCTGCTGCTGGGCTTCGACGCGCCCGAACGCGCGCTCGATCTCGCCACGCTCGAGCGCCGCTTCGAGCGCCCGGACTACGCGGCCGGGCTGGAGCGGGCGGGAATCGAGAGCATCCCCGCGCTGCTGAGCCGCGAGCTGCTGCCCCTCGGAACGCTGCACACCACAGACCTCGATGGCCCGCTCCACACGCTCCGCCATCCCCGCTTGAGCAACCGGGCGGCGCGCAGCTTCGTGGCGGGGAGCGATGCGACGCTGCCGAAGTTTCCGACCGCCCCGGGCTCGGAGGTCGGGGCCCGGAACTCCCTGCTCAGACGCTACGTCGGTGTGCAGGCGGGCCCCCTTCCGGAGGCGGTACTGGAAATCGCGGCGGAACAGGTCGCAAAGCTCCAGCTCCCCGCCGAGTTCGCCACGCTGCTGGCCGACTGGCGGCGCGCCAATCCCGCCTCCGAAGCCCTGAACGCGCAGCTCGCGGAGCTTCGGCGCGACCCCTCGGTTGGAATGCTGATCACCGATCGGAGGCTCGCGTTCCTCGGGAGGCTCTTCGGCGGGCAGCCGCTGGCGCATCTGGAGGGTCGCCGAGCGCTGATCCGCGCCAAACGATTGAGCGGTGTCTACGTGGAGCACTACCACCACGCCGCCCCCTTCGACCGCGGCGTGCTCCGCGCGATCTGGGCGGACTGCCGGGTTGCGGGTTGCGAACAGGCGCGGAGCGAGGCCGAGGAGCAACTCGGAAGGATCGAAGCGCCGCGGCGCGGCGAAGCTCCGCGCCGACGGGGTGGGGTGGCCACTCCCACTACCGAGGAAGAAACCGAGCTGCCCGCTCGCTATCGATCGCCCGAGACCAGCTGACGATCCGCGGCTCGGCTACTCGTTGAAGTCCTCGACGATCTCCTCGACGCTCAGGGTGCCGCTGCCATCCGTGTCCGCCTCGCGGAAGTGTTCGAAGCGCGCGGCCAGAAACTCCGAAAGCGACAGCTGGGTGTCGCTGTCGAGATCCGCGCTCTCGAACAGCAGCGCCTCGT
Organism: Myxococcota bacterium; assembly: GCA_041579295.1. GTDB lineage: Bacteria > Myxococcota_A > UBA9160 > UBA9160 > SMWR01 > JACZVU01. The sequence continues at coordinate 6,911 of JBFGGA010000053.1, read as the reverse complement.
CGTAGACCGCGAGCTGGCCGAGCGTGACGAAGCCGTCCTTGTCCGCGTCGTTGAGGTAGAAGATCTGGATCATCCGCTGTTCGAATTCCTCGCGGTCGATCTCGCCGTTCTGGTCGCGATCGGTCGCCGCGTGCGCCGCGCGCGGGTCGTGGGGCGGGGAAACGTCGTCGCTCCAAGCGGGAGCCGGCGCCAGCAGGATCCACGACACGCAGGCGACCGGAACGCATCTCATCAAACGCCTCCTCCGCGACCGATCCCGGAGCGCGCTCAGCCCTGGATCTTCCAGGTTCCGTCCGGTTGCCGACACGCCGTTCCATAGCTCTTCTGGCGCTCGCCGCCGACGACGATGTCCTGCTGGTACTCGCGGCAGTATTGACCGCTGGGCTCCTGGTAGGTGCGCGTGGGCGTGATGCTGCCGGAATTCCCGGAGTCGGGATTTCGCCACGCCGATGGTTGGCCGCTGGGCGCGTGCTCGAACGCCTGATACGCGGCCCGGCTGGCCATCTCCTTGTCCTTCTGATCGAGCGCGTTGCCCACCGCCCCGCCCACGAGTCCGCCGAGCAGGACGCCGCCCACGATGCCCGCGGCACCCCCTCCCGCTGCCGCCGCGATCAACCCACCGCTCGCAGCGCCGAGCATCCCGCCCATCGTGGTCTTCGGGTTGTCTCGGATCGTCTCGCCGGTCTGCGCGCAGCCGCTCATCAGCAACGCGACGCCGACGAGCACCGCAATCGTTCTCAGGGTGGTGGCTGACATGGTCTCCTCCGTTGGCCGGCGGGAAGGCCGCGCGGTGTCATCACCGCAGCTGGGCCCCGACCCGCCGCTTGCGACCCCGACCGCACGCGGTGTCCTCGTTTGGCCGTCGGGAAAGCTCGACGAGAAGCCCGTCGGGATCGCTCCGCCAAGCATGGCCGAGCCCTCGCGCTCGCGCAAGCGGCGGCACCGCGACGAAAGTCCGCGTCACGCTCGGCCGATGGCTACGGGGCCTTCGCGGCGGCTCGTCGCCGTTCGCGAAGCGATGCGCTATTTCCGCGCCGATGAAGATCGAACTCATCCGACTCGCTCTGTGCGCAGCCCTCGCCGTGACGCCGCCATTGGCGGGCGCTGCGAAAGCCGACGACGCGGGCGAGAACATTGAGACGGGCGACGAGCTCTCCGTGCTCAGCTACAACGTCCACGGTCTCTTCCCGCTCATCGCCAAGGACGATCCCCGGGATCGCATGCCGGCCATCGGTTGGCTCGCCAATCGATACGAGATCGCCCTGTTCCAGGAGGACTTCGAATACCACCGCGTGCTCCGCGCACGGATGCCGGACGCGGTCGGCTTTCGCGGCAACGGCATGGGCTGGGACCCACGCCGTCTGTTCGCGAAGCTGATCGTTTCACCCGTCTCCGTCTTCGTGCCGTACTTCTCGCCCCCCTACGGCGCGGGCATCTCGATCTTCGTTCGCGAATCGCTCGCGATCGCCGACGACGTCGAGCGCAAGCCGTTCGGGCTCTGTCGCGGCTGGTTCGGGCGCACCGCCGACTGTTGGGCGCTCAAGGGCTACCAGCGGGTTGGGATCCGCACGCCCGAGGGGGCGGAGGTCGATCTCTACAACACCCACCTCGAGGCCGGGTCGAGCGACTACGCGGTTCAGATCCGCATGCAACAGCTCGACCTCATCGCGAGCGCGATCGAAGCCCGGCCGCGGAAGCGTGCGCTGATCATCGGGGGCGATTTCAACACCGCGTTCGATCGGATGGGCGATCGCGACACGCTCGTCGATTTCCAGCGCCGGTTGCAGCTGCGGGATTCGGGCGCTGGCCCCGAGCTCTCGCACTGGCGCGCGCGCGACTACATCTTCTACCGCGAAGGCGCGGAGACGTCGCTCGAAGTCGTGCGGGCCGGGGAGGCGCTCGAGTTCGTCGAGGGAGACCGCGCGCTGAGCAATCACCCGGCGCTCTACGCGCGCTTTCGGGTGGCGCGGCAGCCGGGTGGTGTGGGCGATCGCCCGTGAGCGCGTGGGCGACGCGGGCCGCCATCTCGGCCGCGTCGCATCGCTCCCGCGTCCGGCCCGGCCCTCGAACGCCGTTTGGGAATTCCGCTCCGGGCCCGCATCCGCTCGCCGCTGAACGCCGCTGGGGGGCCTCCCCCCGAGCCCGCTGAACGCCGCTTCGAGACCCGCTTCCGCGTCCGCGCGGCTGCGGGGTTGCGGTCAATCGCCTCACTCGCCAGCGGATGGGATGGGGCAGGTTGTCACGCGCGCGGCGCTCGCGCGCGCGGAGGCGTGCGGACGCGCGCCCTCACCCGCTGGCACGCGTCTTGCTCATGAAAGATCGCATCATCAGGGCCCGAAGCACTGCGGGGCGTGGTAGCACCGAGGTCGACTTCAATCCGTCAGGGTCACCTTGGTCCCACGCCCCGCATCTGTCTGGCGCGCGCTCGGTCTGCGCGCCACCCTCGCCCGCTTCCGGCCTCCGCTGGTGGGGAACCGCAGCAGTTCGCGCCGCTACGCGCTGCCGACCTTGCTGTTCTCTCGTTCGGCCCGGCGGTAGAGGGTCTTGCGGTCGATGCCGAGAATCTTTGCGGCGTGGACCTTGTTGCCGTCCGTGATGCGCATGACTTCCTCGATGTAGCGGTTCTCGAGCTCTCGCAGCGTCAGCCGATTCTCGGCGGCCGCGTACGTGAGCGCCGCGGGTGAGGGGTCGCGCCCCTCGCTCGTGGCGGGGTCGATGCGCAGCTCGGCTTCTTCGATCTCGGTCGCATCGGAGAGCGCCAGCGCGCGCTCGATGACGTTCTCGAGCTCGCGCGCGTTGCCCTTCCACGGAAACGCCGCCAGGTAGCGAAGCCCGGCCGCCGAGATCGTCCGCGCCCGATTCGGTGAGTGTTTGGCGACGAACGCCTTCGCGAGTGGGGGCACGTCTTGGGGCCGCTCGCGGAGGGGCGGGATGTAGATCGGGATCACGTTCAGCCGGTAGTAGAGGTCGTCGCGGAAATTCCCCGCTTCCATTTCCGCGGAGAGGACCTTGTTGGTCGCGGCGATGATCCGCACGTTGACCTTGGTGACCTGCGTTCCGCCCACGGCGCGCACCTCTCGATCCTGCAGCACGCGCAGCAGCTTGCCCTGGAGCGCCAGGCTCATGTCGCCGATCTCGTCGAGAAAGAGCGTTCCACCGTTCGCCTTCTCGAACAGGCCCTGCTTCGTGGCGTGCGCTCCGGTGAACGCGCCGCGAACGTGCCCGAACAGCTCGCTCTCCAGCAGTCCCTCCGGAATCGCCGTGCAGTTGATCGGCACGAACGGGCGGTCCGAGCGGTTGCCGCTGTAGTGGATGGTGCGCGCCACGACCTCCTTGCCGGTGCCGCTCTCGCCGCTGATCAGCACGCTGCTGCTGCTGTGGGCGACCTTCTTGATCAACGCGAAGATCTCGCGCATCGCCGGGCTCTCCCCGATCAGATCGCCGAACGAGCTCGTCTGGTCGAGGGCCCGCCGCAGCCGCCGGTTCTCCTCTTCGAGCGCGCGGCGTTCGAGTGCGCGCTCGATGGTCAGGACGACCGCATCGGGCTCGAACGGCTTCGTGATGTAGTCGAACGCGCCCGCGCGCATGGACTCCACCGCCGAGTCGATGCTCCCGAATGCGGTCATCAGCACGACCGGGGTCTCCGGCAGCAGGCCGCGCAGCTCGCCGACCATCTCGATACCGGTCTTGCCGGGCATGCGGATGTCACTCAAGACGACGTCGAAGCACTCTTCGCCGGCACGTTTGAGCGCCTCGGCGGCGGATGCGGCTTCCTGGATCTCGTAGCCGCGGTCGCGGAACAGCGAGGCCAGCATCTCGCGCATCGCCGTGTCGTCGTCAACGATGAGAAGTCGGGATCGCGTAGTCATGGCCCTCTCTTGAAGCACGAGCCGTACCAAGGCGCTGAGCGTTCTGGTTGCTCATGGCGGCAGCCAGGAGGCCATTCTGCCCCATGATCGTAGCAAAATGCCCCACTTCGCGGAGCGGGGATCAGGCTTGTGCGCTGGTCGCCGCGGGGCGGTCGCTGGGCAGGAAGATCTGGAACTCGGTGCCCCGACCCTCCTCGCTCCTGACCTCCATGCTCCCGCCGTGGTCCTTCACGATGCCGTTGGCGACCATCAGACCGAGACCGTTACCGGTGCCGGCCTCCTTCGAGGTGAAGAACGGCTCGAAGATCCTCGGGACGTCTCGCTCGGGGATGCCCTGGCCGGTGTCCGCCACCGTGATCTTGATCTTCCCTTCCGGGGTGGATTCGAGCGCGACCCGCAGCTCCCCTCCGTTGGGCATCGCGTCCACGGCGTTCAGGAAGAGGTTCAGGAAGAGCTGTTGCAGGCGCTCGGGGTCGCCGAGCACGCTCGGCGCGGCATCGACGTCGGCGTGCGCCTCGATGCCGCGATGCGAGAACTTCTCCGTCAAGAAGGCGAGTGTCATCTCGATCACGGACTTCAACGAGACGGGCACCTGCTGCGCCTTGCCGGGGCGCGCCATGTTGAGGAGCGTCTGGATGATCTTGGAGATGCGCGTGATCTGTTCCTGGATCGTGCGCAGCCGCCACCTCGCATCCTCGTCGGTAACCGCGGATTCGAGCTGGCTCGCGTGCCCCTTGATCACACCCATCGGTGTTCCGATCTCGTGGGCGAGGCCCGCGACCAGCGTGGCCACCGATGCGAGCTCCTCGGCGGCACGCGCGCGGTCTTCGGTGAGCTGCAGCTCGACCTTCTGGTCCTCGAAGCTTCGCGCGAGCCGTCGGCTCTCCTTCGCGAGCTCGTCGGTGAAGTACTGGAGCTGTCGCTGCTGGTAATCGATGTAGGCTTCCATCGCGATCTGTGCGTCCAGTGTGAGTCGCTTCTGAAGCGAGACGATCGTCCGGCTCGCCTCGACGGGATCGTGAACGTGGTTCTCGTACACCAGCGGGATGAGCAGCGATAGGTAGAGCGCGTAGGCTCCGAGGTACCAGCGCGGCTCCAGCCCGATGCGCTCGTGGGTCTCGCCGATCATCCGCCGGTGTGCGACGTACGCGTCGTCGATCGTCGGGTCCGTGAGGCTGAGCAGGTAGTCGCGCTGCGTGCTGACGAGCCGGACCCGGACCGCCGGGTCGCTGAGCAGCTGGCGCGTCGGGGGGAACGAGAGCAGGCGGTGGTAGAAGGCGTCCACCAACTCGTCGGCGCGTTCCTCGAACAGCGGCCGGAGCGCGGCGAGGCGCTCCAGATCGGATGGGCCCAGCTCCAGGTAGCCGAGGCGCAGCTCCAGGTCCTCGGAAACCGACATGAATCAGAATTTGCTTTCCGACGGCGAGGAGTCAAGGGCGTTCAGGAAGGCCTCTTCCCGGTGCTCGTGGTCCCTGACGGCGAGCCAACACTTTTCGAGGGATTGGGCCGCCAGTTCGAACCTCGCGTCGAGGATCTGATCGATGACGGTCTGAAGCGCCCGGCCGAGGCCCCGGTGGTCGTCGGCGAGCGCTTCGAGTTCGTCCTCGTCTCTGAGCGGAAGCCCGCGAATCGCCGGGAAGATGATCTTCTCCTCGAGGAGGAAGTGGGCTTTGATGGCCCCGTCCAGACGAAACGCCGCGGTCTGCGCCTCGCGGTTGATGCCGCTCGCGAGCGCGCTGCTCAGCTCCTCGAACAGGGGCTCGAGCCGCCTGTGCTGCGTCTGGATTTGCGCCGCGGCTCGCTTCAGGCGAGCGCGAAGCTCGTCTTCGTTCGGTCCCATCGGATCCCGTGATCTCCGAGCCCGCGCAGCGTACTCGACGCCCTCGCGCCCCTGCGCTCCGCTCGACCCGTTCCCCGCGGTATTCGCGTTCGTGTCGATCCGCGTCCGCCTGTCGAGCCTTTGCAAGCGGTGTGCCGCAGATCGATCCCAAATGCCGTCGGGACCCCGATCCACTGCGGCACATGGGGGCATCCCCTCTGGCGCGGGTGGGGCAGAGAAGGTCTGCCTCAGCCCGAGCCCGAGACGACGCGCGCCGGGACGACCTGGGTGTCTCCGTGGGGATCGATCGCCTCGACCGCGGGCAGCTGGGCGACGATCTCTTCGACGCGGTCCGTCATTTCCTGCGGGACGTCGACGAAGCGCAGGAACAACCCACTTCCTCCGTCGTCCCGCGAAACTTCCGCGTTCAGGATCAACGGCTCATGCTGCGATGTGTCATACAGGGCGATTCGAAGTTGGTCCCCCGGGGCGATCCCCGGCTGCTGAGCGACGCGGAGCCCCGCGACGGAAAGATCGCGCCCGAGCAGCGCCTGGACCGCGTGCGCTTCCTCGTCGATCTGGACGACCTCCCGCTCGAATACACCGCGACATGTCGACCGCTTGGCTCCGGCTTCGGCTGAATCCTGCAGATCGGTGGGAGTCGGGTCGCCCGACGCGGCTGTGGCGCGGCCTTCCGCGCGCGCCTCGACCGCGACGCCCCGCGGCTCCGGGGGCGGGGATTTCTCTTCGCGCGCCTCGTCCGACGGGGTCGCGACGCGCTCGCCGCGGGGCAGAGTCGGCGGGCTCTCGCTCCATCTCTCACAGAGGTCGATCAGCACCTTCTTCGCCGCCGGTGTGAGCTCGTCCAGGACGATTCCGAGCGCGGTTCGCTCGTTTCCGCTGTGCGCGGCGTTGGGCGTGCTGCGAATCACTCTGCCGCGCAGCTTCAACGCCGTGCCGCCCACGGTTTCGGCCGAGACCTTGATGGTGATGCGCTCGCCGACGTCCGGACTGTGCTCCACCAACAGACCACACCCGGCCCTCGAGATGTCCAGCAACCGCCCGCGATTGCGCTTCCAACCGGTCTTCCAGCTCACCTCGCAGCCGACGGGGTAGCGGACCCGCCCCCTACGATCTCGCTCTGCGTAGATCGCGTAGCGGAGCAGCACCCGCAGTGCCTCGGGGTGGACGTGCGGGCGGAGCAGGTAGCGGAAGCCCTGCTG
>JBFGGA010000052.1:0-18739 GCA_041579295.1 Myxococcota bacterium | reverse complement strand
CTCTTCGAGTGCCAACGGCCTCGGGATCGCGCGGGGCGCGCGCGGGGGGCGGCGATGGAAGCGCAGAGCACGGTCGACAAGGCGATCGACGTGCTGTTTCACCTGCACGCGGAGCCGCGCTCGCGCGGGGTGACGGCGATCGGCCGCGCGCTCGGCCTCTCGAAGTCGAGCACCCACCGGCTGCTCGCGGCGCTGAGCCGCCGCGGGCTCGTCGAGAAGGACGATCGCGGGCGTTACCGGCCCGGGATCGGCCTGGTGGCGCTCGGCGTCGGCGCGTTGGACCGCGAGCCGATCGCCGCCGCGGCCCGTCCGGTGCTCGAGGCCGAGGCGCGGGCGCTCGGCGAGACCGTCTTCCTCGTCGCGGCGCGCGCGGGTCGGCTCGTCGTGCTCGACAAGTCGGAGGGCGAGGGGTTCTTGCGCGCGGCGCCGCGGGTCGGCTCGACGGTCCCCGTGCACGCGACGGCCGTCGGAAAGCTCTACCTGGCGTTCGGCGACGGGTCGGTCGAGCTGCCCCCGGGCGCGCTCGAGCGATTCTCCGACCGGACCCTCAGCGACCGCGCCGCCCTCGAGGCCGCGGTGGCGCGCGCCGCGGCGCGCGGCTTTGCGGAGAGCACCGACGAGTGGATCCCCGGCCTGTCGGTGGTCGCCGCCCCGGTCGTCGCGCACGCGTCGGGCGGGCGCATGCTCGCGGCGCTCGCGCTCGCCGCGCCCACCCCGCGGATGCGCGCGCTCGGCCGCGACGCGATGGCGCGCCGCATGCTCGAGGCCGCGGCGCGGGTGGCCGCGCGGTTCGAGGGCCGATGAAGATCTGGCTCGACGGTCGGGTGGTCGACGCGGGCGAAGCCCGCATTCCGGTCTTGGATCACGGGCTGCTCTACGGCGACGGCGTGTTCGAGGGGATTCGCATCTACGGGCGCCGCATCTTCCGACTCGAAGCCCACCTGCAGCGCTTCGCGAACGGCGCGCGGACCCTCGCGCTGGAGCTGCCCGGCGGAACCGCGGGCGTCCGCGAGATCGTGCTCGAGACCGCTCGGGCGTTCGGCGCCGACGAGGCCTACGCGCGCCTGATCGCCACGCGCGGCGACGGCCCACTCGGCATCGATCCCACCCAGTGCCCGCAGCCGCGCCTGATCTGCATCGTCGATCGGATCGCCGTCTACCCCGAGCACAAGCGCGCGGCCGGCATCGATCTGCTGACCTCGAGCTGGCGACGACCCGCCGCAGACGTGCTCGATCCGCGCGTGAAGAGCCTCAACTATCTCAACAACGTGCTCGCGAAGCTCGAAGCGCGACAGCGCGGCGGCGACGAAGCGCTGCTGCTCAACGGCGCGGGCGCCGTCGCCGAGACCTCGGTGGCCAACGTCTTCGCGGTTCGCGACGGCGAGCTGCTCACCCCGCCGTCGACCGACGGCGCGCTGGAGGGCATCACGCGGGCGACGGTGCTGGAGATCGCGGCCTCGCTCGAGATTCCGGCCCGGGTCCGGAGCATCGGACGCTACGACCTGCTCGCGGCCGCCGAAGTCTTCCTGGCCGGCAGCGGGGCGGGTCTGGTTCCGGTCCGCTCCCTCGACGGGCGAGCCATCGGTGCGGGCGCGCCGGGGCCCGTCTACGAGAAGCTCTGGTCTGCGTTCCTGCAGGCTGCCGCCGCGCGCGGCACCGCGTTCTAGCCACCGACCGCACGGCGCCGACGGAGCGGATCGAGGGGCGTGCGTTTGGCGCATCCGGTAGGTTCCCGTGACCATCTCGTGGAGGTCGTCCGTGCGCTGGTCGCAACTGTTCATCCCGACACTGCGCGACGATCCGGCCGACGCCGAAGCCCCGAGCCACAAGCTGCTGGTGCGAGCGGGCTTTGTCCGCCAGCTCATGGCCGGCGTCTACTCGCTGCTGCCGCTGGGTCTTCGCGTCTGCCGCAAGATCGAGGAGATCACCCGCCAGGAAATGAACGCCATCGGCGCCCAGGAGTTCCTGCTGCCCTCCCTGCAGCCCGCAGAGCTCTGGCAGCGCAGCGGGCGCTGGGAGGAGATGGGCGAGGAGATGTTCCGGCTGAAGGACCGCAAGGGCGCGCACGTCGGGCTCGGGATGACCTGCGAGGAGGTGTTCGCGTCGCTCGCCGCCGAGCTTCGCAGCTACAAGGAGCTCCCGCAGATCTGGTACCAGATCCAGAAGAAGTATCGCGACGAGCCGCGCCCGAAATCGGGCGTGCTTCGCGTTCGCGAGTTCACGATGAAGGACTCCTACTCGCTCGACATCGAACCCGAGGGTCTCGACGCCGCCTTCCAGCGTCACTTCGAAGCGTACCGGCGGATCTTCGCGCGCTGCGGGCTCGATACCCTCGCCGTCGAGGCGTCGTCCGGTTCGATGGGCGGCTCCGAGTCCGTCGAGTTCACCGTCGCGAGCGATGCGGGCGAGGACTGGGTGGTCTCGTGCGCGTCGTGCGGCTACGCGGCCAACATCGAGAAGGCCCGCTCGCAGCTGGCCCCGGTCGAAGACCTGCCCGGCCTCGCTGCGCCCGAGGCGTTTCCGACGCCCGGCGTCCGCACGATCGAGGACCTCGCGGCCTTCGACGGCGGGGCCCCCGCCCAGCACCAGATCAAGACGCTGGTCGCGCTGCTCGACGGCGAGATCGCGATCGTGCTGCTGCGGGGGGACCATCCGCTCTCCGAGCAGAAGCTCAGCGACGCCACCGGGGCGCGCGAGCTTCGCTACGCATCCGACAAAGAGATCCAGGATTCGCTTGGCGCCTCGGCGGGAAGCCTCGGGGCGGTCGGCGTCACGGGCTGCCGGATTCTCGCGGACCTCGCGCTGCGCGGTCGCTCGGGCATGCTGACGGGCGCCAACCGGGACGCATTCCACCTGCGCGGTGTGGACGTCGAGCGCGACATCCCGAGCGCCGAGTGGCTCGACCTGCGCGAGGTGCAGCCTGGCGAGGCCTGCGAGCTCTGCGACGCGCCGCTCGAGGTGCGCAAGACCATCGAGGTCGGCCACATCTTCAAGCTCGGCACTCGCTACAGCGAGATGCTCGGAGCGATGATCCAGGACGAGAGCGGAAGCTCGCGCCCGATCATCATGGGCTCCTACGGAATCGGCATCGAGCGGACGATGGCCGCCATCATCGAGAGTCGACACGACGAGGCGGGAATGGTCTGGCCGGTTTCGGTCGCGCCGTTCGAGGTGGTGGTGAGCGTCATCAATCCCAAGAACGCGACGGCCGCGGACGCGGGTGGTGCGCTCTACGAAGCGCTCGTCGCGGAGGGCATCGACGCGCTGCTCGATGACCGGGACGAGCGGCCCGGCGTCAAGTTCAACGACGCCGACCTGATCGGCATCCCGTATCGCGTCACGGTGGGGCCCAAGGGGCTCGCCGAGGGCGTCGTGGAGGTCACCGAACGCCGCGCTCGCAAGGCGCGCAACGTCGCCGTCGAAAAGGCCGCCGCGACGGTCGCCGAGGCGGTGCTCGAAGACCGCGCGGCGGGCCCCGGCGTCTGAGCTCCGGATCGGGCGGCGCGCGGCTCGAATTCGCGCGCGGCCGAGGCGTCCGCCCGCTCGGGTCGGCCGGGCACGCGGGTGTAGCCGCTTCGCCCCGCACGGCTTCGGCGCGGCGGGCGAATCGCTGGATCGCCGGATCGGGCGCGAATCCCGCGCGAAACCGCCGCCCATTTGCTTTGATTTGCGGCTAACATGAATCGGCGGCGCGCGCCGCGCGGGGCGACGCACGCGTCGGTAAGGATCATCCGAACATCAACTTCGAATCGAGGGGGAGCGGGCGATGGAAGAGTTCATCTACTTCCTACTCCGGTGGTTCCACTTTCTGGCCGGGATCACCTGGATCGGGATTCTCTACTACTTCAACTTCATCCAGACCCCGTTCTTCGGCACCGACCTCGGCGGCGAGGCCAAGGGCCTGATGACGCGCGGCCTCGTGCCCAGCGCGCTCTGGTGGTTCCGCTGGGGCGCGATGTTCACCTTCATCACCGGCGTGCTGATCATCCTGATGAAGCTCGGCCACGACGGCGTGCCGCTCTCGAGCGGCTACATGACCCGCATCCTGACGGGCGGGCTGATGGGAACCCTGATGTGGGCGAACGTGTGGTTCGTGATCTGGCCCGCGCAGAAGGTCGTGATCGCGAGCGCGAACAACGTCGCCGGTGGCGGCCAGGCCGACCCCTCCGCCGCGGCGCGCGGGGCGCGCGCCGGACTGGCATCGCGCACCAACACCCTCTTCTCGATCCCGATGCTCTTCTTCATGGCCGCGGCGAGCCACTACACGTCGCTGACCGCGGCGCTCGACGTGGGTGGCGGCAACCTGGCCCTCTATTGGATCATCGCGCTCGTGGTGATCGCGATCGTCGAGCTCGGCGCGCTGCTGGGGCCGGGCCTGCCGACCCAGAAGCCGCTCGCGTCGGTCAAGGGCACGATCCACGCGGGCTTCGTCGTGTCGATCGTGCTCTTCGCGCTTCAGTTCATCTTGCTGCGCTGACGCTTCACGAGCCGGCGGGATCGGGGCCGCTCGCCCGGCTCGCGAGGAACGCCACGAGGTCGTCGAGGTTCGGCTCGAGGAACTCGAAGCGCGGCATCTGCTGCGTGCTGCGCTTCGGCGTGTAGCCGAGCGGGTATTCGCCGCGCAGCAGCTTCGCTTCGAGCAATTCGCGGCTCGCGCCCGCGATGGCCGGCCCGAGCGGGCCGTCGCGGGTGGGGTCTGCGTTGTGGCAGACGACGCAGATGTTCCGGTAGATCTTCTCGCCGCGCGCGACCGCCGGATCGCTCGGTTCTTCCGACTCGCCCGCGCCGCACGCGAGCGCCGCGACGGCGATCAGCCCGAGTCCGCACTTCGCGCCTCTCACCCGCCGAGTTCCTCCATTCGAGATCTCGCAATGTAGCGCCTCGGGAGCGAGTCCCGAGCCGAAAATCGAGTACGATGGGGTCATGCAGCCCCCGGGCTCGTGGCGGACCCGCGCGAATGCGCTCACGAGCGTCCGCCTCGTCGCGGCGCCGGCGCTGGTGGTCGCGATTGGCGCGGACTGCGCGTGGGCCGCGACCGCGGTGTTCGCGCTCGCGGTGGCCAGTGATTTCGCCGACGGGATGGTGGCGCGGCGCTTCGCCGAGCACTCCGGACTCGGTCGCCTGGTCGACCACGCCGCCGACGCCGTATTCGTCACCGCGGGCGCGGCGGCGCTCGCGCACGCCCGCGTGCTTCCGGCGCTGCTCCCGACGCTGATCGCCGCCTCGTTCATCCAGTACGCGCTCGACTCGAAGATCGCGCGGGCAGCGGGGCCGCGGCCGAGCGCCCTGGGTCGATTGAACGGGATCGCCTACTACGCGATCGTCGCGATCCCGATCGTCCGCGACGCGCTCGGCCTCGGCTGGCCGGGGCCGGCACTCGTGATGGCGCTGGGCTGGGTGTTGGTCGTCACGACGCTGGTCTCGATGGCGGATCGGCTCGTCGAAAGCCGGGTTCGCGCCCGCTCGCGCAACCCGGAGCCCTAATCTCCAGCGAAGAGCTCGCGATTCGCGCGCTTCAAGAAGAGCAGGCCGATCGCGGCGTTGAAGAAGATGAAGAAGTTGTGCTGGACGAGGCCGAAGGCGGTCATCTCGGCCGCGTGGTCCGGAAACAGCGTCACCCAGAGCAGGATGGCGACCGCGCGCATGGGGCCGGGCGTCGCGGCGCCGAAGAAGATCACCGGCAGATAGCCCAGCATCTCGAGATAGCCGACCTCCACCCCGAACAGCCCGAGCGCGCTGCTGTAGACGAAGACCGCGGCCAGGATCGCGGGCGAGCGCAGCAGCAGGATCGCGCCGTACTGCCACGGCTTTGCGCCGCGGAACGCGTGCAGGATCTCGCGATCGCGCAGCGTGCTGTTCGGGGCGATGGCGCCGCGAAAGTAGAGCAGCCAGAGCGCGAGGAAGCCCGCCGCCGCGACCGCGATCCACGGAATCGCGTGAAAGATCTCGGGGAAGCGCTCCCAGCCGATCGACACGCCGACGAGCGCCCACGACAGCAGGTAGAAGAACTCGCAGAACATGATGAAGAGCATGCTCGATCCCACCTGCCAGCCGGGGATGCGGTCTCGGCGGTGCAGGTAGAACGCCATCGCTCCCTTGCCGACCTGTTCGTTCACGATCGAGAGGATGTAGGAGCTGCCGCGGATCGGGAGGATGTCCGCGTAGCGGACCCTGGTGTTGAACCAGTTGATCACGCGCCACACGATGAGCGAATCGATCAGGAAGAAGAACGCCGAGTAGGGGACCATCAGCGCGAGCCAGTGCCCCCAGCTCACGTCGGCGAACACCGCCAGCAGGAACCCCAGCGCGCTCTGTCCCTCGCGCGCGGCCTGTGCGTGAACTCGGCCGTACAGGTGCGCGAAGCACGCCGCGGTGATCAGCCAGGGAAGCGCGCGCTGCCAGAGCGGCGCCCTCGGCCGTTCGCCGATCCGGGTGTCCGCTGCGTCGCTCATGATCCGCTCGTCGCCTCCGGGCCCGCGTCGCGGCCATCGGCGCCGGGGCCGACGCAGCGCTGCAGCATTTCGTCCACCGAGGTCAGCTCGATGCCCAGCTTGCGCCGCGCGGGCTCGGGATCGACGTCGTCGTCGGCGAGGATGACCTCGAGCGCCGCCTTCGTGAACGGTGGGTTGGAGAGTACGCGCTGCGCGAGAGCGGCTGCGCAGAAGAGAAACCCTGCGGGCACCGGCAACACGTGGGGCCGGCGGCCGTGCAGCCGTGCCGCCCGTTCGATGAACTCGCGCTGGCTGAGGGATTCCGGTCCGGCGAGGTCGAGGATCACGTCGTCGAGCCCGTCGCGTTCGCAGCCCGCGACGATCGCCTCCACGACGTCGCCCGCGTAGATGGGCTGCGTCCGGTAACGGCCGCCCTTCGCGAGCGGGAGCACGCGGGCGAGCGCCTCCCGGCGCACGATGTTCGCGGTGACGTCGCCCGGCCCGATGACCATCGGGACGCGCAGCACGAGCGCGGGCGTCTTCGCGGCGAGCAGGATCTGCTCGGCGCGTCCCTTCGAGGCGAGGCACGCGTTGGCGGACGCCGGATCGCTGCCGAGGATGCTCAGATACACGACGCGCCGCAGCTGCGCGGCCGCGGCGGCGTCCGCGATCCCGCGCGTCGACGCCTCGTGGGCGTCTGCGTAGCGACTCGTGGCGGTTTCCTTGAGGATCCCGACGAGGTGCACCGCGTAGCGACAGGGTCGGGCGATCTCGGCGAGGCGCCGGGCGTCGCCGTAATCGACGACGAAGACCTCGGGCCGCACCTCCGAGGGCAGGGTCGCGAGCGTCGCCGCGGCGCGCTCGGAGCGAACCACCGCTCGCACCGCCCCCGGCGGGTTGGAGTGGGCCAACCGCTCGATCAGGCGTCGGCCGATCTGTCCGTTGGCGCCCGTCACGAGGACGCGCGCGGAATCGCGCGGCGCGGGCGATGAGTCGAACGTCTGGGTCACGTCTTGTAGGAGGAGTCGGTTCGATCGAGTTGGCGCCGAATGGCCTTCCACTCGAGCTCCCCGTCGAGACCTTCCGGCCCGCCCACGGCGGCCGTGCGGTCGATCGCTTCGGAGGCCGGAACGATCCACTCCCCGCCCGCGGTCACGACGTCCGCCTGCACCTTGCACGCGATCTCGAGGTTGTAGAGCGCGGTGAACGCCGCGCCGATCGTGGCGCCGCAGCTGAGCAGCCCGTGGTTGTGCAGGACGAGCGCGATGTTCTTCGGGCCGAGATCGGCCACCATGCGTTCGCACGCCCCGTCGGCGGTCTGCAGATCCCATTCGTGGTAGCCGACGTGATCGCGCAAGAACATCGCCTGCTGGGTGAGGGGAAGCAGGCCGCACTTCATGCACGAGACGACCATGCCCGCGCGCGTGTGGCTGTGCAGCACCCAGTTCACATCGCTTCGCGCGCGCAGCACGCTGCTGTGGATCGGATGGCCGGCTTCGTTCACGGGATGATCTCCCCTCACCACCCGGCCGTCGAAGCCGACTTCGATCAGGTTCGACGCGCTGACCTCTTCGAAGAGCAGCCCGTAGGGGTTGATGAGGTAGCGGTCGCTTCGGGTCGGATGCCGGGCCGAGATGTGGGTGTAGATCAGGTCCGTCCAGCCGAACTGGACGAACGCTCGATAACAGGCCGCCAGATCGCAGCGTACCTCCCACTCTTCGCGGGCAAAACCACGCGCGCTCTCCATGTCTTCCTCCGCTCCCATGTTACCGCGCTCCCGAGGCCGCGCTCGATCCAATCGCAGCTTCCTTACCGACGATACCACGGGATCGTCGGGGGTTGCCGTTTGCATCCCGGCCGCTCGCCGCGCCCGATCGCCGCTGCGGGCGGAACCCGCGCACCCGATGGCGCTGCGTCGACGCGAACGGCGGGCGCGCGAACGTCCGGTGCCGCGGGCCGCGCGGGTGCGCGCGAAGCGCCGGGATGCGACCCTGTGGCTCGGGAGCTCCACGGCGCCGGGATGCGAGGCTGGGCGATGGCCGAATCGAGCGAAGTCACGTCGGAGAACTGGCTCGACGCGCCCCACAACCGCCTGGGTTTCATCCGGGTGGGCGAATTGGCGCGCACCGAGAGGATCTCGCGCGGCGACGGGCCCGTCGTCGAGTTGCCCCGGGACGAGCGAGAGCTGGATTCGTTCCGCTTCGATTACCAGGGCGAGAAGGTCTCGTTTCCGCGGATGCTCGAGGCCACCCATACGGACGGCCTGCTGGTCCTGCACGACGGCGCGGTGCTCTTCGAGGCCTACGCGGGCGCGATGCGGCCGTCGGACACCCACCTGCTGATGTCGGTATCGAAGTCGCTCACTGCCGCGCTCTGCGGCGTACTGGTTGACCGCGGGCTCGTCGAGCCCGAGCGCGGCGTCGTCGACTACGTCGAAGAGCTGCGCGGAACGGCGTGGGAGGGTTGCACGCTCCAACACCTGCTGGACATGCGCGCGGGCACCCGTTGGAGCTACGAGGTCGACGAGGTGACGATCCTCGACGTCTCGGACTATCGGGCCCACTCGCGCCGCGGCCTGCCGGCCGACACGGCCTCGTGGATCCGCTCGATCGGCAACTCCCACGCGCACGGCGGACCGTTCCGCTACGTGTCGCTCGCGAGCGACGTGCTCGGATGGGTGTTGGAGCGCGCGGGTGGCGCGCGCTTCGCGGAGCTGTTCTCGCGCGAGATCTGGTCCGCGATCGGCGCGGAGTCCGACGCCGAGATCCTGCTCGACGCTTCGGGCTTCTCGATCGTCGAGGGCGGCATCTGCGCGACGCTGCGCGACCTCGGGCGCTTCGGGCAGATGTGCCTGCAGGGAGGCGAGATCGCGGGCCGCCGGGTCGTTCCCGGCGCGTGGCTCGAGCGCCTGCGGGTTCGCGATCGATCCCTGGTGGAGGCCTTTGCGGGCGCGCCCGAGTACGACCCCGCGCGCCCCGACGCGTTCTACCACGACAACTGGTGGATCTACGATGCGGAGCGCGGCGTCTACGCGGCCTTGGGGTTGAACGGACAGGCGCTGCTCGTCCACCACCCGAGTCGGACGGTGGTCGTCAAGCTCTCCACGCACCCCGAATTCGAGGATCCCCGCCTCTTAGCGCTCCAGGACGCCGGCATGCTCGCACTCTGCGAGTCGCTCGGGGCCGCGGGCCACTGATCGGTCTCCGATCCGAAGGGATCGGGGGAGCCGGATTCGGCGGGATGGAGTGGGAGCACCGAACGGTATTTGCGGTCGACGATGACGAGAGCGAGCTCGAGCTGCTGGAACGCGTTCTCGACGAGCTTCCCAACATCGAGATCGAGCTCCACAGGTACACGGATCCGAACCTCGCGCTCATCGAGTTCATGAACCACAACGCGGAGCTGATCTTCCTCGACTATCAGCTCGGCGATCTGACCGCGATCGATCTGCTGGAGCAGATGCGGCGCGTCGGAGACCAGCGCCCCGCAATCGTGCTCACGGGTCACGGGGACGAGTACGCGGCTGCCGAGCTCACTCGCGCGGGCGCCGACGACTACATCATCAAGTCGGACCTCGGCGTGGAGATCTGCCGCAATGCGATCGCGCGAGCGCTCGCGGCTTACGCCAAGCGCCTCTCGGAGGCCGAGGTGGTGAGGCACGCCTTCGAGCTGGAGCGCGCCAACGAGCAGCTCGAGAAGGCCAAGCGCGACCTCGAGGAGATGAACGCTCGCCTACGGGATCGCTCGGACACCGATCCGATCACGGCCATCCCCAACCGCCGCTGCTTCGAATCGGCGGGCGAAAAGGAGCTGGCGCGCAGCGAGCGCACCACCTCGGTGCTGAGCGTCGCGCTGCTGGACGTCGATCGCTTCTCGGATCTCTGCGATCGCCACGGCAAGCTCGTCGGCGAGCAGATCCTCAAGAAGGTCTCCTCGGTCGACCCGACCCGACGGGGCGATATCTCGCCCTCGGACTGCTGCCTCCCGAACGACGACGAGCGCGATCCTGTTGTAGACTCGACCCCTGCCCGGCGTGGCGAGGTGCGCGATGAAGGTCGGAATCCACACGGGGTTCAGCGGGGCGACGCCGGTCGAGCTGATCGCGGAGTTCGGACGGGTCGTCGAGGAGCGGGGCTTCCACTCGCTCTGGGTCCCCGAGCATGTGGTCTTCTTTCGCGATTACGCGTCGCGCTACCCGTACTCGGCTGACGGAAGGATTCCCGGCAACCCCGACGGCCTGATGGAGCCGCTCACCGCGTTGGCCTTCCTGGCCGCGCACACCGAGCGCATCCGCCTCGGCACGGGTATCTGCCTCGTTCCGCAGCGCAACCCGATCTACACCGCTAGGCAGGTGGCGGATGTCGACTACCTGTCGAGGGGCCGCGTCGACTTCGGCATCGGCATCGGTTGGCTGCGGGAGGAGTTCGCCGCTCTCGGTGTGCCGTGGGAGCGCCGTGCGGATCGCACCCGCGAGTGCGTCGCGGTGATGAAGACGCTCTGGTGCGACGAGGTCTCCAGATTCAAGGGCGAGTTCTATGACGTACCGCATTGCCTGCAGAATCCGAAGCCCGTGCAGGTCCCGCATCCACCGCTGTACTTCGGCGGCGAAAGCGACGCGGCGCTGCGCCGTGTCGCCGACCTCGGACAGGGCTGGTTCGGCTACGACCTGACCCCCGATCGGCTCGACGCCTGCCTGGAGCGACTGGACGCGCTACTCGAAGAGGCCGGACGGAGCCGCTCGGAAGTGAAGATCCAGGTGTCGCCGCGCGGCGGTGCCGATGCGGATGGACTCGCCCGCCTGCGAGATTCGGGCGTCGATCAGATCGTGCTGCCGCTGTTCGCCCGGGACCTGGACAGCCTTCGCGCGCGCGCCGACGCGTTGGCGGCCGACGCGATCGCTTGATCCGGGAGGGCCGATCGATGAGCAGCCGCCGCGCCGACGAGCCCAGCTGGATCGATTCGATCGACAACCCCTATCTGCACGGCATCTACGCGCCCACGCTCCGAGAGACGCAGGCGCTGGATCTGGAGGTCGAAGGCGAGCTTCCGGCAGACCTTTACGGTGCCTTCATCCGCAACGGGCCGAACCCGGTCTTCGCGCCGAGAAGTTCGTACCACTGGTTCGATGGTGATGGGATGATCCACGCGGTGTATTTCCGGGATCGCAAGGCCAGCTACCGAAGCCGCCTCGTCCGCACCGAGGCGCTCGCGGACGAGCAGCGGCGCGGAGCTGGCATCTGGCCGGGCATCATGGGCCCGTTCGACTTCTCGCTGCCGCGCGGCCCCATCAAGGACACGGCCAACACCGACGTGGTATTCCACAACGGTCAGATCCTCGCGCTCTGGTACATGTGCGGCGCGCCGTACCGGATCGACCCACACACGCTCGACACGCTCGGTATCGAGGACTTCGGCGGGCGACTCACGACGACGGTCTCTGCGCATCCGAAGGTCGACCAGCGGACCGGTGAGCTGGTGTACTTCACGTTGAGCGATGACGCCCCCTACATGCGCTACGGCGTGGTATCGCGCGACGGCATGCTGGAGCACGAGATCCCGATCGATCTCCCGGGGCCTCGCTCTCCGCACGACCTGACCATCACGCAAAATTACTCCATCGTTCACGACTTCCCGTTCTTCCACGACGTCGACGTCCTGCGCAAATCGGGCCATCGCGTGGCGCGCTTCCATCGCGACCTTCCCAGCCGCTTCGGCGTGCTCCCGCGCAACGGAGGCTCGGAGAGCGTGCGATGGTTCGAATTCGAGCCGGGGTACGTGCTGCACATGGTCAACGCCTGGGAGGACGGCGATTGGATCGCGATGGACGGATGCTTCCAGCCCGATCCCACGATCGTCCGGCGCCCCGAGGAAGGCGGGTTGGCGTCGATGCTCGGCTATCTGCGGATTCGCGCGCACCTGCGACGCTGGCGGATGAATCTGGCGACCGGCGACACCGAGGAGCAGCAACTCGACGATCTGAACGTCGAGTTTCCGTTGCCGGATACCGCGCGCTACGGAACCCGAACCCGCTTCTCCTACCAGCAGCACCTTCCGGCCGACATGTACACGGTCGACTTTCGCGCGCTCGTGAAGTACGACCACGAAGACGGCAGCCGCGAGCGCTTCGACTATGGGCCCGGCAACTACGGTGGCGAGGCGCCGTTCGCTCCACGCGTCGGCGGCGAAGGCGAGGACGACGGCTACGTGATCACGATCGTGACGAACGCGTCGGGCGCCTCGCAGTGCTGGGTCTTCGCGGCGCGTGACATCTCGCGCGGGCCGATCGCGAAGGTCGCGCTCCCGGCTCGCGTGCCGGTCGGATTCCACGCCGAGTGGATTGCCGGCGAGCGCCTCTGGTCGGACTGAGCTCCGGAGTCCGAGGCGACGAGCTACTCGTCGTCGTCGCTCGTCTCCTCCTCCGGATCACTCCCGAATCCGATGTTGAAGACCGGGAAGAACGGCAGGATGCCGTTGCGGTTGAAGTTGAGCGCGCCGATCTGGATCCCGCGGAGATCGTCCGCCTCGTTGACCAGCGAAGCGATCTGAAGCCCGCGGACGCGCCTGGATCGATTGAAGATGCCCGAAATCTGCCCGCCGATCAGGCTGCTCGACTCGTTGAACAAGAACGAGAGTTGCCAACCTCTCACGCGTCCTTCCGTGGTATTGATCACGCCCGCCTGTATGCCTTCGAGATCCACGCAGCGGTTCCCCGGCATCCCGGCGAGCTGGAGCCCCGAAAACTCGTCCGCTTCGTTGTAGAAGAAGTTGATCTGCACGCCCTTCGCGGAATCCGTGTAGCCGACCATCCCGAGATCCACCCCGCGAAAAGTCGCGTTGTTTCCGTACGGAAGGTTCAACCGGACGCCCGATACGTTCGTTTCACTGGAAAAGATCTGCAGGGGGTCGAAGAATGCCGCCTGGAAGGGAGTCCAGCCCGAATCGGGCGTGGACGCGCACGCGCTGCACGCGAGCGCAAGCGCGAGTGCGGCCGCTTTGCCCTTCTCGAGTCGGATGTCGCGCGTCTTGATCGCCAATGAGAGTCTCCCAGAAGTCCCGCACCGGGGTGAGGTTCGGCCGCGAACCGGATCCGGCAATTGAACCGCGTCCGCCGCCGCTCCGCCAGACCTCGGCAGCCATCGCTTCGCTCGACGTCGCACCCGTCAGCCCGAGTGCGAACATCGACCCTCGGCCGTCGATCGGAGGGCCGGGATCCGCCCCGACCACCGGTCGGCGAGCGAAGCGCCGCGCTCGAGCCTGGATCGGCGCCGCGCGTGCATCGCCGCTGCGCGGGCCGGGGCGCCATCGATCAGGTCTGCTGCGCGAGCCACCGATACGCCCCCCATGCGCTGCCCGAAGTGCGGATTCGAGTGCGAGGAGCGCAGCGCGGAGTGCCCCTCGTGCGGGATCGTCTTCGCGAAGCTCCGGCGCAGCCCGCGGTACGCGGCCGCGTCGCGCTCGCATCCGCCATCGGGCGCGCCTCGAAACGAGCCCCCACACCACCCCGATCGCCGCGCCGAGCTCGAAGCAAAGCGCCTCGACGTGCAGCCGGCCGTCTCCATGCTGGTCGGATCGCTGCTCGCGCTCTGGGCCCTGCATTCCCCCACCCTCTACATGCTGTCGAACATGATGAAGACGCTCGTCCACGAGCTCGGCCACGCGATTGCGGGATGGGGGTTCGGCATCCCGTCCGTGCCCGCCTTCGATTTCAGCTACGGCGGGGGCGTCACGATCCACCGCGACCCGAGTGCTCTGGTGCTGACCCTCGTCTACGCGGCGTTCGCCTACCTGCTGTTCCTCTACCGCCGCAAGCCTCGAGCGCTGATCGCGATCGTCGCGCTCGCGGCGGTGCACGCGGCGTCACTGGCGACCGGGCTGGACGAGCCCATCGTCATCGCGATGGGGCACGGGTTCGAGCTCGTCTTTGCCGGAATCTTCTTCTATCGCGCGCTAAGTGGCTTCGCGTGCGTGCACGGCATCGAGCGCCCGCTTTACGCGTTCCTCGGCTTTCTGATCACGTTCGACAACGTGCGGTTCGCGTACCGTCTGATCCACAGTCACGAACACCGCTGGATGTACGAAAACGCGAAGGGTGGCGGCCACTGGATGGACTTCGATCGGTTGGCGCGCGAATTTCTCGCGGTCGATCTGTCCGCGGTCGCTCATGGCTTCATGCTGGCGTCGGCTGCGCCCCTCGCAATCAGCCTGGCGCTCTACCTCACCCGCGAACGCTGGCTGCCGGCGCTCGCTCGGCTGATTGCGCTCGACCCCGAATCTCGCGTGGATCGAGTCCGCGCATCGCGCGCCGATCGTCTCCACCGAGGAGTCGAATGACCCGCCGCGGCCGGTGCGTCGAAGCGAGCCTCTCCGGGGTCCCGCCGGTCGAGGGGTCGCTCGGACGCCGATCCGCCGTTCGCTGAACCGGCCGCTCCGGGCGCGCGCGATTGCTCCACCCGCCCGATCGGGAGCGCAACCGCCTACACCGCGCTCATCGCGCCGCTCCAAACGGCGGCTGTGACTCGCCCGCGAAGCTCGCGGCGAGCTAGACTCGCTCGATGTTCGGCGCCGATCCCCGGCATCGCGAGGCCCGCAGAGGGGGCGATTCCCTGCTGCTGGCGGTGGCCTTGTGCTTCTTCGCCTCCGGCGCGGGCGGGCTGGTGCTCGAGGTCGCCTGGACTCGCATGCTGCGCCTGGCGTTCGGCTCCACCACGCTGGCGATCAGCACCGTGCTCGTCGCGTACATGCTGGGTCTCGGGCTCGGCGGCCTCGCGGCGGGCCGGCTGGCCACCCGCGTTCGCAACGGGGTTCGCGCCTATGGCTGGGTGGAGCTGTGCGTCGGCGTCTACGCGCTGTTCGCGCCCGCGCTGCTCGGCTGGATCCCCGAGATCGGCGCGGCCTGGCTCTACGGGCTCGATTTCGGCACCGCTTCCCTCGCGCGTTTCGCGCTGGCGCTCGCCCTGCTCCTCTTTCCCACCTTCTGCATGGGTGCGACGCTGCCCCTGCTGGTCCGCGCGCTCGTTTCCGACGGCGACGCGCGAGCCGGCCGCCGGATCGGCCTGCTCTACGGGTTGAACACGCTCGGTGCCGTCGCGGGTGTGCTGCTCACCAGCTACGCGCTGTTTCCGCTGCTCGGCCTGCGCGGCGCCGGCTACTTCGGCGCGGGGCTCGAGCTCGCGGTGGGCGCGCTGGCGCTGGTCTTCATCGCGCCGCGCGTCGCGGCCGCTCCGCGCGCGGCGCTCCCGGCGCGCGCGCGCCGGCCGCGCCGGCCCGGAAGGTGGCTCCCGCTGCTCGCCTACGGCGTGGTGGGATTCACGGCGCTGACCTACGAGGTCGCGTGGAGTCGGGCGCTGTCGTTGGTGCTCGGCTCGTCGATCTACGCGTTCTCGTGCATGCTCGCGGCCTTCCTGCTGGGCATCGCGCTCGGGAGCGCCGCGATCGGTACCCGGCTCCAGCGCCTGCGCGATCCGCTTCTGGTGTACGGCCTGGGGATCGCGGTGCTCGGCGTGCTCGCGCTGCTCACGATCTTCACGCTGCCGCGCCTGCCGACCGCGTTCACCTTCTGGATTCGCAGCTTCGGCACGCAGACGGGGTGGCTCATCGCCGTCCAGGCGCTGCTTTCAATTACCGTCATGCTTCCGCCCGCGCTCACGCTCGGCGCGCTGTTTCCGCTGTTGGCTGGCGTGCTGGCCGAGGACGAGGGCGCGAGCGCGGCCACCGGCGACGTCTACTTCGTCAACACGGTCGGCTCCGCAGCCGGCGCGTTCGCGGCGGGTTTCGTGTTGATCCCCACGCTGGGGCTGCGGGGAACGCTCGGGGCGTCCGTCGCGCTGAACCTCGGGCTCGCCGCGCTGCTGATCTGGTGGGGCGGCAAGGCTCGGCCGGTGCTGCGCGGGCTGCTCTCGGCCGCGACCGCGCTCGCCGCGGTCGCAATCGCCATTCACCCCCCGGAGATGGATCCACAGCCCCTGGCCAAGGGCGCGTTCCAGCCGGATCCGCGCTTCGGGGCGGGCGTGGATCCGAGCGAGCTGCTGATCGGCGTGCGCGGCGACGAGCTCGCCTTCTACCGCGATGGGATCAACACCTCGGTGTCCGTTCACCGCTATCTCGGGGTCCTATCGCTGCGCGTGAACGGAAAGATCGACGGCAGCTCGTGGGGCGACATGCCGACCCAGGTGCTGTCGGGCGAGGTGGCGAACCTCTTCGGAAGGCCACCGGAGTCGGCTCTCGTGATCGGCTGGGCGACGGGTGTGACGGTGGGCTCCGTGGCGCGCGGCCCGGCTCGGCGAATCGACGCGGTCGAGCTCGAGCCGGCGATCATCGAAGCCTCCCGATTCTTCGATCACGTCAGCGGGCGCCCGCTCGAGGATCCGCGCGTCCGCGTGATCCTCGACGACGGGCGCACGCACCTGTCCTACGGCCGAGACCGCTACGACGTGATCAGCTCCGAGCCTTCCAACCCCTGGATCACGGGCGTCTCCGATCTCTTCACCGCCGAGTTCTTTCGCGCTGCCCGAAGCGCTCTGCGGCCGGGTGGCCGCCTGGTCCAGTGGGTCCCCGCCTACGGACTCGACGCGGATTCGATGAACTCGATCCTCGCGGCGATGCATGGAGAGTTTCCCTTCGTATACGGCTTTGCGATCGATCGATCGGTGCCAGACCTGCTGGTGCTCGCGAGCCTCGAAAAGCTCGAGCACGAATCCCTGCCGCGCTTCGAAACGCTGCCCGCGTCGGTTCGCAGCGACCTCGAGCGGGTGGGCATCCACTCCACCGCACAGCTGTGGAGCCTGCTATGTCTGCTTCCCGAAAACGTCGGAGCGCTCGCCGCCAGCGCGAGCGTGTCCAACAGCGACGACAACCTGCTCGTCGAGCTTCGCGCGCCGTGGACGATGTACTCGGCGCGCACCGAGCAACGCGGGGCCCTCATCTCCGCGTTCGACTCGGGGATCTTCCCGCTTCTGGAGGGCTCGCCCGAGGCGGCGGATCCCGAATTCATCGGAGAGCTCGCGATCGCCTACCTGCGGCGCAACATGGTGGAGGTCGGCGAGAAGCTCCTCGAGCGCGCTCCCCGCGCGGCGCACGCGATCGCGGCGCGCGCGATGCTGGCCCGCGCGCGGGGGCAGCTCGACACCGCCGGCCTGCTCGCACACCTCGACGACGCGCTCGAGCTGAAGCCGGACGCGCCGGAGTTGCGCATCGCGCGTGCGCAAACGAGGCTGTCGGTCGCGCAATTCGCTCCCGCGCTGGAAGACGCGCGCATCGCGCTGCTGGCACGATCCGACGATCCGCGCGCCCTCGAGTCACAAGCCATCGCGCTCGTGGGGCTGGGTCGCCCAGAACCCGCCCACGCGGTGCTCGCGAGGCTCCACCCGAGCGAGTACTCGGAGCGCCGCCCCGACCTCTGGTTGCTGGCCGGGCGACTCGCGCTGCTCCGCAAGGACGCGCAGACCGCGATCGAAGAGCTCGAGCGCTACGTCGAGAATAATCCGCAGGAGAGCTACGGCTGGGAGTTGCTGGCGATTGCGTACGAAGAGGGAAAACGGCCGCGGAGCGCGGTGCGAGCGCGGAGCAACCAGGGGCGCGTGTTCTACCAGGGGGGCATGGAGGCGCTCGAGAGGAACGACCGGTTCCGGGCCGAGGAGCTATTCGAGTGGGCGCTGAAGCTCGACCCGAGGTTTGCGCCCGCAAAGCGCGAGCTGAAGCGGTTGCGAGCCGGCTCGAAGGCGAGCCACGAGGGCGGCGTCAGTTGAGGGACCGCGGCGCGGCAAACCCGCTCGGCGGTCGTCGCGCCGCTGTGCGCGCCGAGCGGGGTGCGGTTGGATCCAAGGGGCGACGGGATGCCGTTGGGTCGGAAGCGCGACGGGCTGACGGACGCGGGTAGGGAGACGGATTCGACCGGGATGCGTTCCAGAGCCAGCCGATCCGTGTTGCCGTACTGCCTCTTCGCCTCGGGTGCGGCCGCCCTGATCTACGAGGTGGTTTGGCTCCGACAGATCTCGCTGGTGATGGGCCACACCGTCTACGCGCTCTCGGCGGTGCTCACGGCCTTTCTCGGCGGGCTCGCGGTGGGCGCCGACGTCGGTGGCCGCTGGGTGCAGCGCCGCGGCGCCTCCACCCGGTTGTACGCGGGAATCGAGGTGCTGATCGCCTGCGGAGCGCTCGCGGTTCCGGCGCTGCTGTGGGGTGTGGAGCCGCTCTTCGGTGTCGCCTACCGGGCTCTGGGTGACACCTTCGCGCTCTTGAGCCTGGCCCAGTTTGCGCTCTGCGCCGCGATCTTGCTGGTGCCGACGATTCTGATCGGGATGACGCTTCCG
>JBFGGA010000051.1:0-18812 GCA_041579295.1 Myxococcota bacterium | reverse complement strand
CGTGCTGTTCTCGGCGATCATCTTCTTCACCGCGGTGGCCGTGCGCCGCAAGGACATCCGCAGCCCCAACCACATCGAGTCGGTGGTCTCGCGCGAGTCGGGCTTCCTGCTCAACAACTGGGTGTTCATCTCGCTGCTCGTGTGGGTCTTCACCGGGACGCTCTTCCCGGAGGCGAGCGAGATGTTCCAGGGCGAGCAGATCACCGTCGGCCCGGGCTTCTTTCCGATCATGGCGGGCCCGCTCGCGCTCTTCCTGCTCTTCCTCACGGGCGTGGGGCCGCTGATCGCCTGGCGGCGCGCGTCGTTCGCGAGCGTCAGCAAGCAGTTCCGCTGGCCCGGGCTGGTGGGCCTGATCACAAGCCTCGCCGTGTGGTGGTGGCTGGGCGACGAGGCCGCCTACTACCCGATCATCTGCTGGGGGCTCGGGGCGTTCGTGATCGGCACGATCGTCCAGGAGTACGCGCTCGCGATCCGCGCGCGCGTGCGCAAGGGCGAGGAGAACGCGTGGCAGGCCTTCTTTGCGCTGCTGCGCAAGAATCAGCAGCGCTACGGCGGCTACATCGTGCACCTCGGCGCCGTGCTCATCATCATCGGCATGGCGGGCTCGGTGTTCGACGAGGAGCGCCTCCAGAACGTGAGAACCGGAGACGAGTTCGAGATCGGCGGCTACCGGCTGCAGTACCTCACCGCCAACCCGCTGCCGATGCAGCACTACGGGGGCGCGGTGGCCAGGCTCGCGATCCACCGCGGCGACAAACCCCTCGGCGTGATGGTGCCGGAAAAGCGCATGTACTGGTTGGAGGAGCAGCCCGCGTCGATCCCCGCCGTCTACTCGACCCTGCGCGAGGACGTCTACGTCACGCTCACCGCGATCGAGTCCGACGGCTCGGCGACCTTCAAGGTCTATCACAACCCGCTGGTCAACTGGATCTGGATCGGCGCCTACGTGTTCGTGATCGGCTCGGTGGCGGTGCTCTGGCCGCATCCGGAGCGGGCCCGGGAGCCCAACCTCGCATGAACCACCCCGCGCACCGGGTTGCAGCGCTCGCGCTGTTGGCGGCGCTCGCCGTCACGGGCGCCCGCGCGGACGAGGTGGCACCGGGCGGCGCGGACGCGACGACACCCGCCGGCGGCGCGAATGCCATCCCGCATACCGTTGCGCTGCCGGGCATTCCCGGCCACGAGATGGGCGCGATGGGGGACGTTCCGGCCGGGCCCGGCGCGATTCGGGGCCGCCTGGTACACGTGAGCGAGTCGGCGCAGCTCGGCGGCCTCACGGTCGTCCTCTACGCGATTCGGCGCACGGGCGAGCCCGGCCTGCGCGCCGCGCGGACGGACGAGACCGGCGCGTTCGCGTTCGAGTCGATCGACAACGGTCCCGCGATCGTCTACCTGCTCGGCACGCGCTACGCGGAGATTCCGTTCGGCGCGCGCTTCGCATTCGAGGCCGGCCAGCTCGAGCGGCGGATCGATCTGCCCGTCGCCGACGCCACCGCCGACGCGAGCGGCGCCGCGGTCGGCGAGGTGCGCATCGCGGCCGAGCAGAGCTGCGCGGGTCTCCTGGTGAACGAGACGCACCGGCTCGAAAACCCGGGCGCGCGGGCCATCTTCATCCCCGAGGCCGAGCGCGCCGGCCGCGAGCCGATCCTGCGCGTGCCGCTGCCCGAGGGCGCGTTCGATCCGCAGTCCGAGCTCGGCGACGGCCTCGCGCGCGACGGCGACGTGCTCGTCTACTGGGGGCCGCTGCGCCCCGGCGAACAGGAGCTGCGCTTCAGCTACCGGATCCCCGCGCGCGGGCCCGCGTTCGAGCTGCGGCGCGGCTTCCCGTCCGGCGCGCGGCGCCTCGTGCTCGAACGGCGCCCCGACGGGCCGAAGCTCGCGCGCGGCGGCTCCGACGACGCGCCGCTCGCGCCCGGCGAGACGGTCGCGCTGCGCGTCGAGCTGCCCGCCGCGGCCGCAGACGTCGACCGGCTCTCCGCACTCGAAACGCGCGTCTGGCTCGAGCTCGACGACGCGGCGTTCACCGTGGATCAGCAGTACACGCTCGCGGTCGCAGGCGACCGCCCGCTGCGCTCCGACAGCGGCGCGCCGCTGCTGTGCATTCCGCTGCCCGCGGGCGCGAGCGATCTGCGCTTCTCGTCGCAGACCCTCGCGCTGGGCACCGAACGCGACCCCTCGGGCGCGCTCGCGGTGCGCGGCCCGCTGCCGGTGGGCGAGAGCGAGATCGCGCTGCGCTTCCTGCTGCCGACCGAGCGCGAGGCCCCGCTGTTCTCGCAGGTGATGCCGCTCGACACGCCGCTCGTCACGGTGCTCGTCGCGGACACCGGAATCGCGGTCGAGACGGATCGGCTGCACCGCAAGCGCCCGGTCCGCCGGCCCGATCGCAGCTTCCTGCACCTCGAGGCCTTCGAGTTTGCGGCCGGCGAGGCCCTCGAGCTGCGCCTGCGGCCGCTCGAGGCGCGGCGAGCGCTGCCCGCACCCGCCGCGGCGGGCATCGCGCTCGCGGCGGCCGCGATCGCGATCGGGTTCCTGGTCGCGCCGCTGCGTGAGACGTCCGCGGAGGCGAGCGAGCTCCCGTCGGCCGCGGCGCAGGCCGCGGACGAGCGCGGGGCCGTGCTCCGGGCGATCCACGGCCTCGACGAGGACTTCGAGATCGGCCGGATGAGCGAGCCCGACTACCAGGCGATGCGCCAGACGCTGCGCGCCGAGGCCGTGGAGCTGCTGCGCGCCGAGCGCGCCGCGCTCGCGGAGACCGCCGCGTCGGGGCCCGGCGCGCGCGCCGCCGCCGCGCCGCGCGGCGAGCCCGGCGCGGACGAGGCCGCGACGCGCGCGTGCCCGGACTGCGCGGCCGAGGTCAGCGCCGACGCGCGCTTCTGTTCGCAGTGCGGTGTCGCACTGGATCCGCGCGAGCGGACGGGCGAGGCCGCGCGGGTGTGACCGCGGTCGTCGCCCGCAACCTCGCCAAGCGCTTCGGGAGAACGGTCGGGCTCGACGGGATCGACCTCGAGGTCGCGGTCGGATCGACGACCGCGATCCTCGGGCCCAACGGCGCGGGCAAGTCCACGCTGCTGCGCCTGATGGCGGGGCTCGCGCGGCCCACGGGCGGCTCGATCGAAGTCGGCGGCGAGCCCGCACATCAGAGGACAGCGCGCGCGCGGGTGGGCTTCATCGGACACGCGACCGGCCTCTACCCCGAACTGACCGCGCGCGAGAACCTGATCTTCGCCGCGCGCCTGCGCGGCGTGGCGCGCTGGCGCGAGCGGATCGAAGCGCAGCTCGAGGAGGCGGGTCTGACGCGCGCCGCCGACCGCCGCGCGGGCGACTTCTCGCGCGGCATGGCGCAGCGGCTGTCGATCGCGACCGGCCTGATCGACGAGCCCGAGATCGTGCTGCTCGACGAGCCGTTCACCGGCCTCGACCGGGTGGCGTCCGACCGACTGGTGGCGCGGCTGCAGGCGCTGCGCCAGAGCGACCGCACGCTGGTGCTCGTCTCGCACGACGTCGCGCTCGCCGCGCGCCTCGCGGATTCGGCGATCGTGCTGCGGCGCGGCCGCGTCGCGCACCGCGAAGACGGCGGCGCGCTCGATCCGCAGGCCCTCGAGAACGCCTACTCGGCCGCCGCGCAGCGGGACTCGTCGTGAACGCGCTGCTCGCCGTGCTCTGGAAGGACCTGCTGACCGAACTGCGCAGCCGCGACCGCGCGATCGCGATGCTGCTCTTCTCGATGCTGATGGTGGTGATCTTCCACTTCTCGCTGCCCGGCGGCGCGACGGCCGCCACCCGCGCCTACGCGCCCGGGCTGCTGTGGGTCGCCTACGTGTTCGCGGCGCTGCTCGGCCTGGGTCGCTCGTTCGCGATCGAGCTCGAGAACGGCGCCATCGAGGTGCTCGCGCGCGCGCCGGTCGATCGCGGCTGGGTGCTGCTCGGTAAGACGCTCGCCAACATGCTGATCCTCGGCGTCGTGCAGGCGCTCACCGCGCTGGTCTTCGCGCTGTTCTTCGAGATGAACCTGCTGCCCGTCGCGCTCCCGCTGGCCGGCGTGGTCGCGCTCGGCTCGCTCGGGCTGTGCGCGGTGGGGACCTTCTTCGCAGCGGTCGCGGTGCGCACCCGGCTGCGTGAGGTCATGCTCCCGCTGCTCGCCCTGCCCTTCTACATCCCCGTGCTCGTCGCCGCGACGCGCGCCACCAACACGCTGCTCGAGACCGGCTCCGTCTCGTTCGCATCGATCCACTTCCTGCTCGTGACGGATGGCAGCTATCTGATAGCCTCGTTCATCCTCTCCGACTTCGTTCTCGACGAGTAGGGCCGATGACCGACGCGATCGCCAAGCCCGAGCAGCACCCGACCCCGTCCGCCGGCGGCGGCGCGCGGCGCGTCAGCGCCGCAGCGCTGGCCGTCTCGTTCGCGCTCTGGGCGTATCTCGTCTACGCCGCGCCGCTCGACAGCGTGCAGGGCCTGATCCAGAAGATCCTCTACGTGCACGTGCCGTGCTGGTTCGCCGCCTACGCGGGCTTCGCGCTGACGGCCGTCTGCGGCGGCCTCTACCTGTGGAAGAACGACGAGCGCTACGACCGCGTGGCGGTCGCGGGCGCGGAGGTCGGGGTGGTGTTCTGCACGCTGGGCCTCGTCACCGGGCCGATCTGGGCCAAGGGCACCTGGGGGCACTGGTGGGCGTGGGATCCGCGCCTCACGATGACGCTGGTACTGTGGTTCATCTACCTCGCCTACCTGCTGCTGCGCAGCTTCACGGAGGGCAGCACGCGCACCGCGCGCTTCGCGTCCGTCTACGGCATCGCGGGGCTCGCGGCCGTTCCGCTCAACTACTTCGCGATCGAGCTGTTCGGCGGCGCCGCGATGCACCCCGACAACCTCGAGCGCGGCAGCCTCGGTGAGGGGATGGGCTGGCCGTTCGCCGCGGGGGCCATCACCGCGCTGCTCGCGATGCTCCACCTCGTCCTGCTGCGGGTGGACCTCGAGCGCCGGCGGGCCGCGGAGGGCCCGAGCACGCCGGACTGGGCGAGCGCCGAGGGCGATTGACAGGCGCGGAATACCCGCAGCGCGGCCCGCATAACCGGCTTGACAAGCCACGGGCGGCGGGACTATAAGCATTCCTAGGACGAATCTGCGTCTGCCAGTACGGTTATTTCACATTGGAGGCAACCCGCTTGC
The DNA here is from genome assembly GCA_041579295.1 of Myxococcota bacterium. Lineage (GTDB taxonomy): Bacteria > Myxococcota_A > UBA9160 > UBA9160 > SMWR01 > JACZVU01. Next base: position 13,643 of record JBFGGA010000051.1, on the reverse strand, counting down.
CCATCCCCCAAGGAGGGAAGCGTGTGCGCTCGGGGCTTTTTGGCCTCGGGGGTGATGAAAGTTGCGCGCCATCCGGCCGAAACGGCATCTGGCGGAAGCGCGGTTCCCAAAAGGGCACCGCGAGCCGACGCCCGGCGGCTTCGAGACGCCTCGCACACACGCAATGGAAAGGCGGAAGACGCCCTAACGGGCCTTCGCCACGAGTGAAATCGCCGCGCGGTGGGCGCCGCGGCACGGAGTTTGCGAGATCCTCCGTTACCGGCGAAGCAAGCGGGGATCGCCCAGCCCGCGGCTCCGGAGGGATCGCGCCCTGGGAGGCGACCCAGCCAAGAGGATGGCCAACATGAAGCGCGGCGTCGGATACTGCGAGAACACCGATTGCGAGGACTACGCCAAGGGCGTCTTCCTCCTGAACCACGGCGACACCTTCTACTGCCCGCGCTGCCGACAGCTCGGCAAGGTCGAGAAGGAGCGCGGCTTCTACACCGGCAACACGGACATCTTCAAGGAGGTGCGCGTCGAGTACAACTTCGACCCGATCAACAGCCTCTACCGCGAGATCGCGATCGTGCGCGACGAGAGCCTCTGGGGCCGCAACAACGTCTACACGCTGCAGTCGCCGCTGATCAAGACCGAGAAACGCGCGCTCAAGGTGGCGGAGGCGATCCTCGCCAACCTCAACCGCTACCGCGGCCTGCTCAACGGCGACGACATCCCGCGCACCACCGAGATCATCCTCTCCTTCGACGACGAGTTCGACGAGTTCTCGCGCAAGCTGCAGCAGCTGAGCAAGGAGTGGGAGGCCAGCGGGCTGCGCGAAGGCCAGCGCTGACGCGCGCAGCGCGACAGCGCGGTCAACGGACAGGCCAGCGCTAGAACGCGGTCAACGGACAGGCCAGCGCTAGCCCACACCGCGCCGTCATCCGACGAATCATGGCTAGCGCGCAATCCACCATACAACCGCTTCGATCCGTTCGGCCGGACGAAAGTCACTGCCTCGAGTTTGGGGTCGGGGGAGGCCCTTCCGCGAATGGCTCGCCCGCCAAGTACTCGGGTGGCTGGCGAATCCGGTCGGCCCGGTTGGTGGCGGTCATCGAATTGGGTGTCCGAGGGCGGTCTGCGCTGAATTTCGCGGAAGGGCCTCCCCCGACCCCAAACTCGGCGAGCGTTGTCCCGCACGCTTGTCCGTTGCCCGCTCGGCGCCAGTCGGTATTCCATGCCGCAGCGGTGCTCCTCCTGAACCTCGCTGCACTGTTCTTCGTTTTTGCGCCGGCGAGCGCAGGAAATATCTATTGGACTGAAAGTGGTTCTGGAATCCACCGCGCCAACCTCGACGGTAGCGACGTCGAGCAGTTGGTTGATCGCGAGGCGCGGGCGCTCGCGATTGACGTGTCCGGGGACACGATGTACTGGAGCGAGAGGTCGGGCCTGATGCGCTCAAGCCTCGATGGCACGGACATCGAACTGATCCAACGGAGCTGGGGCGCCTATTTGGACATCGCCCTCGATGTCGATGCCGCAAAGATCTACCTGGCGCATCCCAGCGATTGCCCAGGTTGCGGAACGCTCCAACGTATGAACCTCGACGCCACAGGGTTGGAATTACTCGTCGGTGGCATCAACCCGAGTGCGATCGCGGTCGACCCGGGTGCCGACACATTATGTTGGAATGGCGGCGGGCCAGTCCTTTGCAGCAATTTGGACGCTACTGAAGAACCGGTTTTCGTAACCGACGCGAGGGTGCGAGGCATCGCGCTCGACGGTGCGGGAAAGATCTATTGGCTCGAGCGCGACCGGATTCGGCGTGCGAACGTGGATGGATCGAACGCTGAAGACCTCGTGACCGGTCTCGTGGGCGAAGAAAGAGGGGACATTGCACTCGATCCGCGTGCGGGCGAGATGTACTGGTTGGCGGGGGGGTTGCTGCAACGGGCAAATCTGGACGGATCTGACATCGTGGTACTCGTAACAGGCGTGGGGTCAGCCCCCTCACTCGCGCTGGACCTCACCCCCGCATTGCTGCAAGTCCCGATCGACATCCAACGGGGCGGCGTTTCCAACTCGCTCAACCTTCTCAGCCGCGGCGTAATCCCGGTGGCAATCCTGGGCTCGGAGGAATTCCATGTGACGCGCCTCGATCCGGAGACGCTCGGCTTCGGGCCGGCAGGGGCGGCGCCCGCGCACCGCGGAGGCGGCCACTTCGCCGACGTCAACGGCGACGGCCACCTCGATTTTCTGTCGCACTACCGCATCAGTGAAACGGGTCTCCTCCCCGGCGACATGGAGGCGTGCGTCTCCAGCGAAACGCTCGATGCTGCACCCTTCGAGGGCTGCGACACCGTAGAAGTGTTTGTGCCGCCGCGCGGCTTGCATTAGCAAGGGAACGGCCTGCCATTCGCCGTCGATCTCATTGTCGTGCGCGGCGCGGCGGGCGACGCCGAAAGCCCCGGTATTGTGCAGATGGAAGTAGCGTGATGCGCGCGCATCGCTCCCGGCGCGGCACCCGCGCAGCTCAAGGCCTGAGCACTCGGCGGGCGACCCATTCCCGGCACTCCGACCGCCTCGCGTGCGGGGCCGGGGGGGTCGCGCGGCGAAATTCCGCGCAGCCCGCCCTCGATCATCCAATTCGATGACCGCCGCCAATCGGGTTGACCGGAGACGCAAACCACTCGGGTGCTTGGCGGGCGAGCCATTCGCCGCGCGACCCCCCCGGCCCCGCACGCGAGCGCGCCGAGATCTCCGACGATCCGCGGCTCGGCGAACGGATCGCGGCTCAGCTGCGCCCAACAGCGCTGACCGTCCACGCTGGGGCGCGGAAACCACTCGTCGCGCTCAATGCGATTGCTCGTGAACGGAGGGCATGGCAAACGTGAAGATTTGACTCTAGTCGCGACCGTTTGTTGGACAGCGGGACTCGGAGCTATCCTTTGGAGACCCGGTCCGGAGGCACCATGGAGATGGCTTTCACAGCAGTGTTCAGGGAAGTTCCTGAGGGCTACATCGCGTTCGTCGAGGAGCTCGCGGGTGCGAACACCCAGGGAGCGACGCTCGAAGAGGCGAGACAGAACCTCCGCGAAGCCGTGGAGCTGGTGCTCGAGAGCAACCGGGCGCTGGCGCGGGAGGAAGTAGGCGCGGCGAAGGTGATCCGCGAACCCCTCAAGATTGCCGGGTGAAGCGCCGCGATCTCGTCCGGCACCTCGAGTCGAACGGTTGTGAGATCCTGCGAGAGGGCGGTCGGCACACGGTCTACGTGAACCGGGCGACCCGGAAGATCTCGACGCTTCCCAGGCACCGAGAGATCAACGAGCATCTTGCGCGAAAGATCTGCCGTGACCTCGAAATTCCAACCCCCACCGTCTGACTAGAGATTACGGTCGGGCCGGGTCCGCGCAGGAAGCGGGCTCGGGGATGTTTGGCAGCCCGGCGCGGTCATTCGAGAGCCGCATGCGCAGGTCGATCCGGAGCGCGGCCCAGACCGCGGCGGCCCCCTGACGGGTGGCGCGCAACACCGGCTGGGGTCGCTCTGCGATCGCGTCGGCCAGCGGGGCGCGAAACCACGGGAAGAGGGTGTCGGGCAGCGCGTCGATGTCGAACCAGCGGATCACCGGGGTTTCGACGCTCGGGCGCAGCGCGCCGCCGATGATGCGGCAGGCGTAGACCGCAGACGTGTGGGGCCGAAAACCCGTTCGCACGTAGTTGCCCACGTGGCGCTCGACGGCGATGCGAAAGCCGGTCTCCTCGGAGACCTCGCGGACCAGGGCGGCCCTCGAGGACTCTCCCGGCTGGGCGTGGCCGCCCGGGAGCTCCCAGCCGCGCAGATCCGAGCGCACCGCGAGCAGCACGCGCCGCCCTTCGAAGATGACGGCCTGCGACACCGCGCTCGAACGGCGCGGGCCCAGGCGATGGGGCACCAGCCCGTGCCAGGCGATCTTCGCGTAACTGGGCGGCGCCGCTGCGAGTCTGACGACGAGCCCGGCCAACGGCTACTCGATGACCTTGTTGAGCGGGTATTCGACGAGCCCGCGCGCGCCGGCCTCGGACAGTCGCGGGAACAGATCCTTGACCATGCGCTCCTCGATCACCGTGTTGACCGCGACCCAGCGGTCGTCGGAGAGCGGCGAGATCGTCGGCGTCGCGAGCGCGGGCAGCAGCGCGAGCACTTCGTCCAGGCATTCGACCGGCACGTTCATCATCAGCCCCGCGCGGTCCGCCGCCTGGATCGCGCCCTTCAGGACCATCACCAGGCGGTCCATCTTGCGCATCTTCCACTCGTTCTTGCAGGCGGTCGGGTTGGCGATGAAGCGCGGCGTGCTCTCGAGCACCGTGTCGATCACGCGCAGGTCGTTGGCCCGCAGGCTCGAACCCGTCTCGGTGACGTCGATGATCGCGTCGGCGAGGACGGGCGGCTTCACCTCGGTGGCGCCCCACGAGAACTCCACCTCCGCCTTGACGCCGTGCTTCTTGAGGTAGCGCTTGGAGAGGTTCATCACCTCCGTCGCGATGCGCTTGCCCTCGAGGTCCTTGGGCTTGTGGATCTTGGAGTCGTCCTTGACGGCCACCACCCAGCGCACGGGCCCGTAGTTGGGCCAGGGCGCCTTCAGGTCCGCCAGCTCCTTCACCTTGGCCCGATTCTCCAGCGTCCAATCGAATCCCGTGATCCCCGCGTCGAGCACGCCCTGATCGACGTAGCGCGCCATCTCCTGGGCTCGGATCAGGATGCACTCGATCTCGGGGTCGTCGATCTTCGGATAGTAGGAGCGCGACGACATGCGCAGCTGGAAGCCGGCGCGCGTGAACAGCTGTTGGGTCGTCTCCTGGAGGCTCCCCTTCGGAAGCCCCAGCAGGATCCGCTTCGAGCCCTTGGAAGCGCTGCGCACCATCATGCGCCGTACACCTTCTCGGGATCGAAGGCCGGCTCGTCCACCTCGACCCAGGCGTCGCCCTGGAGCCTGCGAAAGAAGCAGCTGCGCTTGCCGGTGTGGCAGGCCGCGCCGCCGCGCTGCTCGACGCGAAGCACCACGGCGTCGCCGTCGCAGTCGATCTCGATGCGCTTGACGCGCTGCGTGTTGCCGCTCGTTTCGCCCTTGTGCCAGAGGCACTGGCGCGAACGGCTCCAGTAGACCACCTCGCCGGTCTCGAGTGTCCTGCGAAACGACTCGGGGCTCATGTGCGCCACCATCAGCACGTCGCCCGTGGCGTCGTCGAGCGCGATCGCGGTGACGAGGCCGCCGCCCTTCTCGAAATCGATGGCGTCGATGGGCTCCATGGGGACGCGGAGCCTAACGAGCGCTGAGCGCGAACGCCAGACGCTCCTGCAGGGCCTCGAGGTCGTCGAACGCCTCGCCTCGCGCGTACGCCGCTCCCTTGCCCGGCTCCTCTCCGGGCTCGCGTCGGATGATCCGGTAGCGCTCCAGCTGCGCGAGCGCGTTCATGAAGGTCGTGTCGCTCGTCGACTTCCGACCGATGGCCACCTCGCCGAGGGTCTCGGCCCGGTCGAGCTGCTCCCTCGCGAGCTTGATCAACTCCTTCGGGGCGAGCGGCTTCTCGATCGACGCGACCGCGCTGGCCGTCGCGTGGTAGACGTCGATGAAGCCCTGGGTCTGCTCGGCGAGCGACTCGAAGTTCTCCACGCCCAGCCCGGTGGGCCGGACGATGCCGGCGCTCTGCTCGATCCAGCCCACGCGCTCGAAGTGATCGACGAATGCGTCGAAGTGGGCCGCCAGCACCTCGCCGCGCGGCGTGAAGAATTCGTAGTAGAAGAGATCCAGCCAAACCGAGAGATCGCTGCGCAGCTCGCCGAGCGTGGTGTCGGTCAACAGGCGCCGCGCCAGGAAGCTGGGCGCGGCCAGGTAGTGGACGATCGCGTTGCGATAGAGGTCGAGCGCGGTGCGCCGATTGTCCTCGAAGAAGAGCACCTCGCCGCGCGGGTCCTGGCTCGATCGAATCAGGCCGCTCGCGAGGAGCGAGCCGATCGCCTCGCGAAACCCGCCATCGACCGCCGAGAGACCCGGCGCGAGTCGGGCGTCCTGCAGGCGCAGCAGCTCGACGATCTCGCGCATCCGGTCGACCAGCTCTTCGCGGAACAGCCCCCGGCGCCCCTCGCCGAGCATCGCGCAGGCCGCGACGGCCGTGGCGGTGGGCACCACCGCCCAGTTGATGCGCTCCGCGATGCGGTTGCCGAGCAACTCGACGAACCTCCGCTTCTCTTCGACCACCTCGGGCGAGTCGTCGCGCAAGAAGGCCTCCCGCCGGTCGCCGAGCGCGCTGGAGAGCGAGATCGGCTCGCCGAAGTTGACCCAGACGCTGCCGAAGCGACGCCGCAGGAACTTGCGGGCGCGGACCAGGCCCATCACGCTCTCGTCCTGCTTCTCTTCGCCCTCGCGCTCGCCGACGATCGCGCGCTCTTCGACGAGATACTCGTAGGTGATCGCGATCGGTACGAAGAAGAGATCGCGCCGGGCGGTCTGCAGGAATGCATCGACGTTCCAGGCGAGCATGCCGAGGCGTGGAGTGAGCGTCTTTCCCGTGCGCGAGCGGCCCCCCTCGATGAAGAACTCCTGCGTGTACCCCTGCTTGATGAGGTGGGTGACGTAGCTGCGGAAGATCACCTGGTAGAGCGGATCGTCGAACGAACGGCGCAGGAAGAACGCGCCGCCGCGCCGCCAGAGCGCTCCGAACGGGCCGAAGGCCATGTTCTCGCGCGCGGCGATGTGCGGGGGCACCAGGTGATTGGCGTAGAAGGCCGTCGAGAGGACCAGGAAGTCGAAATAGGAGCGGTGGCTCGGGGCGAGGACGAGCGGATTGTGCTTTGCGTAATCGGCGATCTTCTCGATGCCGATCAGCTCGATCGATACGAACATCCTCTTCAAGATGACGCTCACGATCATGTTCAGGAACGCGAGGATCGTCGAGTTCATGTTCGCGGCGATCTCGCGGAACATCCGTGCCGCCTCGTCCCTCGCGCGCTCCAGCGGCCAACGGCGCTCTTCCGCGCGGCTCCGGATCGCCGCGCGCACACTGGGCGTGCTGAGGACCGACCGCCGTATGCGGTAGAGCGGCAGCAGCGCGGGCCCCTCCACGACCTTCTCCTCCCGATAGAGGAAGGTGAAGATCATCCGCCGCACCCTGCGCGCGACCCGCTGCGGCCCGTCCGCGCGGCGCTCCGCCGCGTAATTGCCGAGGTCGATCGGGCTGCCGACCCGCACGCAAAGGCTCCGGTACGTCGTGAGGAACGAGGTGACCTTCACGAAGTCCGAGGGCCGCGTGCTCGACCCGTAGGTGAGATTGAGGAATCGGTGGTGGCTCCGCGGGCCCCGGCGCCAGAAGAGCGCGAGCGGAACCACGTGAACCTGCAGCTTGGAGTCCCAGACGGTTCGCACGAGTTCCTCGAGCAGGTTGAGCTCGCTCTGACCGTGCTCGACCGCGCTGCGCCGCGTCCGCAGCCGCCAGCGCAGCCGCGCGGTGCGCAGGAACAGGAACGACGACTCTCCCTTCTCGGTCAGGCGGCGCAGCTTCGCCTGCGTGAACTCGGGCCCGGGCTCGCGCAGCCACTCGCCGCGGCGCTTCCAGGCGACCCGAAGCGCCTGCCAGAACGGACGGTAGTAGTAGAAGCGAATCCCGTTCGCGAACTTCGAGAGCCGCAGCCGCTCGCGAAGGAAGAGCGCGTTGAACAGGAAGTAGTCGAGCCGGCTCGCGTAGCGCATCACGTAGATGATCGCGCCGCGGGTCTCGAGCTTGCGGAGGTGTTCGACGGTGGCGTCGTCGAGGTCGAAGTGGCGGAAGTAACGGCGCGCGAACCATCGCACCGGGAGATTGAAGCGGGGCGTCATCGCCGAGAGCGTGTCGACTCCCGACTTCTTGCGGCGACCCGAGGCGCGGGGCGGCTCGCGCGGGGGCTTCGCCCGGCCCGCGGGGAGATCGCGCGGCTCCCGCCCGTCCGAAGAATCCACGGGTTGCTCCGACATCGTCAGGTCAGAGGTAACACTGCTGGCGGTGCGCGGCAACGAAACGCGCCCGCGCCCGCCGCTGCGCTCGTTTGGGCCCTCGCATCGTCAATCGGCCATCAGGATCTCGCCGGGGATCATCTTCGCCGCGATCTCCTCGGGGGTCCACAATCCGCCGTCCTTCTCCTTGGTGACACCGTCGCAGGTGACGACCTTCATCTCGGCGATGCGCCCGCCGCCGACGAAGAAGGTGGTGCCGGTCTGGTCCTTCGCGAGATCACTCGCGAGATACACCACCAGCGGAGAGATCAGCGCGGGGTTCATCTGGGCCCTGAACGAATCGTCCTCGAAGAACGGCAGATCGTCGGTCATGCGCGTGAGCGCGACCGGCGCCAGGATGAACGCGCGGATGCCGTACTTCTTGCCCTCGATGGCGAGGCAGCGCGTCAGGCCCGCGATCCCCGCCTTGGCGGCCCCGTAGTTGCTCTGGCCGAAGTTGCCGATCAGACCCGAGGTCGACGAGGTGTTGATGATGACGCCCCCCTCGCCGCGATCCTTCATCTGGTTGTAGGCGGCGTGACAGACGCAATAGGTCCCGCGCAGGTGAACCGAGATCACGATGTCCCACATGTCCTCGCTCAGCTTCGCGAAGCTCTTGTCGCGCAGGATGCCGGCGTTGTTGACGGCGATGTCCACCCGGTCGAAGGCGTCGAGCGCGGCCTTGACGATGTTGTTCGCCCCTTCGACGGTGGAGACGGTGTCGTAGTTGGCGACGGCCTCGCCGCCCGCCGCCTTGATCTCTGCGACGACCTCGTCGGCCATGTTCCGGCCGGAGCCGGTTCCATCGCGCGCGCCGCCGAGGTCGTTGACGACCACGGCTGCTCCGGCCTTCGACAGGGCGAGCGCGTGCTCCCGCCCGATGCCGCCTCCGCTGCCCGTGACGATCGCGACCTTTCCATCAAGCAATGCCATTGGGGGTTCTCCTCTCGGGTTCGTCTCTCGCTCCGTCGACGAGTCGTCCAATCTTCGAAATTCGATCGAGCCTCACGTGAACAGGATCGTGCGCAGCTTCGCGAAGGGCTTGAACCCCAGGCCCTCGTACAGGCGTTGCGCGGCGGCGTTGCCCTCGACCACGGCGAGCTGGACGTGGTCGGCGCCCGCGGCGAACGCCTCCCGGCACATGGCCGACACGCCGAAGGAGGCCAGGCCGCGCTGTCGGTCCTTCGGCCAGGTGTAGATCCCCTGCAGCAGCCAGCCCTCCGGACGCTGCACGTCCGCATAGCCTACCATCGCGACGCGCCCGTCGACCTCGACGACGCGAGCCCGCCCGATCCTGCCGCGGACCCAGCGCCGAAAGCCCTCGGCGTCGCCCACGAAGGGATCGGGGCGCCCCTCCTCGCGCAGGCTCTCGAGCGCCGCCACCACGAGCTCGTCCAGATCCGCTTCGCGCGCGCGCCGCGCGGACTCGCCCGCGTTCGGCCCGACGTGCTTCGCGTCGCCATCGCGCAGCGCGTAGGCGATCTCGATTCGATCCACGACCACGCGGCGCGGGTTGCGCGCGGAGAACTCTCGCCACAGCAGGTCCACGGTCGGGACGAGGCTCTTCACCAGCCCGACCCGGATCCGCTCCAGATGCGGAATGAACGCCTCGACGGCATCGCGGCCCGCGTTCGCGTCGAGGATCACCGTCGGGTGCAGCCCGGCCATCCCGACGATCCGATCACCGCGCCACGCGGCGACCATCTCGGTGCGCGCCTCGCCGGGGGCCGGCGGCTTGCCGAGGCGCGACGCGAGATCCAGCAGAAAGAGGTTGGCGACCGCGTCGCGAGAAAGGAAGTCGAGCGCCCTCTCGCGATCCGCAATCCCGACCAGGCGAGACTCTACGGCCGCGGCCATCTCCTCACTCGATCAGAGCGAGGATCGCACCTTCGTCGATGGCTTCGCCCTCCCGCACCCGAATCTCTCCGATCGTTCCGGCGCACGGGGCCTCCACGGGGATTTCCATCTTCATGGATTCGATGATCATGATGACGTCATTGGCCTCGACCACGTCGCCGACCGACTTCTCGATCTTCCAGAGACTCCCCGCAATCTGGGCTTCCACCGGTGTCGCCATGGACTCCTCGCTCGGATCGGGGTTCCTCGATGCGGCGAGTTCACCGCCAAGGCCCGCCGCGAATCGACCCGGCAGAAGCAGCCGCCCCCGCTGCGGCTCGCTGGCCTCGACTCCGCGGGCCAGCCATCCGCCCCGGAGACGACCCATGGTGCACGGCTGCGCGCCGCCCCGCAAGCGCCCGGCCTGCGGAGATCGGGCATCCGCTATTCTTCGCAGCTTCTTGGAGAACCCGTGCTCGAAACCCTGACCCAAGGCTTCTCGTCGGCTCGCGAACGGCTCGGCGGCGTTCGCGAACTGACGGAAGAGAACATCGATCAGGCGCTGCGCGACGTCCGCGTCTCGCTGCTCGAGGCCGACGTCGACCTCGGCGTCGCCAAGGACTTCCTCGCCCGGGTCAAGGAACGCTCGCTCGGCGAGAAGGTCGCCACGCGGGTGCGCGACGCGGCGGGAAGGCAGGTCCGCGTCACCCCCGGCCAGCACTTCGTCAAGATCTGCGAGGAGGAGCTCGTCGGCCTGATGGGCCCGGTCGACTCCAAGCTCGCGCAGGCGAAGGGCGTGACCTCGGTGATGCTCGTCGGTCTGCAGGGCGTGGGCAAGACGACCGTCGCCGCCAAGCTCGCGGGCCACCTGCAGCGGCAGGGCCGCAGGCCGCTGCTCGTCGCCGCCGACGTCTACCGACCCGCCGCGATCCTCCAGCTGCAGCAGCTCGGCGAGCGGATCGGCGCGGAGGTCTTCGTCGGCCAGGAGGGCGAGCGCCCGGATGCGATCTGCGCGCGCGCCCGGCAGCGGGCCGCCGCCGAGGGCTTCGACGCGATCGTCTACGACACCGCGGGCCGCCTCGCGATCGACGAGGCCCTGATGCAGGAGCTCGCGCAGATCGCGAGCGAGACCTCGCCCGCCAACACGTTGCTCGTCTGCGACGCGCTGATGGGGCGCGATGCCGTCAACACCGCGCGCGCCTTCAGCGAGCGGCTCGCGTTCGACGGCCTGGTGCTCACCAAGCTCGACGGCGACGCGCGCGGCGGCGCGGCGCTCGCGATCAAGGCGGTCACGGGCGTGCCGATCAAGTTCCTCGGCACCGGCGAAGCCCTGGACCGGATCGAGGTCTTCCGGCCCGAGGGGCTCGCCTCGCGCATCCTCGGCATGGGCGACATCGTCGGGCTCGTCAAGGATTTCGAGGAGGTCGTCGACGAAAAGGAGGCCGAGGCGGACGCGGAGCGGCTGCTGCGCGGGCGGTTCGGGCTCGACGATCTGCTCAAGCAGCTGCGCACGATCCAGAAGATGGGCCCGCTGCGCGAGGTGTTCGCCAAGCTGCCGATGTTCGGCTCGCTCGCCGAGCAGGTCGACGAGCGCGAGCTCAACCGCGTCGAGGCGCTGATCCAGTCGATGACGCCCGACGAGCGCGCGCGGCCCGAGATCATCGGCAAGAGCCGGATGTCGAGGATCGCGCGCGGCAGCGGCAGGCGCTCGAAGGACGTGCGCGAGCTGCTCTCGCGCTTCGAGCAGATGCGCGAGATGATGTCGCAGCTCGGCGGCGGCGGGATGCTCGGCAAGATTCCGGGCTTCGGAAAGCTGGCGGCTGCGGGGGGGATCGATCCGACCGCGCTGCTCGCGGGGCCGCCCGGCAAGTCCGGCAAGGCGCGGCGCGCGGCCGCGGGCAGTCGCGGGCGCCAGAAGGGCAAGCGCAAGCAGGCCCGCAAGGCGCGGCGCAAGAACCGGCGGCGCTGATCACTTCGAAAGCGAGTTCGCTGGGGCGCTCGATCGAACGCCGACTCGGGCGCCGCTGCCGAAGCGCCAGATGGATCGCGGCATGGGCCGCTGGGGGGGGGGGCTGGATGGATCACTGCGTTGCTGGCTGGATCGGCCGCCGGACTCGTCGCGGGGTGAGTCGCCGGGTCGGGGGCGAAATCGGGCGCTCGGATCGGATGACGCGGCGCAGCGGACCGCCCCGGGGGGCAGCGAACCCCTTCGCAAGTTTCCCGTCGGACCTGCCGATCCGCCCTGGACTCATGTTGCGAACACTTTCGACGCTCATCACCAGCTTCGTTCTGCTGACGCAAGCGGCGGCGGCGCGGCCCGGGGATTTTCCCCGCCCCGCGGCCATCGAGCCCCAGATCCGCTTCTGGACGCGGATCTACAGCGAGGTCGACCGCGGGGGCGGCCTGATCCACGACTCCACGCACATGGAGGTCGTCTACGAGGCGATCCGACTGCCCGAGGGGCTGAGCAGCCGTTCGCGCGAGCGCCACGTGGAGCGCGCCAAGGACCGCTACGCGGCGATCCTGCGCAAGCTCGCGAAGGGCAAGCGCAGCGGCCTGTCGGCCGACGAGGCGCGCGTGCTTGCGCTCTGGCCCGAGGGCGTGTCGAACGCGACGCTCAAGAGCGCCGCGAGGCGGATCCGCTTCCAGCTGGGCCAGGCGGATCGCTTCCGCGAGGGCCTCGAGCGCGCGGGGCAGTGGTTGCCGCACATCCACCAGTCGCTGCAGGCGCACCGCGTGCCGCTCGAGCTCGACGCCCTGCCCCACGTCGAGTCCTCCTACAACCCGGCCGCCTACTCGCAGGTGGGCGCCGCGGGGCTCTGGCAGTTCACGCGCTCGACGGGGCGGCTGTTCCTGCGCGTCGACAACGTGATCGACGAGCGCATGGATCCGTTTGCGTCGAGCGTCGCCGCGGCCCGCCTGCTGCGCTCGAACTACGACACGCTCGGCTCCTGGCCGCTCGCGATCACCGCCTACAACCACGGCGTGGGCGGCATGAAGCGCGCGGTGAGCAAGCTCGGCACCGACGACATCGCGGTGATCACCGCCAAGTACAAGAGCCGCACCTTCGGCTTCGCGTCGCGCAACTTCTACACGGAGTTCCTCGCGGCGCTCGAGGTCGATCGCAACGCGGAGCGCTACTTCGGGCCGATCACGCCCCACGAGCCGGTGCGCTACGCAACCGCCACCCTGGAGCACTTCTTTCCCGCGAAAGCCGTCGTGGAGGCGCTCGGCGTCGACCGCGAGATCCTGCGCGAGCACAACCGCGCGCTGCGGCCCGCGGTGTGGAACGGCGCGAAGTATCTGCCCCAGAAATTCGAGCTGCGGGTGCCCGCCGACGCGCTCCCGCAGCCGATCGAAGTGGCGCTCGCTTCCATCCCCGTCGCGCAGCGCTTCGCGAAGCAGCACCGCGATCGCCTCTACACGGTGCGCCGCGGCGACACGCTCTCGAAGATCGCCCGCCGCTACGACGTGAAGGAGCACGAACTCGTCGCGCTCAACAACCTGCGCAGCCGCCACCGCATCCGCGCGGGCCAGGTGCTGGTGCTGCCCGACGAGCCGGGCGCGAGCGCGCCCATCGCGCGCATGGAGCCGCCCGCCGACGCGCTCTCCCAGCCGATCGAAGTGGCGCTCGCGTCCATCCCGGTGGAGCAGCGCTTCGCGAAGCAGCACCGCGATCGCCTCTACACGGTGCATCGCGGCGACACGCTCTCGAAGATCGCCCGCCGCTACGACGTGAAGGAGCACGAACTCGTCGCGCTCAACACCCTGCGCAGCCGCCACCGCATCCGCGCGGGCCAGGTGCTGGTGCTGCCCGACGAGCCG
>JBFGGA010000050.1:0-18843 GCA_041579295.1 Myxococcota bacterium | reverse complement strand
GAGCGTCGGACTGTGGGCATCGGGGGGTCCTATCCGTCTTCGAACTCCGGGCATTTTGCCCCGTCAAACGGGGTTTTGGCAAGCGAAAGCTGAGGGTCGATCGATCCCGGCCATCCGATTTTCCGACGGGCGTCGGGGGCCCCTCGCGGGCCGGCAGCGCCTGCGCACGGATGCGCAGCCCACCCGCAGGCCGCACGCAGCCGCGAGCTCACCGGGCCCCGAGAGCCGCGCCCGCCTGCCCCCCGCCGGGAAGGCTCGCGCGCGATCCACCCGCGCGCGCTGGGGCGGCGGGCGCTTCCCGCGCGACGACCGGCAGGATCAACCGCGAGGGGGAGGCCTCGTCGTGGTGCAGGGTCACCGCGACGGGCTGCAGCCGCGTCGCGGTGGCGATCTCCTCACCGGTATTGGGGTTGGGATCGAAGTGCGGTGCGCGGCTGCTGGTGACCTGAAATCGGATGCGATGCCCGCTCTTGAACACGTTCGAGGTGAACATCTCGCCGATCCGCACGCGGTAGATACGCCCGGGCTCCATCGGCACCTGGTCGTCGAGCCCCTCGCGGTAGCGCAGGCGCAGATAGCCGGCCTCGGGGCCGTTGATCGCGAAGGAGGCTCCGTTGGGATGGACATCGGTGACGCGGACCGCGAGGTCCGCGTCGGGCCGATCGATCGAGACGAAGAGCTCCGCAACCATCTCCCCGGTGACTTCGAGATCCCGCTCGAGCGGCTCGCTGGTGTAGACGAGGACGTCCGCGCGCGCCTCGAACGCCGCCTGGCGCAACGCGCCCGAAATCTCGAACTGCGCGTCCCAGATCGGGTCTTCGGGGTCGAACGCGTAGCGGTCGGCCGGCTCGGCGCGCTGCGGCGGCTCGGCAGAGAGTCGCCCATCGCCCGCCGCCGTCGACGCGCGCCCCTGGCCGCGCAGATACCACGAGCGCGCCTGCGCGCGGGCGAGCGGCCACTCGTCTTCGAAGCGCCAGACGTTGTCGCCCATCACGAAGAGCCGCACCGGCGGTTCGTCGTCGATGCCGGTGTCGCGACCCTTCAGCCGCGCATCGAACCAGCGGAGCAGGAACGCGTCGAAGTCGATCCCCGCATTGGGGCCGAAGTCGATCTCTCCAAATCGCGTGCTGCGCACGCCGATGCTGCCGTGCGTCCACGGGCCGATCATCAGCTTGGTGCGCTCACGCGCTGCGCGCGTTGCGGCCCTGGCGCGCATGCCCGCGAAGCCGCGGGTGGCGCCGACGGGCCCGTAGTTGTTGTCGTACCAGCCGGTCACCAGGTACACCGGCGCGCGGATGCGATCGAAGTCCCGCTCGACGTCCGCGAAGCGCCACCAATCGCTCTGGTCGGGGTGCGCCAGCCACTCGTAGTAGTAGGGCGCCCAGCGCCGCAGCAGCTCCGGCCCGATCAGCGGTCGCCTCAGGTAGTAGTCGCGTCGCTGCGGGAGCCACTGCGCATGGGCGGCTTCGGCATCCCAAGGGCCCGAATCGTCGCCGGCGCGCCGCCGCAGGTCGGGGACGATCAGCGGGACGAACCAGTCGAACCAGGTCAGGTTGAACGCTCCGCCCTGGTAGAAGAAGTGGTGGCTCGAGGTCGGGGTCATCGCGGGTACCGCCGTCGCGTAGTGCGGCGGGTCTTGGGAGAGCGCCAACCACTGCGCGTAGCCCGGATACGATTGGCCGTAGGATCCAACCCGTCCGTCGCAGCGCGGATGGGCGGCCGCCCACTCGACGACGTCGTAGCCGTCGGCCTTTTCGTTCCGGTAGGCCTCGAACTCGCCGTCCGACGCGAAGCGCCCCCGAACGTCGACGAGAAAGACCAGGTAGCCGCGACGGGCGGCCTTCGCCGGAAATTCCGACGCTTCGGCGTATCGCTCCTGTCCGTAGGGGGTGCGATACACGATCGCCGGAAAGCGCCCGGGCGCATCCGGACGGACCAGCGTCGCGCGCAGCACCACCGCATCGCGCAGCGGAATCTCGACCCGCCGCTCGACGACGATGTTGGCGTGGAGCTCGGGGGCGCTCGCGCCGGCCGTGCCGCGCTCGGGAGCGCCCGCGCGCGGCCGGCTCGGCTCGACGGGCGGCGCTGTGGTTGCCGGTGTCGGGAGCGCGAGGGGCGCGAGGGAGAGAAGCGCCGCCGCGGCCCAGCACGCGCGCCGCGCACGCGCGTCACCCGGCGTCGCTGGGTGGTGGCGCGGCGCTGCTGCGAGCCGATCGCTGCGCACGGGGGCGCTCAGTTGTAATCCCAGCCGATGATGCGGTTTGGCGCCACGGCGATCAGCGCGCTCGGCCCCTCGTGCGCGATCTCGGCCTCGTACCGGCGGGCCGCTTCGTCGGTCTCGTGGTAGCGGCGCACGATTCGCCACTCGAGATCCGCGCGCTTCGGGTGCTCCTCTGCGACGAATTCCGCGATGCCATCGATCGAGACCGCGCGCGCGTCCGGATGGCCCGCGTCGATGCACAGGGCGATGCGGGGATCGCGGCGGAGTTGGCGGTATTTGGCGCTCATCGCCAGGGTGGAGAAGTAGAGCCGCTCGTCTTCGTAGAGAAACCAGATCGGGCTGAGCTGGGGCGCGCCATCGGGCCGCAGCACGGCGGCGATCGCGTGGCGCGGCTCTTCGAGAAACACCCGGATCTGGGCGGGATCCATTCGAGTGGCTGTGTCGGACATGCGTTCCCCCACGGTCGAAACGATGGAAACGGCGCCGCTGGAGGCGGTTCGCCGCCCTCGCTCCCGAAAAATCCGCGGCTCCGGAGGCTCCGAACCTTCCCCTGGCGATCCGGACGCGGCCGGGAATGCGCAGCGTAGCGCGCGCCCGAATCGACCGGAGGAGCGCGAGTTCGCGTCGAATGGCGAACGCGGCCGCTTGGCGATCCAGCCGTTTCGTAGCATGTTTGCGAACATTCGAGCGATCCACGCGAACGGGGAGCAGCCGATGAATCGAGCCGGGCGGGAAGCGGCCGCCATCCGCATCGCGGCGTGCGCTGGGCTGGTGCTTCTCGCGGGGTGTGTGCGCGCGCCGGTGCCCACTGGGTCCGAGCGCCAAACCCAGAGTGCCGCGCGACGCATCGACGCGGCGCGCCTGTCGCGGCACATCGAGACGCTCGCGAGCGATGCCTACGAGGGGCGCGGGCCCGCCACCGCGGGCGATCTCCGCACCCAGCGATACCTCGCAGAGCAGCTCGGCGAGCTCGGATTGGAGCCCGGAGGCCTCGACGGAAGCTGGCGGCAGGAGTTCGAACTCGTCGGAATCACCTCCGAGGTGCCGGCGCAGTGGTCGTTTCAGCGGCAGGGCAAGGCGCTCGCGCTCGCACACTGGGAGGAGTTCATCGCGGCGAGCGGCGTGCAGCGCGCGACTTCGCAGATCGCTGGAGCGGAGGTCGTTTTCGTCGGCTACGGGATCGAGGCCCCCGAGTACGACTGGAACGATTTCAAGGATGCGGATCTGAACGGCAAGGTCCTGCTGGTCGTGAACAACGATCCCGATTGGGATCCGGAGCTGTTCGAGGGCGAGACCCGGCTCTATTACGGCCGCTGGAGCTACAAGTACGAGATGGCCGCGCGGCGGGGCGCGGTCGGCGCGATCGTGATCCACACCAACTCTTCCGCGGGCTACCCGTGGCAGGTCGTGCAGACCTCGTGGTCCGGCGAGCAGTTCGAGCTGCCCGATCGCGGCGAGCCGCGGCTCGAGATCGCCGCGTGGGTCACCGAGCCCGCGGCCGCGAAGCTCGCGCGGCTCGGGGGGAGGGACCTCGCCGAGCTGATCGAGTCCGCGAAGAGCCGCGACTTCGAGCCGGTGCCGCTCGGTGTGACGACCTCGCTGCGCTTCGCGAATCGCCTGACGCAGGCGCGCACCGCCAACGTGATCGGAAGGCTGCCGGGGAGCGATCCGGTCTTGCGGGACGAGGTCGTGATCTACACCGCGCATCACGATCACCTGGGCATCGGCGAGCCCGACGCTTCGGGGGATGCGATCTACAACGGCGCGCTCGACAACGCGGCGGGCGTCGCCCAGGTGCTCGCGATCGCCGACGCGTTCCAGGCGCTCCCGACCCGACCCCGGCGCTCGATCCTCTTCCTCTTCGTCGCAGCCGAGGAACAGGGCTTGTTGGGCTCGGAGTTCTACGCCGCACATCCGAGCCATGCGCCCGGGAGGATCGCGGCGAACATCAACTTCGACGGCGGAAACATCTGGGGCCGAACCAAGGACATCACCTTCATCGGGCTCGGCAAGTCGTCGCTCGACGACGTGGTCGAGCGCGCGGCGGCGAGCCAGGGGCGCGTCGTCAAACCCGACCAGTTCCCCGATCGGGGCTACTACTACCGCTCCGACCAGTTCAACTTCGCGAAGATCGGCGTGCCCGCGGTGTTCTTCGACACCGGGACCGAGTTCCGCGGCCGCCCGGCGGGTTGGGGAAAGCAGCAGGTCCAGCGCTACGAAGAGCTTCGCTACCACCAGCCGAGCGACGAGCTCGACGACGACTGGAACTTCGAGGGCATGGTCGAAGACGCGAGGCTCGGCTTCTTGACCGGCGCGAGCGTCGCCGACGCCGACGCGATGCCGCACTGGCGGCCCGGCGACGAATTCGAGGCCGTGCGTCAGTCCGCGCTCGAAGCGGTCGGCGGTCGTTAGCGCGGGCTACCAGCCACAGGTTCGGCCCGCATTCTGCTCGTCGAGCCAAACCTGGAGCGGGGCGAAGTAGTCGCGGATTGCGCCGGCGTCGAGCTCGCGTTCGCCCGTGAGCGCTTCCAGCGCATCGGGCCAGGGCCGGCTCATCCCCATCGCGAGCATCTCTTCGAGCCTGCGGCCGGCCTCTCGGCTGCGGTAGATCGTGCAGCGGTTGAGCGGCCCCTGGTAACCCGCGAGCTCACACAGCGCCCGGTGGAACTGGAACTGCAGGATGTGGGCGAGGAAGTAGCGGCTGTAGGGCGTGTTCCCGGGGATGTGGTACTTCGCGCCCGGATCGAAGAGATCCTCGCCGCGCGCGACGGGCGGGCGGATTCCCTGGTACTTCTCGCGCAGCGCCCACCAGCCGGCGTTGTAGGCGTCGCGCGGAATCTCTCCCGAGAAGACGCCCCAGCGCCAGCGGTCGACGAGCAGCCCGAAGGGCAGGAACGCCACCTTGTCGAGCGCATCGCGCAGCAACAGGCCGATGTCCTTCGAGGCCGGAGGTTCGCTTCCGAGCAGACCCAGCTCGACGAGGTAGGCGGGGGTCACGGACAGCGCGATCGCATCGCCGATCGCCTCGTGGAACCCGTCGTTGGCGCTGCCGCGGAGGACGTAGGGCTGATCCTTGTAGGCGCGCTGATAGTAGTTGTGGCCGAGCTCGTGGTGGATCGTCCGGAAGTCCTCCGCGTTGACCTCGATGCACATCTTGATCCGCAGGTCGTCGCCGTCTTCCACGTCCCAGGCGCTCGCGTGACAGACCACCTCGCGATCCCGCGGCTTCACGAACAGCGACCGCTCCCAGAAAGTCTGGGGCAGCGGCGCGAAGCCCAGCGAGCTGAAGAAGTCCTCGCCCGACGCGACCATCCGCAGCGGGTCGTAGCCGGCTTCCACCAATATGGTCGTCAGGTCGTAGCCCGGATCGGCGCCCTCCGGCGCGACGAGGTCGTAGATGTTGCTCCACTGCTGGGCCCAGATGTTTCCGAGCAGGTGCGCGGGGATCGGCGCGTCGAGCGGCACGCGATCTTCGCCGTAGAACGCGGCGAGCTTCGCGCGAACGAAGCAGTGCAGGGACTCGTAGAGGGGCAGCACCTGGCTCCAGAGTCGATCGACCTCGGCGGCGAACGCCTCGGGCGGCATGTCGTAGTTCGAGCGCCACAGCGCACCGGTATCCGGGTAGCCCAATTCCGCGGCTCCCCGATTGGTGAGCTCGACGAAGCGCTGGTAGTCGCCCCGGATCACCGGCGAGGTGGTGCGCCAGCCCAACCAGACGTCGAGCAGGGCGTCGGGGTCGCGGCTTTCGGCGTGGATCGCGCGAATCTCGTTCACGTCGAGGCAATCCGCTCCCGCGGCGCCGGCGGGGCAGTACTGCGCCTTGCCGTAGTTGCTGTCCATGCGCGCGGCGATCTGCGTGAGCTCCTGGGTGAGCGCGCGGTCGCTGGGGGCCGGCATGCTGATCGCGCGCTTGAGGATCTCGAGCTGGCGGCGGCGCATCGGATCGAGCTCGAGGCGATCGAAGCGCGCCGCCCGCTTGGCGAGCTCGACGCTCGCGCTGACGTAGGCCTCGGACGCCTCCGCGGCGATGGCCTCCGTGTCGCGCGTGATGAAGTTCGCCTTGACCCACTCCGCGCGCGCGGCGCGGACGGCCAGCGCTTCGAGCCGCGCATTCGCCTCGGCCACGAGCTGCTCGGCTTTCTCGACGTTGGGGCCGGGCCGCGCGTCGTGCGCGCAGGACGCTGCGAGGCCGAGTGAAGCGGCGCTCGCCAGGGCGCGCGCCGATCGGGCGAAGCGGCGGCGAAATCGCATCGGGCTCTCCTTCGGGCGGACGGCGTGAGCGTGGGCCAGCGCAATATAGCTCCGCGCTCGGCGCGAGTGCGCAGCCCCGCGCGCGGGCGTGCAGCGCGTCGTGGGCGTCGACAACGTGCTCGACGACGCCTACGCGCCGCACCTTTCGGGGACGAGCCGGGTCACCAGCCGCGGCGAGCGCGTGTGCCGGCCGCCAGGTTCCCGCCGCCGCTGCCCGCGCCGGGGCGAGCGCCGATCAGCCGCGCTCGCCGCGATAGACGCAGCCCGTGTCGCAGGTCTCCCGCACCACCACCCGCGAAAGGCCCGGAATCGCGGGCGCAACGCGTTGCCACAGCCAGCGCGACAGGTTCTCGCTGGTGGGGTTCTCGAGGCCTTCGACCTCGTTCAGGTAGCGGTGGTCGAGCTGCTCGAAGACCGGCTGGAACGCGCGGTCCACATCGAAGAAGTCGATCAGCATGCCCGTCCGGGCGTCGGGTTCGCCCTCGATCCACAGCTCGACCTTGAAGGAGTGTCCGTGGAGCCGAAAGCACTTGTGGTCTTCGGGCATCTCCGGAAGCCGATGCGCGGCCTCGATCGTGAACTCGCGGAAGATCTCCACGCCTCGCCCCTCGCTTCGGCCCGCCAGGTCCGCCGCGGCGCGGTCGCCGGAAGCGGGAGGGTATCACCCCCGCTCCGACCCTCCAGGCAGCGTCCGGCCCTGGCGGGCATCGCGACGCGACGCGCGCGAATCGGGGGTCCGGCCGCTGCGGCGGCCCGAACGCTGAGCGCATCCGCTGCGCGCGCGCTCGAACAGACCCCTCGCACCCAAGAGTGTCGATCATCGGGCCGCTTCGAGCAGCTCGCTGCACACGAGTTGCCGGCCCATGTGGCCTTGCGATTCCGCGAAGCCGGAAAGTTGCAATCCGAGTGCGAGCGAAGGCCAAGTGACGCTAAAGCCGGTTGGAATTTGCCCCGATAAGGATCAGCACGACTACCGAGATGGCGCCCGGGCGGGGTGCGCTCGAAACGCACGTAAGGAAATTGCGATATGCGAAATCGATCGAGAAAAATTCTCCTGCAATCCGCGAGCTGCTGCTTCGCGCTCGCGCTCGCATGCGTGTTCGCGCTGCCCGCCGATGCCGATACGATCTCGCATTCGGGAACCTTCTTCGATGACGGCACCGGAAATGACGCTGCGCCCGACGACTTCACGATCACCAACACCTCGCCCGACAGCTACGACATCACGACCGTGGTGATCGATTTCTCGACCGCGGCCACTCCGCCCATCACCTTCGACGAGGCGGACTGGGCGTTCGTCGCGGGCCCCGAGGCCGCCGCAACCGGGTTCGTGACCGACACGACCACCCCGGGCCAGATGACGCTGACCTTCACGGACTTCAACGCGGGAGAATCGTTCACCTTCACGATCGACGTCGACGACAACAACCGGAGAGTCGATTCGGTGCGGATGGCGGGCTCTACCGTCACCGCGACGTTCGACGTGCTCGGCTCGCCGACGGACGTCGCCGCCTCGATGTTGGCCGGAGGCGCAAACGACACCAACTGGTCGAATTCGGCCACGGTGGTGCCCGAGCCCGCCACCCTGACGCTGCTATCGCTCGGCCTGACGGGGCTGGCCTGGGGGGGCCGCCGCCGCGGCTGACCCTCGGCTCCCCGAGCCAACGATTCCTCCGGCAACCCGACGCCGATCCGCGGCGCTCGGGTTGTCGCGTATCTGGGGTTGTCCCGGCGCGAGCCGCCCCATCGGTTCGACCCGCTGAACGAATCTCGCCCGCTCGCGGATGCCCGAGCGGGCCTCAGCGCTTTCGCTCACGCGTGGTCTTGGTGATGCGTCGACGATCGGAGCTGCGCACCGCCTCGGTGAGCGCCATCGCGGCGAGCGCGATCGCGCGCGGATTCCAGTGGGAATCGTCCCGTTGGTAGAGGTACTCCGACCGGTTGGCCCGGAAGATCGGCCGCAGGTCGACCACGTGGACGCCCTGCGCGCGGCTGTCGGCGATCAGGCGATCGAGGAAGCTCGGCACCGCGAGCTTCTCGCGCGCATCCTCCGGGAAGAGTTCGGGGTAGATCGTGCCGGATTCCGGAATCGGGCAGTAGATCAGGTGAACGCCGTGCTCCGCGAGGAAGTCCGAGAAGGCGCCCACCATCGAGACCACCGCATCGACCTCGCGCGCTTCCGCGGAGACGGTGAGCCGCTGGACGTCGAGGTCCAGCGCGAGAGCCGGCCCTTCGGGCGTCTCGATGAGGTTGGGGTGTCCGAACCAACTGTGATGCAGCCCGTTTAAAAAATAGCGCGCCGCGTGTGCGAGCCCGTTGTCCCGGTTCAGGTGATCCTCGAAGCGCTCCAATCCCTCGCCGATCCCGCGAATCCAGCGCAGCGCGCCTCGATCCGGACCGTCGGCCCCGATGTCTTCATCCAGCAAGAACAGGGGGTGGGGGCGAATCAGCCGGGCCACGGGCGCCCAGACGACGGTCTCCGGGGGGCTGTGCGCGAAGCGCTCCTCGCGCAGGAAGAGCGCCGGCGCGTCGACCGAACGGACGGCGAAGTTGTAGACCGGCTCGCGCAGCTCGCGGCTCATCGCGACCGTGAGCGTGTGGTGATCCGAAATGCTCGAGCCCGCCACGTAGCTGTCGCCGAGGACCACGATCCTCGGCTGCTCGATTTCGATCGGATTCCGCAACCCCCAGCGGTCGGTGCTGAACACCACGTCGCGCGGGGCCTGGAGGTCCCGGACCCAGCTCAGACGGCCGAGATCGCCGATCTCCTCCATCTCGAGCCGCCGGCCGGGCGCGAAGCGACCGGTCTCCTGGTCGCGCAGGATCTCCCAGGCCCTGAATTCGGGGTGCTCGAAGAACGAGGACTGCACGAACAGCGCGGCCCAGATCGCTGCCATCAGCAGGATGAAATGACGAGGCCCACGCATCGCTTCAGAACCGGAAGTAGAGGAAGGGCGAGGTCTCCACCCGTCCGTATCCGATGCAGATCGCGGCGAGCAGCAGCGCGCTCGCGTAGGCGATCTGGGGCAGGTCGAAGCGCAGCTTCCACGCGTAGGCCCGCCGCGGTAGCCAGACGAGCAGCAACATCAGCGCGACGGCCGTGCCTTCGACGACCCCGACCGACCCGAGGCCCGCGCCCCCGAACATCGCGCCCCACCAGAGCAGGGTCTCGGACAGCGCTTCGAACTTGAACGGAACCCAGCAGGCGGTCACCGCGAGAAGGACCAACAGCCGCCGCGCGATCCGAGGCGGCGCGGGAAGGCGTCCACGGCCCATCCGCTCGGCGGCGAGCAGCGCTCCGTGCACGCCGCCCCAGAGCGCGAAGTTCCAGCTCGCACCGTGCCAGAGGCCGCCGAGCAGCATCGTGACGAGCAGGTTCAGGTAGGTCCGCGAGGCGCCGCGTCGATTTCCGCCGAGCGGGATGTAGAGGTAGTCGCGCAGCCAGCTCGACAGCGTGATGTGCCAGTGGCGCCAGAAGTCGGAGAACGAGGTCGCGCAGTACGGGGAGCGGAAGTTTTCCGGCAGCTCGAAGCCGAACAGGCGCCCCAGGCCGATCGCCATGTCCGAGTAGGCCGAGAAGTCGAAGTAGATCTGTCCCGAAAACAGCAGCATCGCGACCCAGGAATCCACGAATCCGGGGTCGCCGCTCGCGAAGATCGGGGCGCTGAGCTTCGCGAGCGTGTCGGCGACCAACAGCTTCTTCGCCAAGCCGACGACGAACAGGTAGATGCCGCTCGCGAAGCGCTCGGCGTCGTGATCGCGCCGGGCGAGCTGGGGCGCGAGGTGCGCGTAGCGGACGATCGGGCCGGCGATCAGCTGCGGGAACATCGAGACGAAGGCCGCGAAGTCGCGAAAGCGCGCTGCGGGCTGCACCCGACCCCGGTAGATGTCGATCGTGTAGCTCATCGACTGGAAGGTGTAGAAGGAGATCCCGATCGGAAGCGCCGCCTCCAGCAGCGGGATGCGATCGGGCCCGAAGAGGTCGCCGAGGCCCGCGGTGATCAGGCCGAGGTACTTGAAGGCGGCGAGCGCGCCGAGGTTCGTACAGACCGATACCAGCAGCCAGCGCTTTCGCCGCTTCGGGTCCGAGGTGCGGGCGATTCGCCCCCCCGCCGCGAAGTCGACGACGATCGAGCAGAACAGGACCGGCAGGAACATCCAGCTCGAAAACGAGTAGAACGCGCAGCTCGCGATGAGCAGCCAGGCGTTCCGGGCGCCCCGGGGAAGCGCGAAGTAGCCGCCCAGCGCGAGCGGCAAGAAGACGAACAGGAACGAGTACTCGAAGAAGAGCATGAACCTCTGGTCGCCAGCGTGGGTAGATGCCGGGCGGGGATGTGAGACTTATCGTCCCATCGCGGCGGGGCCTGAGCCGCGCTCGAGCCCTCGAACTTCGGGTAGCCTTTCGCGGGCCATCACGGCATGCGCGCCCGGCGCCGGCGGGCCCGCCGCGGCCCGCGAGCCGGGCGGGGCGCCGCGGGCGCCGCGCGGACGGGACGGGGAGGGGAGCGGCGTTGGCAGCCGACGAACCGGGATCGAAGCGTTCGCCTCGGAGCCGTCGAGGCGGCCACGGCTGGGGGGCCTACTGGCTGCCCTACCTCGCATTCATGCTGGCGGTGTCGATCGGCGGGGAGCTTCCGGACGCAGCGAGCGCCTACCTGCTGCCGATTCAGGTCGCGGCCCCGCTCGGATTCCTGCTCTTCTACTACCGGCGGGGGCACTACCCCGAGCTGCGCGCCTACCCGTTCGGCCTCAGCGGGCTCGCGCTCGATTTCGCGATCGGCGTCGCGGGCGCCGCGCTCTGGATGGCCCCGTACCTCTGGATCGATTCGCTGCGGCCCGACGAGGCCGGTTTCGACCCCGGCGTCTGGGGGGCTTCACTGGTGCCCCTCGCGCTGCTCGTGCGCGCGCTCGGCTACGGGATCGTGACCCCGTTCATGGAGGAGCTCTTCGTCCGAAGCTGGCTGCTGCGCTACGTCGATGTCTGCGACAAGCGCGACGACTTTCGCGACGTGCCCATCGGCCGCTTTCGCTGGCGCAGCTTCATCGTCGTCGTGGTCTGGTTCGCGTTTTCCCACGTCGCCTGGGAGCGGCCGGTTGCAATCGCCTGGGTCGTCCTCACGATGCTCTGGTTCTACTACCGCAAGAATCTGTTGTCGCTGGTGATCGCCCACGCGGGCAGCAATCTCGGCATCCTCGCGTTCGTGGCGCTCCAGAGCGGCCGCTGGCTCGACTCGGAGGGCAAGGCGATCAGCCTCTGGTTCTTCGTCTAGCGGGCGGATGTTTCGACCTCGCGCATCGGCGACGCGGCGGGTTCGCCGATCCCGGGCTCGCAGGCGAAGCGGCGGGGGCTCGTCAGGCCGAGCCGCGGTGGCCCATGCGGATCCGCTTGGCGATCTCGGTGAGATCGATGAGGGTCTCACGCACTTCGTCCACGCTCTCGACGCGGCAACAGCGCTCCAGATCGGATGAAGAGGCGGCGAGCAGATCGAAGCCGAGCTCGAGCGCCGTGGTGCCGAGCCTGCGCGCCTTGCTGGCGAGCTCTTCGAGGTCGCCCTTGAACTCGACGTCCTGGAGGTCGTCCACGCGCTCGGCAAGGGTCACGACGAAGGTCTCGATCGCCTCGGCTGCCTCGGGTTCGTCGGACCGGCTGGAGAGGATCGGTTTGCGCATCGCTCGGCTCCGGCCCCCCTATCGGAGCGCCGCTCCTCGGACTGAATGGCTCGATGCGGGGGTCGGGCGCCGGCGCCGAGCGGCCCCCACTCGCGGCCGGCCGCCCCGGCTTGACAGGACAAGCCGGGCCGCGCAGTCTGCGGGGGGCATGGGGTGCTTTTCGTGCAGCGCGCCGGTCGAGCTCGCGGCCGGTGAGCGGGTGGGGTTTCGCGACACCTGCGCGAAGTGCAATTCGGACCTCCACGTCTGCCTCAACTGCGTCCACTACGACCTCAACGCCTACAACCAGTGCCGGGAGCCGAACGCCGAGTGGGTATCCGAGCGCGATCGGGCCAACCGCTGCGACTACTTCGCGTACGGCGATCGATCCGGCACCGCGGCGGGAGCGGAACGCGCGAGCGCTCGAGCCGCTCTCGACGATCTGTTCAAGAAGTCCTGAGTGACGGATCCGCTCAGCCGCTCGCGCAGAGAGTCCGATAGGACGGGCATGCCCGATCGGCAGGCCAAGGACACCTGGAGTGTCTTCAAGATCATGGGCGAGTTCGTCGAGGGGTTCGAGACCCTTCGCCACGTCTGGCCCTCGGTGTCCGTCTTCGGAAGCGCGCGCGTGGGACGCAACCACGACTACTACCAGGACGCGGTGCAGGTCACGCAGGCGCTCTCGCAGGCGGGCTTCTCGATCATCACGGGTGGCGGCCCCGGCATCATGGAGGCCGCGAACCTCGGAGCCAACCGCGGTGACGGACAGTCGATCGGCTTGAACATCAAGCTGCCCTTCGAGCAGAAGCCCAACAAGTACGCCGACGTCGTGATCCACTTCAACTACTTCTTCGCGCGCAAGGTGATGTTCGTGAAGTACGCCTGCGGGTTCGTGGCGCTGCCGGGCGGCTTCGGCACGCTCGACGAGATCTTCGAGGCCCTGACCCTCAAGCAGACCCGCAAGATCCACGACTTCCCGGTGATCCTCTTCGGAAGCGCCTACTGGAAGGGGCTGCTCGACTGGATCCGGGAGCGGCTGCTCGCCGAGCGGATGATCTCCAAGCGCGATCTCAAGCTCTTCACCGTCACCGACGACGTCGAAGAGGTGGTCGAGATCATTCGCCGCCACTACAACCGGCGCCGGCGCTCGCACCGGCGCTCGGACGGGCGCGAGACGCCCTGAGCCGGGGCGCGAGGGTGCGATCCCGCGCCGCGAAGCCGATCCGCGCGCGCAGATCCGTCAACCGGCCTCGGACTCCACGGGCCAGCGCTCGGCGATCAATGGATCCAGAACGCTCGCGAAGCCCAGCAGTCGCCCGCGCGCGCCGACCTCGTCGCCGTCGCCGAGCGGGGTGCTGATGCGGATCAGCGCGCCGTCGGCCCGGCCGCTGGTGAGTCGTCCCACGAGCCGGTCGACGTTCTGATCCCACCCCCCGACCATGCCGGTCCGCCGCCGCGATCGATACCAGTAGTGGACGAGGCGCCGCTCGCCGTCGCGCTCGACGAGGAACTCCCGGACCCGCAGCGCTCCTTCAGGAGAGGCGCGCAGGGTGCGCGCGGACTCGATCCCCCAGCCCGCGCCGGTGTAGCAGCCCCGCGGCGTGTGCTCCGGTCGGCCACCGCGCGCCGTTCCGTAGTAGCCGACGTAGAGCCAGACGAGCGAGCCCGCGCCGTGGTAGGCGCGCTGCAGGTTGAAGTCCGCGCGGAGCACCGATTCGACGGTCGACTCGAGCGAGACGTCGATACCGTCGTAGACGTCGATTCGCATCGGCAGCGCGGCGAGCGCGCTCGCGTCGATTTCGAGCGCGGGCTGCAGCTGCAGCTTCCACGCCAAGCCGCCCGTCGCCAGGAGCGCGACGCTGAGGATTGCTGTGCTGAGCCGGGCGGATTTCATCGCGGCGCGATCAGATCGAGAGCTTCGAGAAGATCGAACGGGGAATCAGCCGGATCGCGAGCGCGATCGGGCCCCAGAACCAGGGCGTGTAGACGACGGCCTCGCCCGCGATCATCGCCCGGTGGATGCGCGCGCCGACCGACGCGGCGCTCGCGAACAGCGGCGTCTTGGGGAGGTGCGCGGTCATCGGGGTATCGACGAAGCCGGGCCGGATGTCGACGACGCGCACACCCGCGCCGGCGACTCGCCCGCGCAGGCCCTCGAGGAAGGTCGAGACGGCCGCCTTGGCGGCGCCGTAGACGTAGTTGCTGCGGCGCCCGCGCACGCCCGCCACCGAGGTGATCACCGCGAGGCAGCCCCCGCCCCGCGCTTCGAAGTGCGCGGCGGCCTTGAGCAGCAGCGTGATCGGGCCCATCGCGTTGAGCGAGAACTCGCGCAGCGCGAGCGCGGGCTGCGCCTCGCAGGCGGCCTGATCCGGGAGCGTCCCCTGCGCGACGAGCAGCGTGTCGAGCCCGCCGAGGCGCTCGGCCGCCTCTTCGATCAGCCGCGAGCAGCGCGCGAGGTCGATCAGGTCGACCGCCTCGGTCGCGACTTCGCGCGCGCCGCGGGCGCGCAGGTCGTCGGCGACCGCGGTCAGCTTGTCGGGGTCGCGGCCGACCAGGAAGAACGCGTCGCCCTCGGCCGCGAAGCGCCTGGCGACCTCCTGCGCGATCGCGGAGCTGGCGCCGGTGATCAGGATGCGCCTCATCGCCCGGCCTCCGCGGTCACGCGCCGCCAGAACGAAGAAGAGAAGCGCGGATCGATGCAGCGCGCGAACTCCTTCCACTGCGGGTAAAAGTGCTGAAAGCTCTCGGCCGACATGCGCGCGTCCTTCGCGGGGTAGACGCAGCCGCCGGCCCGCCGCACGAAGCCGTCGAGCGCTTCGAGCAGCTCGAGCGTCTTCGCGCCGCGGTTCGGAAAGTCGAGCGCGAGCGTCAGCCCCTCGCGCGGAAACGACATCAAACCGGGCGAGGCGATCCCGCCGAACTTCTTGAGCACGACCAGAAAGGAGCCCTGATCGGAATGCGCGATCCGGTCGAGGATCTCCCGAAAGGCGCCTTCGGCCTGGTTCGGGACGACGAATTGATACTGGTAGAAGCCGCGCTTGCCGTAGATCCGATTCCACTCGAGTACGCGATCGAGGGGGTAGAAGAAGGGCGCGTAGTGGACGACCCGCGCGCTGCGATCCGCGCGCTGCAGCTGGAAGATGACCCGATTGAAGAGCTTCATCGCGGCCGCGTTGAGCGCGCAGGAGGGCAGGTCGAACGGGACGCGAAGCAGCGGCCGGCGCGTGCGCGGGGCGCGATCGCGGCCGCGCCCGACGCCGCGCTCCGCGAAGTTGGCGCGCTGGAACAGGCCGCGCGTCGGTCCGGCGCGCAGGCAATCGATCCAGGAGACCGTGTACTCGTAGGCGTCGCTCGATTCGCGCTCGAGCGCGAGGTACTCATCGAAGCTCCGGAAGCGAATCCGCTCCATTTGCAGGGACGGGCTCGCGATGCGCGCGAGCTGGATCTCCACCCAGGTGATCAGGCCCGTGAGGCCCAGCCCGCCGATCGTCGCGCGGAAGAGCTCGGCGTTCTCGTCGGGCGAGCACTCGCGCCGCGTGCCGTCGGAGCGCCAGAGCTCGAACCGGCGGACGTGGCGGCCGAAGGTTCCCGCGCGGTGGTGGTTCTTGCCGTGGATGTCGCTCGCGACCGCCCCGCCGAGCGTGACGAACTGGGTGCCCGGGCTGACCGGCAGGAACCAACCGCGCGGGACGATCACCGCGAGCAGCTGCTCCAGGCTGAGCCCCGCTTCGGCGCGCAGGATGCCGCGCTCCGCGTCGAAGCGGATCAGCCGCGACATGCGCCGGGTGTCGATCAGCAGGCCGCCATCGTTGAGGCAGCTGTCGCCGTAGCTGCGGCCGAGCCCGTAGGGGAGGGCGGTCGTCGTCCCGAGGTCCAGCTCGGCGAGCTCCGCGCGCCAGTCGAGGCGCCGCACGGCCGCCGGAGTCGCCTTCGGGAGCCGTCCCCAGCTCTGGTAGCTCGGCATCGCGTGAGACTAGCTGTGCGTTGGCCTCCGGCCAAAGCTTCCGCGGCGTCGCGTGACCCCTCCGGGCTTTCGCTCCTTGCTCTGCGCCCGATCGGCGAGCAAAGCGCGCGGGCGATCGCCTATAAGTTTCGCATGGCGGCCTCGAACGGGCGGTGGAGCTGGGCTGCGGGCGGCGCGACGCGGAGGCGCCGGGCGTGATCCTCGGCGCGCTGCTGCTGACCGCATCGCTCGGCTGGCTCGGTTTCGGCTACCTGGGCTACCCGCTGCTCGCGCTGCTCCTCGCGCGCTTCTCGCCCCGGGAAGTTCGGGCGGGCGACGCCCAGCCGCCGCTCACGGTCATCATCGCCGTGCACAACGGCGAGCGCGAGCTGCGCGCAAAGCTCGAGGCCACGCTCGCGCTCGACTACGGGTCGCCCGTCGAGCTGATCGTCGCGTCCGACGGCTCCACGGACGCAACCGACGCGATCGCGGGCGAGTTCGCCGAGCGCGGCGTCGTGCTGGTCCGCAGCGAGAGCCGCCGCGGCAAGGAGGCCGCGCAGGCGAACGCGATCCGACGCGCGAGCGGCGAGATTCTGGTCTTCACGGACCTCGGTGCCGAGCTCGCGCGCGACGCACTGCGCGCAATCGTCCGGCCGTTCGGCGACCCCGAGGTCGGTTGCGTGAGCAGCGAGGACATCGTCGATACCGGTGGCGGAGAGCGCAGCTACGTGTCGCTCGAGATGGCGCTGCGCCGCTTCGAGAGCCGCGCGTGCACGCTGGTGGGCTTGTCGGGCTCGTTCTTCGCGGTGCGGCGCTCACTGGCCTCGCCCTGGCCGGAAGACCTCGCGAGCGACTTCCGGATCGCGCTGGAGTCCATTCGCCGCGGCCTTCGCGCGGTCTCGGAGCCGCGCGCGCGGGCGCGCTTTCGCGCCACCGAGCAGCAGGGCGTCGAGTGGCAGCGCAAGATTCGCACCGTGCGCCGGGGCATCGCCGTGCTCGCCACCTACCGCGCGTTGCTGCACCCCCGCTATGGGCGGGCGGCGCTGGCGCTCTGGGGGCACAAGGTCGCGCGCTTCACCTCGCCGTTCGCGCTGCTGGGCGTGCTCGCGGGCAGTGCGCTCGCGGCCGCCGAGAGCGGGGTCGCCGCGGCGCTGCTCGCCGCGCAGCTGCTCGGCTACGGACTGGGCGCGCTGGCGCTCGGCATGCCAGGGGTTCGGGCGTGGAAGATCCCGCGGCTCGCGGGATTCTTCGTGCTCGTCAACGCCGCGATCGCCGTGGCGTGGTTCTACCACCTGTCGGGTCGGCGCGCCGTGACCTGGCAGCCCACGCGGCGTTGAGGCGCGGGGCCGCGGCTCGCGCGGCAGGCCTGGCGGGGCATACTCCCGAGTCGTTGCGCGCGGGGCGAGCGATCCGCGCGTCGGAGCCCCATGACCGCGACCCGATCCGCGCGCTTCTCCCATCGCCTGCCGCCGCGACCCGCGCTGGCCGACTGGCTCTGGGCCGGCGCGAGCGCGGGGCTGATGTACGGGCTCGCCGAGCTCGCGGTCGCGCTGCCGGGGGGCGCGGCGCTGCCGCCACGCCTCGCGGCGCTGGTGCTCGCGATCGACGCGGCGCTGGTCGGGTCGTGCGCGCTGCTCGTCGGAGCGATCGCGCGCTGGCGGTCCACGCGCTTTTCCTACTCGGGTCTGGTCGGGGCCCTCGTCGGACCGCTGCTGTTCGCTGCGATCGCCGGCCGCTTCTTCGGCGCGCTGAGCGCGGGCGAACTCCCCGCGATACTCGATTTTTCGGGGCTGATGACCGCCGCGCTGTTCGCGACCGGGGCCGGACTCGCGGCGTCGCGCCTCGCGGACGCGCTGGAGCGACGCGGGGTGGTCTGTTCGGGGCCGTACGTCTGGGGCGGCGTGGCGCTGTTGCTCGCCGCCTCGGAGCGGCTTGCCTACGCGCAGCGGCTCTCGGGATGGCTCGGCGCGCTGATCGGGCTGGCGCTGATGCTCGCCGCGGCGGCGGCCACGGGGTCGGCGGTGGCGGTGGCCAGGCGCCGCGCGAGCCGCCCCGCGCGGCCGTTCGCGCACGGGTTGCTCTGGCTGATCGCGCTCGCGGCCGCCGCCGCCGCCGCGCCGACCTGGTGGCCGTGGCTCTGGTACGAGCGCGAAGCGCCCGAGATCGGCGCGTCACCGGGGAATCTGCTGATCGCGGCGTATCCCGCAGCGGATCGATCGCCGGGCTCCGGAGTTCCGGACGCCACGCCGACCCTCGAGCGGCTCGCGGCCGAAGGCGTGAGCTTCGAGGTGCTCCCGGAGGCAAGCGGCGCGGGAGCGCGCGCTCTGTTGCGCGACACCCGGGGCGGCGCAGTGGCCCCCCAGCTATTGGGAGCGGGCTACGCGGTGGCCGCGATGCTGCCGGGCGAAGGCGCGGCCGGCGAGTTCGCGCGCTCCGAAGTCGACGCGCAGCCCGGGCCGCGCGGGCTGCTCGAGGGAAGGCTCGCGTGGCTCGGCGCCGCGCCGCTGCTGAGCGGGCCGCTGCTTCCGCTCGCGCGCGCGCTCGGCCTCGACGCCGACAGGCGCGACGCGGATGCGCTCGCCGCGCGCGCGCGGGCCTGGCTGCTCGACTGGCGCATGGAGCGCTCGACGGTTCCGTTCCTGCTCTTCGTCGACTTTCGCCACGCGGCGCCGCCGCGCGGGCGCGCGTCCGCGCTCGAGCGCAGCGACGCGCGCCTCGGCGACATCCTCGAGCACCTGCGCATGCTCGAGGTCGAGGATCTCACGCTCGTCGTCGTCTC
>JBFGGA010000049.1:0-18963 GCA_041579295.1 Myxococcota bacterium | reverse complement strand
TGGGCGTCGCGCTCGGCGTCGCCGTGGGTGTCGCGCTCGGCGTGGCCGTGGGCGTGGCGCTCGGCGTGGCCGTGGGCGTCGCGCTCGGCGTCGCGGTGGGTGTCGCGCTCGGCGTCGCGGTGGGTGTCGCGCTCGGCGTGGCCGTGGGCGTGGCGCTCGGTGTGGTCGTGGGCGTCGCGCTCGGGCTGGGCGTCGGCCCGGCCTGGGCGACGGCGGACCAGAGCACGGCGACGAGCGCGACGGTCAGCAGGCGCTCTGCGACGGAGCTCCGGATCCTGATCCGCGACATGCCACACCTCCTCCTCAGCAAAAACCGCTGCAATTCCAAAGGCATTGGAGCGATCACGGACGCTCGCGCGGCCCGGCGAGGCCAGATCACCTCGTGTCGAAACCGCCGGCCCAGAAGCCACCCAGTTAGCCCAGCTCCGGGGGGAAATGTCAACTCTTTTCGAAACACCCGGGTGTGCGGGCGCTCACCGCGGCCAGCCGGGCGATCAGGGCTCCACCACCGTGAGGTACCGGTCGGCGGCCAGATCGCCGAGCTTTTGAACGCCGCGGCCCGGCCAATGGATCTCCAGCGCGTCGACCCGCGCGGCCGCGCCGAGGCCGAAGTGCAGGCGCGGGTCGTTCTGCGAGAGGTAGGACTGGGTGGGCTGGTAGACGCGCACCTGGCTGCGCCCGCCCGCAGTGATCCGAACGATCGCGCCGATCGGCTCGGGCGCGCCGCGCGTCGGCACGAGCCGCACGCCGAACCAGTGATGACCGCTCTTCGTGTCGTTGCGCAGCAGCGTCGCGCGGGCTTCGAGATCCACGTGATTGATCGCGATGTCGATGTCGCCGTCGTCATCGTAGTCGCCGAACGCGGCGCCGCGCCCCGATCGCTTGCCCGCGAAGTACGGGCCCGCCTCGGCGCCCACGTCGATGAAGCGCCCCGCACCGTCGTTTCGCATGAGCGTCGGCGGCTTCTCGATCAGGGTCTCGGCTGCGCCGTTGGTGGCGAACAGATCGACGTCTCCGTCGTTGTCGAAGTCGTGGAGGCCGGCGCCCCAGGCCTCCATCCCGCGCATGCCGACCGCGGCGCCGCTGGCCTGGACGATGTCCACGAAGCGCCCGCCGCCGAGGTTGCGGTAGAGGCTGCCGTAGCGTAGGTCGGTCACGAGGATGTCGACGCGCCCGTCGCCGTCGACGTCACCCAGCGAGCCGTGCATCGAGCCGGTGGCCACGCCGTCTTCGTTCAGCGCCACACCCGCACGCGCGCCGACCTCCTCGAACGTGCCATCGCCCCGATTCCGCAGCAGGTAGTTGCCGTGATGATCGTTGGCCTGGAAGACGTCGACGCTTCCGTCCTCGTCCGCGTCGAACGCGGTCAGTCCCATGACCTTGTTCTGCGGGAAGTACAGCCCGACCTCGGCCGCGACCTCGTCGTAGCCGCCATCGGCGCGCCTGCGGTAGAAGCTCGACGGCTGGCCCTGGTATTCCGCGGGCGCGGGCATGCGCTGCGGCGCGCCGGGACTCAGGTGATACGGGTCGAAGGCGAGGAAGTTGCCGACGAAGATGTCCAGATCGCCGTCGGCATCCGCATCGAACGGGGCGACGGCGACCGACCACTTGGGCCAGCCGTTGAGCGCCTCGGGCCCCGCGAGGCCGAGCTCCGCGGTGCGGTCCGCAAAGGTGCCGTCCCCGTTGTTGTGGTAGAAGCGGTTGGGCCCGTAGTTGGCGACGAGGATGTCGACGAAGCCGTCGCCGTCGTAGTCCGCGCACCCCGCGGCCATGGACCACGAAGCGTCTTCGCCGAGGCCGGCACGCTGGGTGACGTCCGCAAACGTGCCGTCTCCGTTGTTGCGATACAGCGCGTTGCGCGCTTCGCGAAAGACTCGGCCCTTCGGATCGCTGACATCCTCGACGTAGCGTCCGTTGAGAAACAGCAGGTCGTAGTCGCCGTCGCCGTCGTGGTCGAGAAACGCGACGCCCGAGCCGCTCGATTCCAGGATGTTGTCGTAGCTGAAGTCGCCGAACGTGTAGCGGAAGCTGATCCCGGCCCGGCGCGTCACATCGGCGAAGACGATGGCCGGCTCGACGGTCGAGGCGCCGGGCGACGGCGCGGTCGACTGGTCGCGACAGCCCGGCCCCAGCGCGATCAGCGCGCACGCGCCCCAGACGACCGCACCGCCCTTCCACTGCCGCAGCCGCGCGCCCACCGGGCGATCGAACGGGGACATCCTGAGCGTTCCACCAAGCACGGGATGGGTGCATTCTACGGCTTCGGGCGCGCGCCGCACCCCGTCGCGGTCCGGGAAATTCGGGAAGATCGCGCGATCGGGTGCTGAACGCCCGCGCGCCCGGCTACGCTCCCACCCACCAAGGGATGGGGGCCGATCGCCGGTGAACGTCCTGCTCGTCGCGAACTTCCTGGGCTGGCTGCTGATCGGGCTCGGTGCGTTCCAGCTGGCTCCGATCGCGGCTGCGTTGATCTTCGGCGAACCCGCCCTCCCCTACGTGGCGAGCGCGGTCGCCGCGCTGGTCTGCGGACTCTCCATCGCGTTCGGCGTGCGTCCGACGGATCGACGCATGCGCACCCGGGACGGTTTCCTCACGGTCGTCACGGCCTGGCTGCTGGCATCCGCATTCGGCTCGCTGCCCTATGACCTGACCGGGACCCTGGGCACCGTCGACGCGCTGTTCGAAGCGGTCGCGGGGTTCACGACCACCGGCTCGACGGTGATGACGGACATCGACGGCGCCCCGTTGTCCCTGCTGCTGTGGCGCTCGATCACCCAGTGGCTCGGGGGCATGGGGATCATCCTGTTCGCGGTGGCGCTGATGCCGCTTCTCGGTGTGGGTGGCATGCAGCTGTTCAACGCGGAGGTGCCGGGCCCGATCGCCGACAAGCTCACGCCCCGGATCGCCGACACCGCGCGGCGATTGTGGTTGATCTACGTCGGCTTCACGGCCATCGAATGGGTCCTGCTGCTGGCGGCCGGCCTCTCGGCGTACGACGCGCTCTGTCACGCGCTGACCACGATGTCGACCGGCGGCTTCTCGACCCAGGGCCAGTCGATCGCGGGCTTCGGCTCGCCGCTGGTCGAGTGGATCGTCATCGTCTTCATGGCGCTGGCCGGCGTCAACTTCATGCTCCACTACCGTCTGCTCGTCGGCCGGATCGGCGCCGTCCTGGCCGACGGCGAGCTGCGC
This sequence comes from Myxococcota bacterium, assembly GCA_041579295.1. GTDB lineage: Bacteria > Myxococcota_A > UBA9160 > UBA9160 > SMWR01 > JACZVU01. The sequence continues at coordinate 15,771 of JBFGGA010000049.1, read as the reverse complement.
TACTACGCGCTGCTGCTCGCGGTCGCGATCGGCGTCGTCGCCTGGACGCTCGGCGGGCAGTCGATTCGCGCCGCCGCGTTCCAGGTGATCTCGATCGCGACCACGACCGGCTACGCGACCGCCGATTTCGAGGGGTGGCCCGCGCTGGCCCTGCTCGTGCTCCTCCAGCTGATGTTCCTGGGCGGGATGGCGGGCTCGACGAGCGGCGGCGTCAAGAGCCTTCGCGTGCTGATCGGGATGCGAGCGCTCGCGAGCGTGTTCGATCGGCTCGGACACCGCGCCGCCGTGGGACATCCGGTTCGCTACGGCGGCAAGCCCGTGCCCGATCCGGTGCTCTCCGGGATCTGGGCGTTCTTCACCGCGTACGTCGCGCTCGTTGCGGCGGTCGCGCTGATCGTCGCCGCGGCGGGCTACGACGTCGTCACCGCGATCAGCGCCGCGCTGACCTCCGTCGGTAACGTCGGACCGGGCCTCGGCGCGATTGGCCCGTTCGACCACTTCGCCCACTTCCCCGTCGCGGTCAAGCTCGCGCTCTGCGCGGCGATGATCGCCGGTCGACTCGAGCTGTTGACGCTCCTCGTGCTGCTTCACCCGGACTTCTGGAAGCGCTGAAGCCGGCCGAGCGCGGCCAGGCCGAGCAGGCCCGCCACCCACTGCAGCGCGAGGCCGGGCTCGGGAGTCGGCGTGGGCGTGGGCGTCGCGCTCGGCGTGGCGGTGGGGGTGGGCGCCGCGTGCACCACGCCGAGGTGCGCGTAGTTGGCGGGCGCGCCCAGATACGGGCCCGGAACGTAGATCGAGCCCGTGAAGACCGGGCCGAACGTCGAGAACGTGAATGTCGACCCGATCCAGCGCAGGAACGCGGAGGAGCTGAAGGAGCTCACCGCGTGGAAGACCGGAATGATCTCGCTCACCGCGAACTCGGGGCCCGCGTCGGAGAGCGAGGTGTGTCGAGCCTGGAGTGAGAACGAGAACAGCGGGATCGTCGTGGACGCGGAGAGCGCAACCCCCGAGCCCGAGAGGACCGACGGCGGATACCAGGCCAGGTGCGGCCGCGTGGAGCTCGCGGCGCTGGAGCTCGGCGGCAGTGGCGGAAACGTCGACGATGCGGGGATCCAGAAGGGGTTTGCGGACGGAGACCCGAGCGGCGTCGTGTTGACGAGCGGGGGAAGGAATCCGGTGTGAATCAGATCCAGCTCGCTCGGATCGTAGAACGCGTAGAACGCAAAGCCCGCGATGTTCGCGGCGGGCGCGGGCAGGTGCAGACACCACTCGACGTGGACGATGTCCCCCGTGTGGAGCGGGACCGTCTCGACGTTCGCAAAGAAACCGGGCCCCGGATCTGCGGCGTCCGGCACGAGATCCGGGTTGCCCGGGCACGGGCCCGCATCGAAGAGCGCGTCGACCGGCTGCGCGGTGGCAATCGAGTCGTCGGGCTCGCCCTCGAAGACCGAGGCGGCGCGCCCGGGCTGCGAGAGGGCGGCGAACGCCGCGAGGCCGAACGCGAGCGTCCGGACCCGACCGGCGATCGAGCGCGATCGTCGCACGTCTCGCTCCTCCTCGCGCGGGCAAGCGACGGCGTGGCGCGCAACCGCCGCGCGAATTCACCCTGAACTGCGGGCTGCACCGAGTCAAGCGAAAAGCGGTGAAATCGGCGCCGATGCGATCGCGCGCCGCTGTGACACTGTCGATCGGAAGCGAAGCGCGCCGACCGTCCGGGCGACGCGGCCCGCGGCTACACCAATCCGAGCTCCGCGAGCTTCTCCTGCGTCGGGAAACCGGTCTCGTCCCAGCCGCGGATCCGGTAGAACTCGGGCAGCATCTCGCCCAGACGGCTGACCTGCCCCTTGTTGGGTCCGTCGGGCAGCGGCTCCTCGAGCATGCGCGGCGGGAGCGTATCTTCCGTCGAGCCGGCCCTCATCAGGAACAACCGCTCGAGGTTGTATACGCGCTCCGCGGCGGTGAGGACTTCCTCGGGCGTGCACTCGACGCCCGTCGTGTAGCTCAGCAGCTGCGACAGGCGCGTGGGCAGCAGCATGCGCTCGTTGCTGAAGACGTAACGCAGCGCGAGGAACACGCACAAGCCCGAGGCATCGATCAGCGCGAACACGTCCTGGAAATGGGCGACCAGCTCCGCCTTGCCCTCGGTCGTCGACATCTCCACCTTCACGGGCACGCCGAAGAGCTCCTCGTAGACGACGTCGCCCTCCATGTGGGAGGCGCCCTTGTTCGAGGTGGCGTAGAGCAGGCCCATCCCCTGCGCGCCGCGCGGGTCGTAGCCCGGAAACTCCTGCTTGCGGGTCGTCACGGCGATCTCGGGGTGGCCGTACTTCTCGGCCAGGCGGTAGCTGCCGTCCGCGAGCGCGTTTCCGAAGCCCTCGCGGCGGGCCATCTTCTGCACCATCTCGATCATCGCGTCCGCGTCGCCGAAGCGCAGCGGCCCTCCGATGTCCGCTTCCGGGATGTAGCCCTTCTCATACATCTCCATCGCGGCGGCGATCGTCATCCCCGCGGAGATGGTGTCCATGCCGAGCTCGTTGCACCAGTAGTTGGCCTTGGTCACCGCCGCGAGGTCGTCCACCCCACAGCCGCTGCCGAACGCGGAGATGGTCTCGTATTCGGGGCCCTCGCCCTTGCCCGCGTACTTGCCCTCGGCGACCTCCGTCAGGCGGCCGCACGAAACCGGGCACTTGTAGCAGGGCTTCGGCTTGATGAGGTACTTCGCGGTCAGCGTCGGGCCGTCGATCGTATCGACGCCCTCGAAGGTGCCGGTCTGCCAGTTGCGCGTGGGCAGGATGCCGAACTCGTTGGTCACCTGCGGCACGTAGGCGGTGCCGTACTTCCGCAACGCCGAGCCCGCCATCATGTCCGCGCCGACCTCCTTCGAGATCGTCACGCTGAGCGCGCGCATCGCCGCGTCGTCGGCGAACTTGGGATTCTTCCGGCCGAACACCACCACACCCTTGAGGTTTTTGCTGCCCATCACGGCGCCGACGCCGGAGCGCCCCGCGGCGCGGTCCTTGTCGTTCATGATCGCGGCCATCAGCACGAGGTTCTCGCCCGCGGGCCCGATGCAGGCGACTCTCGCGTTCGGGTCGGTCTCCGCGAGCAGTGCATCCGTCGTGGTGGGGACGTCCTTGCCCCAGAGGTGCTCGGCCGAGCGAATCTCCGCCTCGTCCTCGTTCACCCAGAGGTAGACGGGGCGGTCGGCGCGGCCCTCGAAGATGAAGAGGTCGAAGCCGGTGCGCTTCATCCAGGTCGGGAAATGGCCGCCCGCGTTGGAGTGGGCGAGCGCGCCCGTGAGCGGAGACTTGGTCACGACCATGTAGCGGTTGCCGGTGGGTGCGGTGGTCGCGGTGAGCGGGCCGGTTGCGAAGATGAGCTCGTTTTCGGGCGAGAGCGGATCGACGCTGGGGTCGACCTCGTCGTACAGGTAGCGGATCGCGACGCCGCGCCCGCCGATGAAGTCCTTCGAGACCTGCGGATCGATCTCCTCGGCGGAAACCCTGCGCTGGGTCAAATCGACGCGAAGCAGCCTGCCGTGCCATCCGTACATTCCGCTCTCCCTCCGATCCCTTCGCGGGGCGAAGTCATCCGGCTCGGGGCAGTCGATCGCGCGCGGCCGGGCTCCCGAGGCCTACCCCCCGCCGATCGCCGAGAAGGCCGCGACCTGATCCCCCTCGCAGACGGTCGTATCGAGCGGGACGGTCACGCCGTTGACCGCGATCACGCTGCGCTCGTCCAGCGGGATGCCGAAGGGCGCGAGCACGTCTTGGACACTGCTGCCGGGGCGCACGTCCACGCACGTCGTGTTGCCGTTCGCGTCGGGCGGCAGATGGTCGCGGTAGGTGGCGATCAGCTTCACGTAGACCTTCACGGCCCGACTCTAGCGACTGGTGCGCTTCGTCGCTTCCATCAACAGCAGCACGGCGTCTCCATCGGCATGACGGCTCGCTCGCTCACTCGCGGTCGAGCAGCTTGCGAACCAGCTCGAGGATGACCTGGGGGGAGAACGGCTTCTCGAGGATCTCCGCGTTCTCGTGCTCGATCGCCGCGAGCGAGCCCTGATTCGCGTAGCCCGACATGAAGATCACCTTCACGCGGGGGCGTTCCGCTCGCAGGCGCTGCACGAGCTCCGGTCCCGAGAGGCGCGGCATCACCACGTCGGTGATCACCAGGTCGATCCGATGCTCGCTCTCACGCGCGAGGTCGAGCGCCTCCACACCGTCGGCGGCGGTCATGACCCGGTAGCCCTTCCCGGTCAGCACGGTCTCGAGCAGATTCCGGATGGCTCGCTCGTCCTCGGCCACCAGGATCGTCTCGCTGCCGCACAGCGACTTCGAAGCGCGCTTCGGTGCAGCGAAGAGGCGCAGCGGCGCCTGGGAGCTCACGGGGAGATAGACGCGAACCGACGTTCCCCGGCCCTTCGCGCTCTCGATGAACGCGGCACCGTCGCTCTGCTCCGCGATGGCGTGAACCGTCGCGAGACCCAGGCCGGAGCCCGCGCCCGGGGGCTTGGTGGTGTAGAAGGGATCGAACGCGCGGTCGATCTGCTCCTGGGTCATCCCTTCGCCGGTATCGCTCACGCGCACGACCGCGTAGTCGCCCGCGGCCAGGCCCGGCAGCGCGCTCGAATCCGCGTGGCGGTAGCGCTCGAGCGCGACCTCGAGCTTGCCGCCCGCGGGCATCGCGTCCCGCGCGTTCGCGCACAGGTTGATGACGAGCTGCTCCACCTGGGACGGTTCGACCTCCACCGTGACGGATCCCTCGGCGAGGCAGATCGCGTAGTCGATGTTCTCTCCGATCAGTCGGCCGAGCAGGCCGTCGAGGCCGGTCAGCAGCTCCACCAGATCGGTGGGTCGGGGCTGGACGGGCTGGCCGCGGCTGAAGGTGAGCAGTTGACGCGTGAGCGACGCCGCGCGGTTGCCGGCCGCCTGGATCTCCGCCGCCCGCTCGGCCTGCTCGCTCGCGTGCGCGGCCCCCAGCTCCTGCTTGAGCAGCTCCGCGTGGCTCAGGATGATCACGAGCAGGTTGTTGAAGTCGTGCGCGATTCCCCCGGCCAGGCGCCCGACCGCCTCGAGACGCTGCGCCTGCCGCAGCTCCTGCTCGAGCCGCTTGCGCTCGCCGATCTCGCGCCAGACGACGTGCAGCACGTGGCGCTGGCCGTGATACACCGGCGTGAGCAACACCTCCACCGGGAAGCACTCGCCGTCCGCGCGCACGTGCTCCCATTCGAAGCGGTGGCTGCCCTTCTCGAAGGCGATCTTCATCATCTCGTTCGCCTTCTCGTAGGAATCCCGGCCGTCCGGCTGCCGGGGCGGGGAGAACTCCCCGGGATGGGCGCGCAGCGTGTCCGCGCCGCCCGAGTAGCGCTCGAGCAGCGCCTCCTTGCTCGGGAAGCGCAGCATCGTCGCCGCCGCCGGGTTGCAGTCGACGAAGCGATCGTTATCGATGATCAGGATCGCATCCGGCGAGTTTTCGAAGAGCTCTCGGTAGGGATCGCTACCGTGATCCATTGCGGGATCCCTTTCGCCCGATCGGGCCACGCTGTCGAATTCTCGGGCTTCTCGCGCTTGCCTGTCAACCACTCGAGATTTCCAGCCGGCCGCGAAAGCGCGGCAGCCAGGCGGCTCCCGCAGACGGTGCATCACGGAGCGGGCGAATGCCGCCTTGCGCGCCCGAGCGCGGCGCGCAGCGTCCGCGTCAGCTCTCGAAGACCAGGTCCGCGCGCTCGTTCCAGATCAGCTCCGCGAGGCCGCGGAATCGGTCTTCGACCAGCAGCGGGATGTGGACGACGCTCTGCAGCGTGCCATCCTCCTTTCGCGAGCGGTAGCGGGTGGGGGTGAGGTCACCGGCCCGATAGCGGTCGTAGGCGTCGCGGATCACCCGCTTGTGCTCCTCTCGGTGGCAATCGAGCAGGTTCCGGCCGATCAACTCGAGGCCGCCATCCTCGGCATAGAACTCGGCGGCTCGATCGTTCATGAAGGTGATCCGGAAATCGCGATCGGCGATCGTCACGGCCGCGCGCAGCCCGCCGAACAGGACTCCGAGCGCTGCGTCTTCGATCACTGGCCCTCCTCGCGCTCGAACGCGTAGAACCTCCGGATCATAGGCAATGAAAAGAGGCGCTCTGGCGGCGACGCGTGTTCCGCGCTCGCTTCGAGCCGTCGCGGACACGCCTCCGGTAGGCCGCGCCCAGCAGCGCCGCGCCCGCGACGAGCATCGGCCAGCCCGCGGGCTCGGGCGCCGGGTCCGGCTCGGGGTCGAGCGGATCGAGCGGATCCGTTCCCATCAGGAGCACCTCCTGGCCGTCTTCGAAGCCGTCCCCGTCGGTGTCCGGATTCAGCGCGTCGGTTCCGATCGCGGCCTCGTCGACGTCGAGCAGCGCGTCGCCGTCCATGTCCGGCACCGTGCGCACCGCGTCGCAGCCCACGAGGATCCGGCCGCCGAGCAGCGCGCCGGTCACGCACGCCTCGGTGTCGCCGAACGCGATCCCGGTCTCCTCGATGCGGTAGTGCGCGACCAGGTCCGCGTAGCCGTCGCCGTTCACGTCCTCGACGTGCGGTCCCTGGCTGTGGTCGAACGACGCGCCGTCCGGCCCGAAGGCCAGCGTCGCGGGATCCACGTCGGCGACGTCGAAGTGCTCGGAGCCGAGAAGCGCGACGGGGACGTCTCCCTCGAGCGATGGATTGATCGAGTTGGGATCGCTGCCGGGCTTGATGTCCGCGTCGACGAGCAGCGCCGGGTCGCCCCGAACCGGCCAGGCCCGCTCGAGCTGGCCCTTCGCAACGTCCAGGATCCTCCCGATCCCCATCCCGATCGTCCAGGCCCGATTCGCGTTGGTGGCCGTGGTGGTGCTGCTCCAGAAGGTGCCCGCGTTGATTGTTGTGAACGGATGGCCGACGGGCAGCGCCGGACCGATCTGGCTGAAGTCGGTCAGGCTGCCGAGCTCGAGAACGTTCGGCAGCCGCCAGTCGCCCGGCGCGGACCCGTCCGTGAGCCCAACACCGTCGTCGGCCAGCGCGCTCGCGACGGCTAGTGCTTCGGCAAACGAGAGGCCGGAGAAAATTGTGCCGTCCTGCAGCCAGATCAAGCCGGTCAGGTTGTCGGTGACCGTCCCGTCGAGGTTGTCGGTGAAGCGCGGGGCGGGCCAGGCCACGCCCTTCTGCAGCTCTCCGTCGTCGCGCGCGCCGTACGAGATCGTCTGCCCGGTCTTGGGCACCGGCGCGGGGCCGAGCGCCCCGGGCGGACCGTCGCGAACCGGCCACACGCCGTTTGCCGTGCCCTTCGGATCGTTCACCATCGTGCCGTCGTCGATCGTCCAGGCGCGCCCGGTGTTGTTCGTGGACGTGGTGCTCGTCCAGAACACTGCGCCCGCGGCCACGACGAACGGGTGGCCGGCCGGCAGCGCCGGGTTCGCGTTGCCGAAGTCGATCAATCGCCGCAACTCCTTGCTGTTCGGCAGCCGCCAGTCGCCCGCCGCGGAGCCGTCCGTCAGGCTGACTCCGTCGTCGCCCAGTTCGTTGCAGGCGTTGAGCGCGGGATTCCAGCCGCGGTTCGAGAAGCGCGTGGTGTCCTTGAGCCAGACCAGGCCCGTGAGGTGATCCGTCACCGTACCGTCGAGGTTGTCGGTGAAGCGCGGATCGGGCCAGCGCACGCCCTTCTGCAGATCGCCATCATCACCGGGCGCGTAGGAGATCGCCTGTCCGGTCTGGGCGACCGGCCCCGGGTTCAAAATCACCGCGCGAGCCGTTCCGATCGCCGAGACGCCCGCGACGAGCAGGATCGCGATCACTGTCGTTCGAGTGGTCTTCATGGTGTCGGCCTCCCACAAATGTTCGGCATCGTCCCACCGCGCGCGCGCGCGAGTCAAGCTCCGAGTCGACGTTCGGCGACGCGCGCTCCGCCGGCTGGCGCGCGCAGCGCAATCTCGGCAGGTGTGGCGTGTTGCCACACGACGCCGTGCGATGTACCCAAGCGCTCAGCGCAAAGTAGGGTTCCACCCCCATCAGCGCGAAGCTCCGCCACTTCGAGGGATCCGAAAACCGCCACCTCGTCGCCTCGGAGCCCGGGAAGCATCACTGCTGATCTCATTGCACTCAGCGTCGTCGCAACCGCATGCCCACGCATAGGAGTGAAGCGCCCGCGATCAGCGTCGCCCTCGCGTGCGGTTCCGGAATGAACTGGATGCGCAGCACGCCGATGCCGCCGGTCTCGTAATCCACGAAGCCGAGCCAGCGCGTGAGCAGCGGGCTCACGAGTTGAATCGTTCCGTAGCCGCTCGTCGGAGTTCGGTTGTCGTAGCCACGCGCGTAGTGGACGGTCTTGTGCGGGCCGCGGCCGATCGCCATGACGGTGACGGAGCCGGTCGTCCACGGGAAGCGCGCGCCGACCAGTGTGAATGGGATGGAGGAGCGTATGGCGGTGTTGTAGTAGTTCGTATGGAAGGACGTGATGTAGCCTGCCGTGATCTCGCCGGACTGCGATGTGATACTCGCTCCAATCACGTCGTAGCGCCAGTCGGCGCCACCGAGCGAGCAGCCAACGCCTCTCGCTTGCACCCAGTAGCAGACCTTGGTCGTCAACGCGCCCAGCATCTGCATGGTTCCGCCAAATCTGGCCTTGCCCTGCTTCACGGTGACGCCCGCGACGACTGACGAGTACGGGGCACCCTGCGCGTACTGGATGCTGAAAGAGCCCGGTCCCAGGCTCGGACCGAAGAGCCCGACGTCGTTGCGTAGTGTCGCGTACGTGTAGCCGTAGGGGTAGGGGTAGACGGCTGCGAACGCGCCTACTTGACCGGTCGTCCGGATGCCGTACCGGTGCTGCCCCACCGGAGGGGCCGGGAGGATCGCAAACCCACCCGAGTCCGTCGTCCAGGCGTTCCACAACCCGGCGATCGGGTTGCCCAGCTGGACCTTGCCCTTGTCCGCGCCGAACCGGGTCCGAGTTCCCGTCGTGTAACCCGTGGACGTCGGATGGCAAGCCGTGCGCTTCGGCTGGCCCGCGGAAGTGAAGAAGAACGGATTTCGGTAGAGCGGCGGAACGCGCGGGGTGGCCGTCTTCCCCTTGGCGGGGCGCAGCGCAATGCCACCGCCGTACTGGCTCAGGGGTGTGCAGCGGATCGAGGTGGTCATGGTCGGGTAGCCCCAACCTCCCAGCGGGTGAAAGGCGCCGTTCCAGTCGATCGGCGTCGAGTCGAACGGACAACGCGGCTGGAGGGAGTTGCACAAGACGCCCTGTGGAATCGCCCAGTTCGAGTAGACCGGGGTCGATCCGGCAGAGCCATAGCTGGCGCAGTGCGCGGGGTGCAGGCCTCCCGGCGTCATCGTGCCCTGGCATTCGTAGCCGAAGGACTCGGTGTACCACGCGGCGGTGAAGAGCTTGAGCCCCGCGTGCGCGGCGCACGGCGCGAGGGCCGCCGCACTCGCGACCAGCGCCAGCGCGGTGCGAGCGATTCTTTTTCTCATCGAGATCTCCTCTCTGCGAGGCCCGATCGCAACGGCCAGGTCGAGCGAAACGACCAGGCTCGAGGGGGCAGTGGCCGCATCGCGCCGCGTCGAGCCACATCCGCGCCCTTCGTCCCGCAGCGGTGGGATTTCGGGGGGGGCTCCCGTAGGCGCGCGCCGACGCCTATGAAATTGGGGAGCGTTTCGTCAGCCATACACCGGCCCCATGTACTTGTCAATTCTTCTTGTTGGCTTGGTTTTGATGACAAATGAATCACAGGCGGGATTCGCTGTTGATCCGTCGCGCAAGGGATCGGGGCTCCGGAGCATCGCTGTCGACACGCCGAGGTCGACTCGTGATTTCGCGGTAAAGGACACGCGAGAGAATTCGTCGTCGCGTTCGACGATCGATTCGGACGATTCGCATGCGGTTCGGCAGCACCGAGCGATTGGAGATCGAACGGCCTGGCCTGGAACCCTCCGACTCAGTCGCCCCGCGCGCTTTCGCCGTGCTTCGCCTGCTGCTGCCGCGCGCGGCGCGCCTCGCCCAGCGAGCGCAGCCGCTCGGCTGCGGCGGGATCGACCCGCGCGTAGCGCTGCTTCCACGAATCGTCCTCGCTCCACGCGTACGGCGTCTGCAGCGTGGTGCGCGGGAGCGTCGCGGACTCGAGGAGGTCGAGCGCGAAGCCGACGATGCGGCGCTGCATCTCGGCGTCGTACGGCCGCCCGCAGGGGCTCCCGAGTGGAAAATCGCTGAACAGAAAGCGCGCCACACCGCACTCCTCGACGATGTCCCGCGCACAGCCGACGACGACCGTCGGGATCCCGTCTGCTTCCAGGTGGCGCGCGACCAGACTCACGGTCTGGTGGCATACCGGTCAGATGGGAACCAGCAGCGCCACGTCCACGCCGTCCTCGCGGCAGCGCCGCAGCACCTCGGGCGCGTCCTGCTCGCGGGTCCGGCGCTGGCTGTAGTCGGTGGGGACGCCGTGGAAGCGCTCTGCCAGGCTTGCGATGCGGCCCGCGGCCGCGTGCGCGGCGAGCGAGCGCAGCGGCAGGAACGCTTCGACGTCGTCCGTGTGGGTGGTCTCCTTGTCCCACGCGAGGTCGTCGGTGTAGAGGCGCTCGGGAGGCTCCGAGGCCGAGCCCGACCACACCTGCTTGCCGCCGCGCAGCACGCCATCGCTCGCGCGCTGCGCGCGCGATCGACTTGCGGTCGTGATCAGCGTCGCTCGGCACTGCGCGAGCGGCCGCGGCAGCGGCGCGAACGGAACCTCGCGATGGTGGGCCCAGCGGTAGGGCTGCTCGTAGCCCTGCGCGCGGTAGAACTCGCGCGTGCGATCGATGTAGCTCACGAACGTGCGCTGTTCCGTGCTGGAGTCGCCCACACCGCCTCCGCGTGGAGCGCACAGCATACCGGACGCACCGACCCCCGCGCCGAGGCGCGTTCAAACGCCCGCGTGACCCGGCGCGAGGCGTTCGAACATCCGACGGGCGCGCAGCGGTGCCCTCCCCGTCTCGATGAGCTCGGCCATCAGCTCTCCGGTCGCCGGGCTCATGCACACGCCGTCGCCGCCGAAGCGCGACGCCACGTAGGCGTTCTGCCACTCGGGGAACCGGCCCATCACGGGCTTCTGGTACGGAGGCGTCGGCGCCATGCCGAGCAGGTCGCCCCGGTGCTCGACGATGCTGGCCTCCTCGAGCGCGGGCAGGATCCGCACCACACCCGTCAGCGCCTCGAGCTTCGTCTCTTCGGACAGGCTCGCGTCGAAGTCGGGGCGATCGATGAAATCCTTCGCGCCGTACGTGGCGAGGATCACCTCGCCGTTCTTCTTCGGCAGGATCCAGAAATCGTCGGCTCCCAACGTGTGCAGCGGCAGGCCGCCCGGCAGCTTCGCGCGCAGACACTCGGTGAAGACGGGGCGGCAGTCGATCCGGCAGCCGAGCAGCGCGCTCGCCTCTGAAATCCACGGACCCGTGGCGAGCACCACCGCGTCGGCCTGCAGCTCGTTTCCCGATGCGAGGCGGACACCCGTGATCCGATCGCCCCGCGTCGCGAACCCGACCACCTCCCCCTGCATGATCTCGGCACCCAGCTTCTCCGCGGCCTGGGCCATCGCGAGGCTGAACTTGTAGGGCTCGACCTGCCCGGCGGGATAGCTGGTGCCGCCCACGTAGTCCGGGTGCAGCGACGGAAACTGCGCGCGCAGCGCGTCGGCGTCGATCCAGTCGCATTCGACGCCGCCCACCGCCCGGATGGGGCGGAGCAGCCCCTCGGGCCCACCGGCTTCCTCCAATTCCTTCTGGGTCACCAGACTGGTGCTCGGCGTCTCGCAGTACTCGATGTCGATCCCGCTGCGCTCCTCGAGCTCGACCGCGAACTCGGTCATGCGGTCGTAGGACGCGGAGTGGAGGATCAGCCAGTGCGCGACGCTCTCGCCGGCCACGGTCAACGTGGTGTCGACGGGGTCGCCTTCGAAGCCTTCGGGGGGCGCCTCGACGCACCGCTCGTGGGCGACCCAGATCGGCGCATAGGTGAAGACCGCCCAGGCCTTGCCCGACGCGCGCACCGCGATGGACTCGCGATCGACGATGCACGTGGAGATCCCCCGGCGACCCAGGTGATAGGCGATCGAGCTGCCGATCGCACCGGCTCCGACGACGATGACATCCTTGCGCGTCGACATGGCAGATCTTCCCGTCAATCGTTGGGAATGCTCCGATCAAGCTAGCAGATACGGATCCAGGAATGGCAATCAGCCGCGAATCAACCCGTCTCTCTTGGCCTGACGGAAGGCCTGAAGCCCGGGGATGCCGTTCACGCCGCCGCCGCCGTGAGTGCCGCTGGACGCGTTGTAGAGACCTCGAATCGGACTTCGATAGTCGGCGTAACCCGGCGCCGGGCGAAGATGGAACAGCTGATCGGGCGAAACCTCCCCGTGAAAGATGTTGCCTCCGATCATACCCAGGTCCTGCTGCAGGTCGTACGGGCCGAGAACCTGGCGGTCGATGATGGCGCGCTTGAAATTCGGTGCCAGCTCCGTGTAGCCGTCGATCACGCGATCCGCGTAGGCCTCCAGCTCCTCCCGGTGGGGCGACTCACTCCACTCGTGCGGAACGTACTGCGTGAACAGGGAGAGGCAGTGAATGCCCTCGGGCGTGAGACCGGTATCGAGCGAGCTCGGGATGCAGCCGTCCGAGAATGGCGCCGTCGCACCGCGGGCATCGATGTGCGCGTCCTGGAATGCGCGCTCGATGTAGCGCGGCGAGAAGCACAGACCGATGCCGCCGGTGTGGTGTCTTTGCAGCTGAGTTCCCGGTGCAAATCGGAAATCCGGCAGCTCCGACAGCATCGCGTTGATCTTGACGGTTCCCGAGCGGGTCTTGTAGCGCTCGATGTCGCTCACGAACTCCGCGGGAAGCTCGCGTCGATCGAGCAGCTGAAGGAACGTGAGCTTCGGATGAATGGCGCTCACCACCACGGGTGCGCGAAATTCCTCTCCGCTATCGAGCGCCACTCCGACGACCCGGCCCCCCCGTGTCAGGATCTTCGCGACGCGCACGCCGGTGCGCACCTGGCAACCCGCACGCTCGGCAGAGCTGCGAATCGCTGCCGACACGGCGCCCATGCCACCGCGCGGGTATCCCCAGGAATCCAACTTGCCGTCGCCCACGTCGCTGATCGCGTTGTGGAGCAGCACGAAGGCAGTCCCGGGTGCGTCCGGGCCCGCCCAGGCGCCGATCACGCCGGTTGCAGCAATGGTGACCTTCAGCTGGTCGGACTCGAACCACTCATCGAGCAGGTCCGTGATGCTCACCGTCAGCAGACGCGTCAGATCCGCCACCCCGCGCACGCCGAGGCCGCGCAGCTTCCACGCGAGCTGCGCCTGTTCGAGCAGATCGCCGAAGCCTCTCGAACCCACGCGCGGCGGCACCTGCATGAGTAGCGGCCCGATCAGCGCTCCCGCCTGTTCGATCCAGTTCCGCCACGCTGGGTAGGCTTCCGCATCGCGCTTCGAAAACTGCGCGATCGAATCGCAGCTGCGCCGAAGGTCGTCGTTGTAGAGCTCGATCGAGCGGCCGTCGGGAAACGGGTTGATGGCGCCCCATACCGGATGCAGGTGATAACCGTGCCGTTCGAGCTCGAGATCCCGGATGATGCGCCGGGGCAATACGGAGACGACGTAGGAATAGGTGGAAACCCTGACTTGGGGAAACTCCGCAAACGGCGCGCTGGTATCGGCCGCGCCGCCGACGCGGTCGCGCGCCTCCAGCACCAGGGTTCGCGCGCCCGCGCGTCCCAGGTAGGCAGCGCTCACCAGGCCGTTGTGGCCACCGCCGATCACGATCGCGTCGTATTCGTTTGCCGCCATGACTTCTCGCTCAGCGTAGAGGAGATGTGGCCTTGGGTGCACTGGCTCGACGGAGCGAGCTGCGCGCATGAGCGGGCTCCGGATCCGGATCGCGGTGGCGCGGCGACGCCGATCGAGCCGTCGGAGCTCGGTGGTCTGACGTCGCGCGCCCCTCTGCGCGGAGCCACCCCGCGAGCCGCCCGCCGTCTGAGCACGGCCGCCTCCGCGCGCGGCATCGAATCGTCCAAATCCTCGGAAAAGCGCAGAAATCGGCTGTCCGACGACGGAAATCAGAGCGTGGTCGAGGATTTGTCGCTTGACTGCGCAATCGCTGTTCGTTTATGAGGAGTATCGAGGGTTGCCGCAAAGATCCCTCACGGTACAGCGCGATCTCGAACGGAGTCATCACAGAGGAGGACTCGCCATGCGCAGCGCGGCACGTTGGATCACCGTCGGTGCAATTTCGATCGCAATCCTGTGGGCGGGAAGCGCCCAAGCCGGCCCCAAGAACATCATCATCATGATCGGGGACGGATTCGGCTTCGAGCACGCCGAGGCGGGTCGGCTGGTGAAAGGCGGGGATCTCGTGCTGGATCAGATGGATCCCAATCCCGGCTCGATGAACACGCTCAACGTGTTCGGAGAGATCACCGACTCGGCGGCGGGCGCGACGGCGTTTGCGACCGGATGCAAGACGGAAAACGGTAACGTATCGATGGCCGAAGACGACGCCACCGAGCTCCCGACCAACATGCAGGCTGCCCAGGGCGAGGGAATGGCCACCGGAATCCTGAGCTCCGTGTACCTGTGCGACGCCACGCCCGGCGTGTGGCTGGCCCACGCGGCCCGTCGGAGCTGCAGCGTCATCATCCCCCAACAGATCGATGCGTGTCCGGACGTGTTCCTGGGTCCCGGGGAAAAAATCCCCGCCTTTTCGAGCGGGGGAAAGGGAAAGAACTCAATCGATCGCGTCCAGCAATTCGTGGACGCTTGTGGCTACGAGAGAGTACACAATGCTGCGGAACTCGCCGCGGCGACGGCGCCCGACGACCTGCTGCTGGGCATCTGGGGCGGCTACACGCTCACCTACACGATCGACCGGCAAAATGATCCGGGGGACACCACTCCGACGCTGGCCGCGATGACCGCGAAGGCGATCGAGGTGCTGAGTCGCAACCCCCTCGGGTTCATGCTGGTGGTCGAGGGCGGCGCGATCGACTGGATGCAGCACAACAAGGACATCGCCGGAACCGCCCGCGACGTGATCGCCTTCGACGAGGCCGTGGAGGTCGCGTACAACTTCGCCCAGACCGACGGAGAGACCGCGGTGATCGTGACGGCCGATCACGAGACCGGCGGCCTCGACCTCGGGGACAACCCGAATGTGGCGCTCATCCAGAGCATTACCGCCTCGACCGACTGGATGTGGGGCCAGGTGAACCGCGAAGGGGAAGATGTCGAAGACGTGCTCTTGCAGTACGCGGGTGTCGGCGACACCTCGCCCGCGCTCACGCAGGATGAGCTGGATGCGATCGCCGCCTACGGCGAGATGGCAATCTCCGATGCGCTGAGCTTGCGGCAAGATGTGCAGTGGATCCTCCCAACGGGCGTCCCCTCGGTCGCCCCGGAAGAGGGCGATCACTCGGTTCTCGAGGTACCGGTGTGGGCCTACGGTCCCGGCACGGCGGGGGTGTTCGAGGGCAACGTCGACAACACGGACATCGGAAAGGAGCTATTCGATCTGGTGACCGGGGTGGCTGGGAGCGCACCGGCCTGTCCTGTCATCGGTCCGTGAGGTCGTGATAGGCTGATCGGAGTTCGAGGTCGAAACGGCAACCTGGGAGGCTGCGCCGAAATTCCGCGAGAAGCGGGGCCCATCCCGGGAACCGAGAACGGGGAGGATCCCGCACGCGCCGCCGAACCGGCGACGCGATCCTCCGGAGCGAACGGACGCGCAGCGCGCGCAGGCGCGC
>JBFGGA010000048.1:0-19038 GCA_041579295.1 Myxococcota bacterium | reverse complement strand
GTTGGCGGACTGCCCCTGGGCGAGCTTGTCCTTGTAGGCGTGGCTGCGCTCGAGCAACCCCATCGGCGTGACCGTCGACAGATACCAGGCCAGCTCGCAGACCTCGGGGACGTCGCTCTGGCGAAACAGGATCGCCCGGGCGGGGTCGAGCCCGCAGGCGAGGAAGTCGAGCGCCACCTCGCGGCTGAAGCGGCGCCGCTGCTCGGCGTCGCGAACGCTGTTCATCGAGTGGAGGTCGGCGATGAAGATCAGCGTCTCGTACTTCTGCTGCAGCGCCACCTGCTGGCGCAGCGCGCCGAAGTAGTTGCCGATGTGCAGGTGGTCCTGGGACGGCTGGGTGCCCGAGAGGACCCTCATCGACCGGCGCCCTCGACGTAGGTGAGCCAGTGGTCGAACGCGGGATCGCCACCCGCGGTGATGGTCTCGAAGCGCTCGCGCAGCACGAGCGTCTTCGGTCCCGGGGCGCCGTCGCCGATGACCTGGCGGTCGACCTCGACCACCGGACAGATTCCCACCGAGGTGCCGGTGACGAAGACCTCGCGCGCTCGGAGCAGATCGTCGGGCGCGATGGGGTCTTCGCGCACGTCGTAGCCCTCGTGTTTGGCGATCTCCATCGCAGCGCTGCGCGTCACGCCGAGCAACACGTTGCGGTCGGGCGGCGTCCGCAGCGCGCCGTCGGCGTCGAACAGGAACACGTTGGTGGTCGGCCCCTCGGCGACGCAGCCGTCCTCGTCCACGAGCAGGATGTCGTCGTAGCCGTTGCGCCGCGCCTCCCACTTGGCGGCCATCGGCGAGACGTAGTTCGCGGAGACCTTGGCCTGGGGGGCGACGATGTCGCGGCGCCGGTTGCGGCGCTCCTTCTCGATCCAGACGCGCAACGCGGCGCGGTGGGGTCGCGGTGCCCCGGGCTTGCGGGCCGCGATGTCCGCGTCCGGGTCGTAGGCGGCCACCGCGAGGCTCACCCGGTCGTCGTCCGGCACGACGTCGACCTCCACGGAGGCGATGAACGCGCTGACCTTCACGGCCGTCGCGCCCGGATTCTCGCGGACGGTCGAGACGATCGCGGCGCCGATCTCGTCCGCGCCCATCCGCAGCGGCAGGCCGACGAGCTCGGCCGAGTGCAGCAGGCGCTCGACGTGTTCGCGCAGGCGGAAGATCGCGGGCCCGCGCGGCGTGTCGCCAACGCTCAGGAAGTCGAAGATCAGCGAGCCGCGCTGCAGGCTGTGCGAGAGCACGTGGACCGTCGCGCGCTCCCAGGGCACGAACCCGCCGTCCAACCAGATCCGGCGGTCGGGCGGCGTCTCGGGGGTCTGCTCGGCGGGCCGTCTGGACACGAGCGGGACTGTATCACGGCGGCGCACGGGGGCCGTGCGAAGCTCCGCGGCCGCTCGCGGGTTCGGGCGGCGCGATCCGCGGACCCCGGACGCCGGATCGGCGAGCCCGCGCGGCAGCCCGGCGCAAGGGCGCGGGCCGCGCGGATCCGGCGCGGGGCGGGCCTCGGGTAGCGCCGCCGATTTCGGGCTAGACTCCGGCGCCGCCTCGGCTGCAGCGGGCGATGCCGACGTAGCTCAGCTGGTAGAGCAGCGCATTCGTAATGCGCAGGTCATCGGTTCGAATCCGATCGTCGGCTCCACCCGAACCTCCGTCCCCATCCGATCGCCCATCGCGAAGCCATACGCTCGATCGCGTCCCGACCACCCGCCTGGATTCGGGGCGCCTCGGTATCCCGCCGGCCGAGGCGTCTCCAAACCGCCCAAGAACTGCAGGCGTTCGCCCGATAACGACGAGGGATTGGCGGACTCGGTCTGCGCTCGCCGGTGGGGAGCAGATGCGTACCTGTACCGACTGCAACGCGGAAATCTCGGACCGGATTTTTGAGTGCCCCCACTGCGGTCACGCGTTCGCGAGCGCCCAGCACTGGACGGTGCGATACCAATCGCGGGACCGCCTGCAAGCCGAGTACCAGCACTCGATCGTCCACCACGGCCTGGTGGTGCCGCGGGCCGAGGCGGTCGCGCCCGATACACCGGTCCGGCTCCGCCTGGTGCTCCCGGCGGGCGCGGGCGAGCTGGAGCTGAACGCGCGGGTTCTCGGAAGCGTCGCGCAACCCTCGCGGCCGCAGGCACCCTACGACGTGCAGCTCCAGCTGCGGGATCTCGACGCCGCGGGCCTCGAGTCGCTTCGCGCGGCGGCCGAGGGCGAGGGCGCCGCGTCACTCGATGCGCTGATCGAAGAGTTGCTCCACCCCTGGGAGCCTCCGCCTCCGTCCGAAACGCGCGCGGAGCTGCCGGACACCTCCGACGCGCTCCCCATCCCCTGCCGCGAGCGGCTCCCCGAGGAGCTGGCCGACGATCTCACCGCATTCACGCTCCACCTCATCCGGGCGATCACCAAGTCGTCGTACTACACGGCCGAGCATCGCGAAGCCGAGCAGGCCAAGGTCGGGCTCTACGCGGCCTTCACGAAGGTGCTCGCCGATCGCTCGGAGATCACCTTCCACGCCCACGCGAGCGAGGAGCGCCGCTCGGTGCTGGTCTACGGGATCTTCGACGAGCCCGCCGACCTGGCTCGGGCGATGGTCGGCGGCGTAGCGGAGACGTGCATCACGAGGCTGTTCCAGTATTTCGAAGCCAACGGCCTGATCAGCATATCGTTCAAGCGCGCGCTCGAGGAAGCGGAGTTCTACCGCTTCGTGGATCTGCTGGCGGGCCCCGGCGCAGCGGCGCACGGCGCGGGCGAGCGCGCGGCCCAGAAGCTGGCCGAGCTGCGCATCCATCACATCTCGATCGTGGCGCAGGAAGATCGGGTGAGCCGCCGGCACCTGAGCTGGCGAGTCGAGATGGCGCTGACCCGTTTGAAGAAGGACCTGTCCGTCATCCCGCTCTACGAACACCTGAGTGAGGAGGAGCTCCGACGGGTTCGACTCCAGGTGTTTCGCGACGTCGTGCGTCCGCTGCGTCAGGTGAATCTGATCCGGGAGCTCCTGGAGAACTGCGACCTCGTGGTAGAGGAGATCGACGAACTCTCGCAGGCGAATCTCGCCGAGATGGAGGCCCAGATTCTCGCGTCCGTCACCGAGGCGTCGCTCCCCGCGCTATTGGAGGGCCTCGCCGCGGATGTCGTCACCGCCAAGCAGGAGAGCGAGGCGCGCATGACGCAGCTGCTGCGCCTCACACGCCGTGTGGTCCAGCGACTCGACCCGAAGCACGCGGGGGAGTTGGGGAACGCGTTTCGCCTGCTTCACGCCGAGGGCATGCTCGAGCTCGAGGAGCTCCCGGCCTTCGTGCGGCAGAAGCTCACCGTCGAGCGCAACGCACAGGCCTTCCGGGAAGTGCGGGAAGACCTGCTTCGATCCTTCGACGCTGAGGCGGATCCGGGGATCTATCAGAAGTACCTCAACTTCTTCGAGTCGATTCTCCCGGAGCTGCTCTCGCCAGCGGACGTCTCGGTCGCCACCCGGATCGTCCGTTGCATCTCCGATCACCGCACCGCTCCCGCAACCTTCGAGGAGCGGGCGTCGCTCGCGGAGACGTGGCTCGAGCGGCTGGCCCGCCGGTCGCTGGGAAGACAGTTCGTCGAGCAACTGGAGAACGCCGATCACGTCAATCGGGAGTGGCTCTTGGATTTCGCGCGCGAGCTCGGAGATGCGGGGATCGCGCTCCTCTTCGAGGCGCTGCGCGAGAGCGAGAGCACCCCCTGCCGACGGGATCTCGCCGACGCCCTGGCAAAGCTCGAGACACCGCCATTGCGCTTCCTGGGCGAGCAGCTGGAGCGCCGGGATCTGACCCCCGACCAGCTGTGCGACCTGCTGAGCATCCTGGCGCGTGTGGGCGATTTGAGCACGACCGGCTGGGCGGCGCGTTTGATCGGGCACGACGACCCGCGCGTGCGAAGCGCGGCCCTGCGCACGGCTGCGGCACTCGAACCCACCGCGAGCGAGCGCTACGCGCTCGCAGCCCTCGCGGATCGGGACGCGCTCGTCCGCGAGGAAGCGTCGAAGATCCTCCTCGCCGAGCGCTCCACAGCACCCGTTTTCTTCGACTTCTGCCGGCGCACCTTGAGCGATCCCGAGGACGGCGAACTCGAAATGGCTCGACGGATCTGCACCGGCCTGGCTGGCTACGAGCGTGGTGCGGCACGCGCGCGCAGCGTCGAATTGCTGCTTTCCGTCCTGCGAGCCGCCGCGCCGCAAGGCCGGGGCTGGTTGACCGCGCTGCGCAGGTCACTGACGGTGGAATCCGGCGACCTCCCGGTGAAGGCCGCGGCCTGCCAGGCGCTCGGTCGGCTGCGTTCGAACGAAGCCGTGGAAGTGCTCACCCGCCTGCGCGATCAGCACCCCGGGCTGCGCCAGGCCGCGCAGCACGCGCTGGCGCAGATCGCGGGCGAAACGCAGCACTCGTCTGAAATGACAGAAGAGTAATCTTCCGACCGCGCGTGTACCGGGCCGAGCAGCCGCTCGCGGGGGCAGATGCGCTGCATCGCGACGCTGTTGGCTCCGGCGGAGCATCGCGGATGCTTTGCTTCCCGTCGGACAACGCTCCGTTTCGCAATGGCGAAGCACCGCTCCTGGATGCGCCGGCGTCGACTGGTGGGTTGGTCGGAAGGCGGCTAGGCGGAAGCGTCGCGCTCGAGATCGTCCACGAACGCGTGGAAGGCCGGCGGGGCCTCGTCGATCGAAAGGCCGAGCCCGCGGCGCGAGAACAGCGCGCCGGAGCCGTCGGCGCTGCGCGCCACTGTGGCCTGGATCTCCCAGGTCTCGCCACCCGGACGCCTCACGCGGACGGTCACCGGCGTGCCGGGTTCGGCCCGAAAGCGCGAGGTCACGAAGAGCCCGTGTCGCGTGAGATCGCGGATGACCCCCGTGTGAGTCTTACCCTCGAATTCGATCTCACAGCTCAGCGGCCGAAAGCGGCGATCTCCGTGGCGCCGATTCGCGCTCGAGTCTCCAGCCATTGGGGGTGGATCGGTGCCCCTGGCTTCGCGCTTGAGCGCCCGCCGCCGATCGGCGCCAAAGCGCAGCCCCTTTTCCTATGCTCGGGGCCATGGCGCCGTCCGTCGACTTCGGAGCGCGGGTCGGTCTCGCGCTGCTGGTCGCGCTGGCCCTCGTGCTGCTCGGCGCTCGCAAGAAACGCGCGCGCTTCGAGCCGCTCGTGTACGCACTCGCGGCGGTCTCGGGCGCGGCGGCCTTCTTCAGCTTCGGAACGGACTATCACTGGTGGAACCGCGACTACGTCAACCGCTGGGATCAGTTCCACCTACAGCTCGGATCCAAGTACTTCCCCGAACTCGGCTACGACGGCCTCTACGCGGCTTCGCTGCTCGCACAACAAGAAGTGGCGCCGCAGCTCCCCGTTCCGGCCCAGGTGCGCGACCTCGCCAGCTACAAGCTCGTCGCCCCCGCGAACCAGAGCGAGGCGCTCCGATCGGTGCGCGAGCGCTTCAGCGACGCGCGCTGGGAGCGCTTCCTCGCCGACCACGCCGACTACCTCGCACACACCCCGCGGCGCGTCTGGAAGCCGATGCGCACGGATCACGGCTACAACTCGACCCCCGCCTGGACCTTCGTCGCGCGGCTGTTCGGGGCACGGCTCCCCGTCGGCGACGCCACGCTGCGCGCGCTCGCGGCGCTCGACCTCGCGCTCGTGCTGGCGATGTTCGCGATGCTGTTCCGGACCTACGGATACCGCCCGGCCTGCACCGCGCTCGCGATCTTCGGCCTCGGCTACGGCTGGTACGACATCTACCTCGGCTCGCTGCTCCGCCTCGACTGGCTGGCGGCGACCGCGATCGGAATCTGTCTGCTCCAGCGGGAGCGCTTCGCGAGCGCGGGCGCCTGCTTCGGTTACGCGGCGCTGGCGCGCGTCTTCCCGGTGCTGTTCCTCTCGGGCCCGGCGCTGCTCGCCGCGAAGGCCCTGCTCCGCGGCGAGCGCCCGCGCTGGGCGCTGCGCGTGGCGGCGGGCTTCGCGCTGGCGGTGTGCCTGGGCCTCGCGGCGGGAAGCGCGACGGGACGCGGCGTCGGGGCGTGGGTGGAGTTCGTCGACCACATCGGCGTGTACCGCGCCAGCTGGAGCGCCGACCTCGTGGGTCTCGACACGCTCTTCCTCGACGCTCCGCCTGCGCTCTTCGCAAAGCTCGACGGCGGCGCGGAGCGCCGTACCCAGCAGGGCGTGCGGCGGGCGCTCGCGGAGCGGCGCGCGGCGCGGATCGCCGCCGTCACCGCGCTGCTCGCGCTGGTCGGGCTCGCGATGTGGCGCTCGCCGCCCGACGAGGCGGCCGTCCTCGGCCTGGTGCCGATCTTCGCGCTGACGACGCCGGCGTCCTACTACTGGATCGCGCTCGCGCTCGTCCCGCTGCGCAGGGGGCGCGCGGCGGCCGTCGCGCTGCTGCTGCTCGCGGCCGCGATGCACGCGATCGAGCGGTCCGACTTCTCGCCCGATCTCGCGCCGTGGCGCTACGGGCTTTTGGCCTGGGGCTACGCGCTGATCCTGACGGCGTGGCTTCTCCCCGACCTCGTGCGAGCGATCAACGCCGTCACTGCGCGTAGCCGATCGCGCGCAGCTGCTTGACGAGCGACTCGGGAGCCGCGCGCTCGCCGAGCGTCGCGGCGGCCCGCGGGTGGGTGGACTCCCAATCCCGGAGCTGCTTCGCCAGCTCCGCGGCGACATCTGGATTGTGCTCGGCCACATCGGTGGTCGCGCCGTCTTCCAGCGCGCCCATCGGATGCAGCTCTCGCGGACGGGTGCCGCGGTGGTCGTCGCGGTTCTCGACGTACTTCCACTCGGCCGAGTAGACGGCGATCTTGTCGGCGCGTCTGAGTTGCGTTTCGACCACGAAGTGCTCGGGGAGCTCGACACTCTCGTCTGTATGCCGGATCAGCGGCATCAGCGATCGGCCCACCATTTCCCCGGGCCCGTCGATCCCCGCGAAGTCGAGAACGGTCGGCATCAGATCCAGCAGGCTGACGGGCCGGTCGATGACGACGCCTCTGGGCAGCGAGCGCCCCGGGCTGTAGAGGATCCACGGAACGAGCGCCTGCGACTCGTAGACGAGCCAGCCGTGCCATTTCGGTCTGCCCAGGCTGGGGTGGTCGCCGGGCAGCGTCTCGCCGTGATCGCTGGTGATGGCGAACAGGGTCTCCCGCCCACCGGGCAGGCTCGACAGCGTGCGCACGAAGCGATCCACCGCGCGCGACAGCGCGCGAATCGACTGGAGGTACTCGCGGCGCAGGCACGGGCGGACGTCCGGGAACAGCGCCCGGTACTCGGCATCTAGGACCATCGCCTGGCCCGCATCGGCCTCGCAACCCGAGCCCGCTTCGTGGACCTCCATCAGGTTCGCCTGGGCGTAGTACGGGGCATCGCCGCGATCGCGCAGCTCGTCGAGGATCGACTCGAACACCTCGTCCACCACGGGCAGCCGGTAGCCGTCGACCCCGAGCACGCGCTCGCCGGGCGCCGGGTCCATCCAGCCCAGCACCACGCTGGTGTCGACGTACACCTCGAAGCCCTGGTGGAAGTTGTAGAAGCTGTTGATGTTGGGGTTCGCGGTGGCGCCCACGGTGAAGTAACCGCGCGCCTGCAGTGCCTCCGCGAGCGTGACGAAGCGGTCCGCGAGGATCTCGCGCTGTTCCTTGTAGAGCCCGAGCGTGCGCGGGTGGAGAGAGGTCAACAGCGCGCCGTGAGCCGGCCGCGTCCAGGTGTTCGGCGTCACGACGCGCGCGAAGCGAACGCCGTCGCGAGCCAGCGCGTCGAGCTCCGGCGAGGTGGGCAGCGCAAAGCCGTAGGCGCCGAGCATGTCCGCTCGAAGGGTGTCGATGATGATCAGTGCGATGTTGGGCCGCGAATCGCCCGACGCGTTCTGCGGTGAAGCGCGCGGCGCGATTCCCCGAGCGCCGCTCACGGCGCCCTCCGGCGACGGATCCGAAGCGATGCTCGTCGAGGGTCTCGCAGCGACGTCCCGCGCGTCGCGAGCGTCGCAGCTCAGCGGCCCGCCGAGCAGCGCCGAAAACATCGACAGTGCGAATCCGATCTCGGGCAGGCGGAGACGATCCCCCATCTCCTCTAAGCTACCACGAGCCCCTCGCCCGCGACCCCATGAGCGATGCCCACGCGGGCGAGCCGCATTGCGTCGGCCCGAGCGCAACGCGATCGGAATCCGGGTGGGGCATTGCGCTTCGGCTTGGCCGAACGCCGACCCTCGCACGCCGCGCGCCGTCGCTCGCGCACGCGGCACCCGCGCTCGAGACGCGAAGCGGGGGCCGACTCGCGCCGGCCCCCGCTCCCGTCTCGCTCGCGCGCGTCGCGCTCAGCGCGGCGCCACGCGGCCGTCCATGTCCGGGATCACGAACGCCGGATCGATCCGGCAGGGTCCGGGGAAGAACGGGTTGGTGAGGTCGATGAACTCACACGTGGCCTGGATGCTGGCCGCGCTCGGCTGCGGACCGCCCGCCATCCAGCCGCGCAGCGATTCCCAGCTCGCCACGATCTCGGCCGGGGTGTTCTGGCAGTGCGTCGGGACGTCCTCGATCGCCACGGCCGCCGTGAAGTTCGAGGCCGGAACGACCGACGCGTACTCGCTCTCGTTCTCCACGATCACGAGGCCGTCCTTGTCGGTGTGCAGCGCCACGTGCACCACCGACCCCACGTCGCCGTTGGGCTGGTAGTTCTTGCCCAGGCGGTTGGCGGCGCCGGGGTTCGGCGAGACGCGCGCGATCGCCGCGTCGATCGCGGGATCCTCGTACGTGACGCCGACGTTGCTCACCCCGATCTTGCCGTCGAGCTTGGCGGGGTCGTGGACCAGGTCGGCCATCCCGAACGTGACGTAGAACGCCACGTCGGTGGTGATGAAGTTCTCGGGGATGTCCGTCTCCGCGAGGAACGCATCGAGATGCGCCTGCTGAGAAGGCGTCCGGAAGACCGGCGGCACCAGCTGACCCATGCACTCGTTGATCGCGAGCGCGTTGTCGGTGACCGTGCGCGTCGAGCCCGCGGGCAGGCCCTCGGCGCCACCCGGGATGTGCGCCGTCGGCACGTCGGCGCAGACCGCGTCGTAGACGAGCCGGATGTCGAGCGCGGCGTCCCAGTTGCGGCTGCCCGCGTGCGCGCCGCAGAACGTGAACGCCCCCGCGAGGTTCTGGATGTGGGCCTTCTCGATGATCGTCGTGGTGACGATGCCGCCGAGCGAGGCGCCCGTGAGGATCACGTTGTTCGGCGCGCCGAAGTTCGCGCTGAACACGTTGACCAGGTTCTGCGCGTCGTTCTTGGTCTTGAAGACCGCCCAGCCGCGCTGCTGGTAGCTCGAGGCGGCCACCGCGTAGCCCTGCGCGAGCTGAACCGGGGCGAGCGGACCGAGGTCCGTGACGGGCCCGAGGGGCGAGAGGCTGAAGCCGTGGTTCCAGATCGCCAGATCGCCGTTCCAGACGTCCGGGACGATGATCCTGAAGAATGCGCCGCCGTCCGTGGTGCCGTCGAGGACCGTGTCAGCATGGCTCGCTCCCGCGACTGCCATCAGGCAGACGAGCGCCAGCGCCAGTGTCCGTAGGGTTCGCAACATGGAGCACTCCTTCGTCTCTTTGCCAGTCGGCGCGGAATCCCGCGGCGGCATTCGCACGGGCTCTCGAGGCCGCAAATCACCAGCAATCAACGCGCATCCTATCAGAATCCGCCGAGCAGATGGCGAAGTTTTACGGGAAGATCGAGTCGTCCTCGAGCCGCCACAGGCCGGTCTCGTCCCGGACGATCGCCCGGCCGCCGGCGAGCTGCTCGGCGCGCTCGCGCGCGTAGCCGGCGCGCTCGAACAGCAGGCTGCGCTCGTAGAAGTTGAGGAGGTCGACCCATACCCGAGGGGATTCGGGCTCGAGCTCGCTCGCGCGCTCCAGCTGCGGCCAGGCCTGCTCGTAGTCGGTCATCAGCAGGAGCAGGCGGCCGTACTCGGAGCGCGGAACCCAATCGTCGGGATCGGCGGCGACGGCCGCCTCGAAGAGCTCCACCGCCCCTCGGACATCGCCGCGCTTCCACGACTCGAGCGCGCGCGCGTTGAGGGCCCGCGCCGAATCCGTCCGCGCGCCCGGGTCGGTATCCCGCGGCGCCGGGCGCGGGAGCACCTCGTCGGGCAGGTCCTCGCGCGCCACCTCGCGCCGGCTGATCGTCCACACCTCGGGTTTGCCCTCGACACCGGGGAGAGTGCGCTCGACGGTCTCGCCCGCGGGCACGGGCACCTCGCCGCCGGGGATCGGCCGTTCGCGCGTCAGCCAGAGCGCCCCAGCCCCGACGACGAGCAGCGACGCGAGGGCGACGGCCGGCCGCCTCACCGCGCACCCCCGCGCGACGCGCGCGCGCGCGGCGCGCGCAGGCCGCCGAGCAGCAGCGCGCCCGACAGCAGCGCGGCCGTCGCGCTGGGCTCGGGTGCGAACTCGAGGTCGAAGGGGCCGTCCAGCCCGGCGCTGCCGCTCGCGACGAAGACCTCGACGAACGAGCCGTCCAGCCCGTCGTAGCGCCGCACGGCGTCGTCGTCGTAGCTCGTCACGTAGAGATCGCCGTCGGGCCCGAACGCCAGGTTGGTCGGCCCGGCGAGCCCGCCGGCGCCCGACGCGACGAAGGTCTGGACGAACGCGCCGGTGCTCGCGTCGAACTGCTTCACCTCGCTCGGAAAGTAGGAGGCGACGAACAGGTGTCCGCCGTGGAAGAGCAGCCCGTGCGGGTCCATCGCGCCGCCGCCGTTGCCCGACGCGTCGACGAAGACGCCCGCGAACGCGCCCGTCGCGCCGTCGTACTCGAGCACCTCGCCGCTGAAGCTCGCCACGAAGAGGTTGCCGCCCGGCCCGAACGCGAGGCCCCGCGGCGTCACCAGGCCTCCCGAGCCGCCGGTCACGAAGAAGCCGAGCGGAAAGCCCGTCGCGTCGAAGCGGTGGATGCCGTCGGATGCGGGGCAGCTCACGTAGACGTTCCCGTCCGCGCCGAAGGCGACGTCGTACGGCTGCGCGAGCGAGGTCGGGCAGGCGTCGTAGAAGCCGCGCACCAACGCGCCACCCTGCCCGTCGTACTCGACGAGGTCGTTGTCCAGCCGGCTGGCTACGACGAGGTTGCCGCCGGGCGAAAACGCCATGCCCGCGTCGGCGGGCGTGGAGAGCCCCTGCGCGACGGCCCCCGTCGGAGCGCCGCTCGCGTCGTACTGGATCACCGAGTTCGTGGATCGGCTGGCCACGTGCAGCACGCCCCCGCCCCACGCGGCGGCGCCGGCGCCCGCCAGGCCGCCGCTGCCCGGCGCGACGAGCGGCGAGACCGCGAGCGTGCCGAGGTCGACCGCGACCGCCTCGTTGGAGAGCGAGCCCACGACCGTGAGCCGACCGTCCGGGGCCAGCGCGAGGCCCGTCGGTCCGTCGACCCCGGCGCTCGCGGGCAGCACCACGCGGTCGAACACCCAGTTCCCCGAGACCAGCTCGTACTCGACCACGCGGTCGGCGTTGGTCTCGGCGATCCACATCTGCGTCGGACCGCCCAGCAGCACGCCGCCCGGTGACGCCAGGCCGCCGACGACCGTCGTATCGCTGCCGCCCGCGAGCGGGATGCGCACGACGCTTCCGTTCAGCGAATCGGTCGCTAACAGCTCTGAGCCGTCGACCGCGAGCGCGGAAAAATTCGCCGAGACATCTGCGGCGACGAGTGTGACGTTTCCGGAAGCGATGCTCAGCGCCCTGACGGCGTCGTTGGCGGTGCTGAGGTCGTTGTTGGCCGCCACGAAGTAGAGGGTGGAGCCGCTGGCGTCGAACGCGGCGGCGGCGGGTTGGATCAAGCCGGACGCGGCGGCGGGCACGACGGCGTCGCCCGTCGCGGCGTCGTACTCCCAGATCTCGCCGCTGCCGGTGCTGGTGACGTAGAGCGCCCCGTTGCCGGGGTGGATCGCGACGCCGCCGGGGTTCTGGAAACCCTCCGCGACCGCCTCCACGAAGGTGCGCACGAAGGATCCGTCGCTCTCGTCGAACTCGAGGATCCTCGCGTCGTTCTGGCTGACCACGAGCAGCTGCGCGGCGGCGGGCGCCGAGACGAAGACAGCGGCGCCGAGCGCGAGAGCGAGGCGCGCCGGTGGGCGGGAGAGTCTGCGGGTGGCGGGCTGCATCGGACGGGGCAGTGTATCACCCGGGGCTCGGCCTGTGGGCGCGCTTTCGTCGAAGCTCCGTCGCGCGACGCGCCCTCGCGTGGGCGGAGCCCGGTTGCGATGGGACGCGCGCGCTCCGAGCGTGTACGCTCTCGCTCCCGTGCCGGCAGCCCCGCTCCACGCATGATCGCCTTCGCCAATCTCTTCCTGATCGGATTCGCGCTCGACGGCGCGATCTCTCTGCTCGACGACCTCGCCCGCCTCGGGTCCGGACCGTCCGCGCTCGCGGCCGCGCGCGCGGCCGTCGCGTCCGCGGTCTTGTTCGCCGCGCTCGGAAGCTTCTGTCTGCTCGCGCTCGACCCGCGGCTGCCGAAGCGAATCCTGCTGCCGCCGATCGCGTTTCCGCTCTGGTGCGCGCTCGGCGCGTACCCGGTCCCGCTCGAGCTCACCTCGCCGCGGGCGAGCGTGCTCGCGCTCTCGGCGCTGCAGCTGTGGCTCGCGCTGGCCGCGCTGGGGTGGATTCGCCTGCGCTCGACGACGGGCCGCTGGTTGCTGCACGAGCGCGACCTGCCGCGCGTGCGGCCGCGCATCGGCCACACGCTGCGCTTTGCGCTCGCGACCGCGCTGCTCGCCCCTCCGCTGCTCGCCGCGATCGCGGGGCTGTCGCTCCGCGCGCAGATCGAACGCGCGACGGCGGGCTTCGTCACCTTCGACCTCACGGGCGTCCACTCGACCTCGCGCGAATACCGGCGCGACGACCGCAGGATCGACCTCGTCGGCATGGCTCACATCGGCGAGTCGGACGGCTACGTCGAGCTCTTCGAGTCGTTCGCGGGGCCGTCCACGCTGGTCCTCGAGGAGGGCGTGACCGACGAGGAGAACCGGATCGGAGAGGGCTTGCTCTACGAATCGATCGCCGATCGGATCGGGCTCGACGTGCAGCCCAGCTTCGAGACCCTGCTCGCGAGCGCGCCGCCGGGCGACGCGAGTGCCCCTCGACCCGCCGTGCGCAACGCGGACGTCGACGCGAGCGCGTTCTCGGCCGACACCCTCGCGGTGCTCGACGCCGCCGCGCGCCTGTACCGCAGCGAGCGGCTCGCGCCCGCGCTCGCGCGCTTCCAGAGCCGGCTCGCGGAGCTCGGGCCCGAGGCGGTGGAGATCGCGTATCGGGAGCTGATCGACCACCGCAACGCCCACCTGCTCGCGCAGATCCGAGCGAGCCTCGACGAGTACCAACGGATCGTGGTGCCCTGGGGCGCGCTTCACCTGCCGGGCATCGAAGCCGCGATCCTCGGCTGGGGCTTCGAGCAGACCGCGTCGAGCCGGCGCCGCATCACCGCGTACCAGACGATCCTCGCCGCGTTGCTCTCGCGCGAAGAAGCGCGCTGAGTCGCTACCCGACGCGGATCGAGGTGCGGTGCATCAGCAGCGGCTCGCTGGTGCGCCCGCTGCTCGAGCCGCGCTGCTCGAGCTGCCGCACGGTCTCCATGCCCTCGACGACCTCGCCGAAGATCGTGTGCTTGTCGTCGAGGTGGGGCGTGGGAACGAAGGTGATGAAGAACTGGCTGCCGTCGGTGCCGGGGCCCGCGTTGGCCATGCTGAGCAGGCCAGGCCGATCGTGGCGGGCGCGGGCCGAGTACTCGCCGTCGTAGTCGTAGCCGGGTCCGCCGGTCCCCCTGCCGATCGGGTCGCCGCCCTGCGCCATGAAGCCCTGGATCACCCGGTGGAAGCTCACGCCGTCGTAGAACCCCAGACGCGCCAGGTAGATCGTCGACGACACGTGCATCGGCGCGACGTCCGGCATCAGCTGGATCGAGAGGTCTCCGACGTTGGTCGAGATCTTCCAGAAGTAGCGCTTCGAGGGGTCGAACTCGGCCTTCGGAGGACGCGGCAGGCGCGTCTTCCAGCCGTCGCGGCTGCGGTCGATGGACTGTTCGGCGATGAAGCGATCGATGCTGGCGATGGCGACGTCTTCTTCGGTCACGGGCTTGCCCTCCAGCGAATTGGGCCCGCATCCTGCCGCATCGCGGCCGAGAGTTCAAAGGCGACCGCATCCGGCCGGCCGGAGCGCGCCGCAGAGGACGCGGCTAGACTGCGCGCGGCGGCTCGCCGCGGAGGCCCCGTGTCGCATCCCCAACCCGGCATCCTCGCTCCAATCCCGCCGCACGCGCGATCCATGAGCTTCCAGCTCTCGCCGGACGGCGACCCGACGGCCGCGCTCGCGGCGCTGCGCGAGCGCAGCGTCGGCGACGAACTCGTGGTCGGAGTCGGCCAACCGCTCGCGCTCGCGCTGCGCTCCGAGATCCCCGGCCTGCGCGAATTTGCGGCGCGCTCGGGGCCGGGCATCGCGATCCCCTCGACGCAGGCCGCGCTCTGGTGCTGGCTGCGCGGCGCCGACCGCGGCGCGTTGCTGCACGCCGGGCGCGCGCTCGAAGCGCAGCTCGAGCCGGACTTCGAGGTCGAGCAGGTCCTCGACAGCTTCGTGTACGACGGGGGCCGCGACCTGACCGGCTACGAGGACGGCACGGAGAATCCGACCGGAGACGACGCGCGCGCGGCGGCAATCGTCGAGCGCGCGGGCGCGGGGCTCGACGGCTCGAGCTTCGTCGCCGTCGCGCAGTGGCTGCACGATCTCGACGCATTCGAGGATTTCTCGCCCGCGCAGCGGGACGCGATCATCGGGCGCCGGCGCAGCGACAACGAGGAGCTCGCGGACGCGCCGCCTTCCGCGCACGTGAAGCGAACCGCGCAGGAGAGCTTCGCGCCGCCCGCGTTCGTCGTGCGCCGCTCGATGCCGTGGGTCGACGACGACGGCGAGGGGTTGCTCTTCGTCGCGTTCGGTCGCTCCTTCGACGCGTTCGACGCGCTGCTCGCGCGCATGACGGGCGCCGAGGACGGCGTCGTCGACGCGCTCTTCCGCTTCACGCGACCGATCGCGGGCGGCTTCTACTGGTGCCCGCCGCAGCGCGACGGCCGGCTCGACCTGCGGGCCCTCGGCGGCTAGCCGGCGAATCCTTCGGATTCGCTCTCGCCGGTGGAACCTCCGGCTCCACCTAGTCGGCGCGAGCGAACGCGACCCGGCTCGACGCCTAGCCGGGTCGCTCGCCCGGGGGCGCGCCCGCGTCCGACGCGCCGAGCTGCCCCGCGCGCTCGCGCTGCTCGCGAGCGCTCTTGGCGCGGTGACACGGGACGCACAGCGTCTGCAGATTGGAGAGCGCGTGCGTGCCGCCGTCGATCAGCGGGACCACGTGGTCGAGCTCCCAGAGCGAGCGACGCGGTGCGAAGCCCAGCGCGCGCATGCGGGCCCAGCTGCCGCGCCCCTTGAGCGAGCGGCGCAGCGCGTTCGTGTCGACGCGACAGTTGGCGCACACGCCGCCGTCGCGCCGCTGCACGCGCCGGCGAAGCTCGCGCGGATGCGTCGCGTCGTAGGCGTGCGCGCAGGCGGGGTGCCAGCGGCGGCGGCGGTCGATCGCCCCGCGCTTGCCACCGGACTCGTAGAGGATCGGCTCGCCGCACCAGCGGCAGGTCCCGCGCGGCGCGTCGCCAAACGGGATCTCGGGGCGTCGGTGGCTCATGACCGACTCGCCGCGCGCCTGCGCGCCCGCGCGGCGCGCTCGCGCGCAACGGCGTGGCCGCTCGGATTCAACGCCCGTTCTCGTGTCGCCGCCAGCGCTCGCGATGGGCGCGGATCGGCAGGTCGAGCCGTGCGGTCTCGGGCAGCTGCACGATCGTCGCCTTCCAGTGGCTGACCTCGAGCGTGTAGCGCGTGTCCCAGAGCTCCTTGGTGCGCCGGCGCGGCTGGTAGCTCGGGCCCTTGCCGGGCGCGGGGGCGGGCTTGCCGATCACGGCCGCGAGCACGTACAGCGCGCCGGGCTCGGCGACCCACCGCGTCGTGCTGTCGGTGGTCGACTCCGCGGTCGTCGTCTTCGCCGAGAGGTTCTGCGCGACGGTCCTGCGCGAGTAGTAGCTGACCGCGATCTCGTACGCGCCCGGCGTCGCCTCGATGCACGCCGGGTAGTGCCACGGCTCGTAGCGCGCCTCCACCGCGACCGGATCCTCGACGCGCCGGATCGAGGAGACGTGGGTCGCGCTGTCGAGGTGGCAGAGGATCGCGACCTCGTCTTCGGGTCGCATCGGGCCGTCGTAGAAGCGGAACCACTTGACCGCGGGCTCGCCCGAGGAGGATCGCGCGGGCCGCATCGCGTAGAAGGTCAGCTCACCGGCGGCCAGCGCGAGCGCGCCGGGCCCCTTGTACAGGACGCTCAGCCCGTTGGTCTCGAAGTCCCAGCCCCGCCGCAGCGTCGCGGCGGATCGCCGCGCGGCGTCGGGCAGCGCGCACGCGCTCGCAGCGGCTGCGAGCAACGACAGCGCGCATGCGAGCGATCGTCGACGACCCATGCGGCCCAGCATGTCGCAACCCGGGCCTCGCTTCCAACCGAGCGCGAGGGGAAGGGATTCGCAACCCGGGCCTCGCTTCCAACCGAGCGCGAGGGGAAGGGATTCGAAACCCGGGCCTCGCTTCCGACCGAGCGCGAGGGGGAAGGGATTCGCAAGCCGGGCCTCGCTTACGACCGGGAGCGCGAGCGCGCCGCGTCGCGGCCCGCGTTCCACCGGGCGGCGGAATCGGTACCCTTCGCCCGCGAATCCATCGGCCGGAGCCGGAAGGTGCACCCCGCTTGACTCGTTCGTTCCCCGCAATCTGCGCGCTGCTCGGCGCGCTGCTCACCCCGTGGGGGTGCGCGGCACCCCCGCCGCCCGCCTCGAGCCTGCCCGGCAAGCTCGCCGTCGAATCCAGCGAGTCGGACGACCTCGTCGCCGAGCGCGCCGAGCGCGTCCGCGTGCCGGCGGCCGCGCAGCCGCGCGAGGGACAGTCCGCGCTCCCCGAGCCCGACCCGGACGACGGTGCGGGAACGCTGCTCGTCTACACGGCGATCACCGGCCAGCAGCAGCCCTTCGACCCGGGCTCCGCGCGCGCGGCGCCGAGCGAGCCCGGGCGCTGGACGGCGGAGGGCGAGCGCAGCCGCGGGCGCTCGCTCGAGGCCCAGATCGAGGAGGAGCTGCGGCGCCGGCAGCTCGCGATCGAGGGCCTCGACGCGGACCCCGGCGAGTCGCCGACCGTCGAATCGCTGATCACCGGACAGTCGAGCGCCGAGCGCGCCAACCCGCGGATCGCTCCGGACGCCCCGAAGGATCGCGAGTTCCCGACCTCGGTCTTCGAGATCGCGCCCGTGACGATCGTCGCGGGCAGCTGGGGCAACGAGGCGGCCTTCCAGGTGGAGCGCGGCGTGCTCGACGCCGACCGCGACGGCGTGCCCGAGGAGGTCCGCTTCTTCGACCCGGACTCGAAGCAGCTGCTGCGCCTGGAGCAGGATTCGGACTACGACGGAAGCCTGGACATCTGGAACAGCTACGAGGACGGCAAGCTCGTCGCGCGCGTCCGCGACACCGACGGCGACGGGGCTCCCGACGTCTGGGAGGGCTACGAGAACGACCGCATGACGCACCGCACCATCGACCGCGATCTAGACGGCGTCGCCGACGCCTTCTACGTCTACGGGGGCGACATCCTCGTGGAGGAGCGCCACGATTCCAACAACGACGGCATCATCGATCGACAGATCAGCTACCAGAACCTGTTCCGGGTTCGCGCGGAGGAAGACCGCGACTTCGACGGGAACATGGACGTGTGGACGACCTACGGCGTGTCTCACGGCAAGGAGGTCGTCGAACGCGTCGAGCAGGCCACTAAGGGAAACGGCCCGCCCGACCGAATCGAGACCTACGAAACCAGCTCGGGCCGATCCCAGCTCTCCAAGCTCGAAGAGGACCGCAACGGAGACGGGAAGGTGGACGTCACTTCGCGTTACGAGAACGGGAAGCTCGTCCAGCGCGAGATCTCGGACCCCGAGCTCGCGCCGCTCTGAGCCGCGCCGCGGCCCGAGGCGCGCGAGGCGGACGCTCGCCGGGAGCGAGGAGGGATTCGCATTGAACGAGCAGCGGAGCGGCGCGCAGACGCGTCCCATCTGCGCCCTGTTGCTGCTGTCGCTGGTCGCGGGCTGCAGCTTCGCGAGGCTCGACACCGGCAAGCAGCTCGTGGGCGAAGACGACCCGATATTCGACCGGCGCCTGCGCGAACTCGACCCGGCCGAGCTCGATCTCACGGGCTTCTGGATCGAAGCGGAGCCGCCCAGCGACGAGGCGATTCCGATCGACCACCGCACCTACGCGCGGATCCGCGACTCGGTCAGCGACGGAATCGTCAACCTCTACACGACGGTGCTCGAGGAGCGCGAGGCGCGCTTCGGAATCGATCCGAACGACGTGCTCCCGTTTCGGATCCCGCTCGTCTCGCCGGTGCTCGACTTCATCCCGTTCCAGATGCCGGTTCCGTACGAGGCCAAGGGCTTCAGCCTCGGGTCGGGATTCCTGATCAACGAGGGCGGCTTCATCCTCACCAACGCCCACGTGATCCGCAACGCGACCGACATCCGCGTCGTGCGGGCGAAGAGTCGCGAGGAGTTTCCGGCGCGGATCATCGGAGTCGATCCCGCGACGGATTCGGCGCTGATCCGCATCGAGCCCCAGCCGGACATGCAGGTGCTGCCGCTCGGAAGCTCCGACGCGCTCGAGGTGGGCGAGATCGTGATGGCCATCGGCAACCCGCTCGGCCTGAACCACACGGTCTCCTCGGGCCTGATCAGCGCGAAGGAGCGCCTCGTCTCCGAAGACGAGACGTCGCTGCTCGACTACCTGCAGACCGACACCGCGATCAATCCGGGCAGCAGCGGGGGGCCGCTGCTCAATCTGCGCGGCCAGGTCGTCGGGATCAACACCGCGATCGCGACCGACGCGCAGAACATCGGCTTCGCGATCCCGATCGACACCATCAAGCGCGTGATTCCGATCCTCGTCTCGGGAAACCCCGAGCGCGGCTGGTTCGGGGCC
>JBFGGA010000047.1:0-19286 GCA_041579295.1 Myxococcota bacterium | reverse complement strand
TTCGCGAACCGCAGCGGCCCGCTCGCCATCCGCTACAGCGTCGCGCCCGGGCCGATGCCCGTCGGCAGCTGGCTCGCGGATCCCGAGGTCGGCGGCGGCCGCGTGATCGGCGAGGTGTGCCACTTCGTGGATCTGTGCGCGTTTCTCGCGGGCGCCCCACCCGTGCGCGTCTTCGCGCGCGCGCTCGGCGCCGACCCCGAAGCCGACGACTCCGTGGTCGCGCTGCTCGGCTTCGCGGACGGATCGAACGCGACCATCGAGTACCTCGCGAACGCGAGCGACGCGCTCCCGAAGGAGCGCTTCGAGGTCTCGAGCGGCGGACGCACCGCGCGCTGCGACAACTTCCGCTCCACCTCGATCAGCGGCCGGAAGGGTCTGAAGACCGCCAATCAGGACAAGGGCCAGGCGACGGCCATCGCCGAGATCCTGGCGGCGGCGACGCGCGGAGAGCCCTCGCCGTTCGGCTTCGAGGATCTGCTCGGCGTATCCCGCGCGACGTTCGCGATGCTGGAATCGGCGCGCAGCGGTCGCGAGATCGTCTTCAGCTGAACTCGCGCAGCAGGATCCCGACGATCCGCTCGGAAGCGTGACCATCCCAGAGCGGCGGGATCTGCGCGTTCTCGGAGCTCGCGGCGGTGATGTCCCGATAGGCGGCGATGATCTTCGAGGGATCGCTGCCCACCAGGCGATTGCCGCCGAGCTCCACGGTGATCGGGCGCTCCGTGTTCTCTCGAAGCGTGAGGCACGGCACCTTCAGGATCGTGGTCTCCTCCTGAATGCCGCCGGAATCCGTCAGCACCAAGCGGGCGGACGCGATCAGCTTGAGGAAATCCAGGTAGCCGATCGGGTCGAGCATTCGCAGATTGGGCATCGCGCTCAGGCGACCGTTCAATCCGAACTCGCCGAATTTCGCGCGCGTTCGGGGGTGCGCGGGGAAGACGACCACCCGATCCTGCTGGATCCGCTCGAGCGCCTCGATCAGGCCTTCGAGGCTTCCCCGGTCGTCGACGTTCGAGGGCCGGTGGAGGGTGACGACCGCGTAGCTCCCCTCGTCGAGCGCGAGGTCCCGGAGGATCGTCGATTCGTCGGCCTTGGCCCGATGCGCAAGCAGCGTGTCGATCATCACGTTGCCCACGAGGTGGATCTTCTCGTCGGGCACGCCTTCGCGGCGCAGGTTGTCGACCCCGCTCTGCTCCGTGCAGAAGAGCAGGTCGCTGATCGCGTCCGTGATGATCCGATTGATCTCCTCGGGCATCGTGCGGTCGAAGCTGCGCAGCCCGGCTTCGACGTGGACGAGCTTGACGCCGAGCTTGACCGCGACCGTACCGCAGGCGATGGTGCTGTTGACGTCGCCCACGACGAGCACCGCGTCGGGCTTGCGCTCGAGCACCACGGGCTCGAACGCCTTCATGATCTCGGCGGTCTGGACCGCGTGCGACGCACTGCCGACACCGAGGTTGAGGTCCGGCTCCGGAATCCCGAGCTGGCGAAAGAATAGCTCGCTCATGTTCGCGTCGTAGTGCTGGCCCGTGTGGACCAACAGCGGCTCGATCGCCCCGCACTTCGCGTAGGCGCTCATCAGCGGGGCGATCTTCATCAGGTTGGGGCGGGCACCCACGACGTTGATGATCTTCACGCCCGCGCCCCCGGATGCCCGGACGCCTCGACCTGCGCGATGATCTCCGCGTAGCGTTCGGCGAGCCGATCGTAGTCGTGCGCCGCGGCGATGGATTCGAATCCCGCGCACCCGAGGCGGGTCGCCAGCTCCGGATCTCCGGCCAGGCGCTTGACCGCCTCCGCGAGTTCCTCCGCGTTCTCCGGCACGATGCAGATCCCCGCGCCGGCTTCGCGAACGAGCCGCGCCGCGTCGCCCTCGACGCCGAGGATGATCGGCTTGCGCATCGCGGCCGCCTCGAAGATCTTCGACGGCAGCACCGTCCGGAACAGGTCCCTGCGGATGAGGTGCACGAGGCAGGCGTCCGCCATCGAGAGGAAGTCGGGGATCGCCCGCTTGTCCTGGCGCCCGGTGAACACGACCCGCTTCAAGCCCTCCCGCCGCGCGCGCTCGGCGAGTTCCTCGCGGACGGCGCCGTCCCCGACCAGCACGAAAGCGATGTCGTCGCGACCTTCGTCGCGCAGCAAGCGCGCCGCGCGCAGCACGACGTCGAGGCCGCTCCCCATCCCGATCGTGCCGATGTAGGAGCAGACGAAGGCCCGCTTCAGATCGTACTTCTCGCGGAGTGCGGGCCCGCCGCCGCGCTCGCGAAAGAGCTCGAGATCGACCCCATTCGGGACGACGTCGATGCGCTCCCGCGCCACCCCGCGCGCTTCCAGCCGATCCCGGTAACCGGAACCGACCGTGACGATACGGCTGGCGGCCGCGTACATGCGCCTCTCGAGCCACTCGAGCAGGCGAAGTAGAGGGCCCGGGCGCATCGCTCCGACCGCTGCGATCGACTCCGGCCACAGGTCGCGAACCTCGAGGATGAACGGGACGCGCCGCAGGCGGCTGACCCAGACCCCCGCCCAACCGCAGAAGAACTGCGGCGAGGTGGCGATCGCGAGGTCCGGCTTCCGGACGCACAGGCCCGCGAAGGTCGCGGAAACCATCAGCGAGAGGTAGTTCAAGATCCGTCGCGCCGTCCCCTTGTTGGCGGCGAGGTAGGTCCAGACGCGAATCGTCTCGACGCCGTCGACGCGCTCCTTCTGCGCCAACCGGTTGCGATAACCCTCGTAGACCACGCCGTCGGGAACGTTCGGAACTCCGGTGATCACCGTGACATCGTGACCCATGCGCACCCACCGCCGGCACAGCTCGTAGACACGCGTGCCGGGCGCGTTGCCCTCAGGATGAAAGTAGTGCGTCAGAAAGAGAACGCGCATCGTCCAGTGATTCGTCGCTGATGCAAAACCCCATCTCGACATCGGCTCCAGCGGCGCCAAACGCGAGCGCCTGGTTCTCGATCGCGACGCCGAACTCCGGGCAGTACACCGATTTCTCGGCCTCCAGTCTACCGCGCCCCGCATACGCGACATAGACGTCTCGCCCCGGAGCGCGGATCTTCGCGATCCGCCCCTCGATGTCGGCG
Organism: Myxococcota bacterium; assembly: GCA_041579295.1. Classification (GTDB taxonomy): domain Bacteria; phylum Myxococcota_A; class UBA9160; order UBA9160; family SMWR01; genus JACZVU01. The sequence goes on along the minus strand of JBFGGA010000047.1, from coordinate 16,197 downwards.
ACCGCGCAATCCGGATGCAGGTGCAGGCGCGAGATCGCGGAGATCGACCTCGAACCCGATAGACGGTCCGCGACCAGGAGTGCGCCGCGCTCGTGCCAGGTGAACTCGCGGTGGTGGCGGGGGGAGCCTCCGAGCCGCGCGTAGCCGTCGTGCCAGCCGCGGAGATGGAATCCGCTCTCGGTGCGCTCCCAGTGGACGTCCCTCGGCCGGGCGCGGCGCGCCACCCGGAAGGTCCCCCAGAACTCGCACTGATCCTCGCCGTCGACTTCGACCGTGTTGTGCGCCCGGGTCGAACGGCAGTACGCCCGGTAGGGATCGCCGTCGTAGCCGTGAACACCGGAGTCGCAGATGATCCGATGCCCGCGCAGCGAGAGCTCGAACGAGAAGAGGTCGCCGTGGGCGTGCCCGAGCTGATGGTCCGGGCCCATCGGGCCCGCGTCGCAGATCAGGTAGTGGCCGTTCGCGTGCCGCGCGCCGTAGTAGCCCGCATCGGGCAGCGCAAAGACCTCGGGATCGACGCGCGCCCCGGCATCCGAAGGGCGCTCCACCCGCACCCACCAATCCCAGAGCGCTTCGGGTCGATTCTGGACGCGAAACGCGCTGTCTCCGAGCAACGCGATCTCTCCGTCTGGGTGACACAGCCGGAGGGAGGCGCGCATCATTCGCTCGAGCGGCTCGCGCACCTGCGCGGCGAGCCGCTCATCGCCCGTGTTGAGCAGGAGCGTCAGCGCGTAGGCGACGCGCAGCTGGTACATCGGCGACTGCTCGAAGTGGCAGCCGTCGGCCCGGATCTGCTCCGGGATCTGTTCCGACAGCAGCTCCAGCCCCACCCGCTTCCAGCGCCGCGCGGCATCCCCCTCGAAACAGCTCCCGCAGAGCGCGAGTGCGACCGCGTTCTCGAGCAGGTGGTTGCCCATCAGATGGGTCTCGACGTGCCGCAGCAGCCACTCGGCCTGGAGGTAGATCGATCGCCACAGGTCACCCCGGAACGCGCCGTCGGCCGCGGTCTGCTCCGCGTGGCGCGCGAAGAACAGCGCGCACCAGTTCGAAAGCCGAAGCGAGGTCGGATAGGGATCCCAGCCCGTCGCGCGCCGCTCGAGCGGGTGGTTGCGGATCCAGTCGCACACGACGGCTTTCGCCGCGTCGAATTCGAGCACCCATAGATACTCGAAGTAGTGTAGATTGTACTCCCACAGCCGATCGCTTCCGCCGGCCTCCCAACGCGGCGGCCAGCCGGAGGACTCGGTGCGACCGACGAAGCGCAGCTTCCCTTCCAGGAGATCACTTCTCGCGTTGTCCTGCGGACCCGGAGCGAGGAACTCGCTCCGGGGCGCCCAGCGACATGGCGGCGCGCCGGGCACCGCACGCCGCGCGAACGAGCCCGGATTCTCGAGTGCGCCTCGAATTCGCGCGCGGAGCAACGCGAGGATCTGGCGCGGCGGGTGGTGGCGCAGCGTGTGGAAGAGCCGAGAGGCGCTCGCCCGCAGACGCGCGCCGGTCGGCGATCGGACCGAACCGCCCGTGCTAGAATTCTGCAGTACCACCGCACTCATCCCCCCCGATGCATTGTCGATGATAGAAGTATGCGAGCTTTGAACGACGGCGCCACGCCTCGCACGCGGCTGCTCGTGATCAACAACGCCGCGCTCGAGCGGTGCAGGGAGGGGGTGTGCGTGGAGGGCCCCACTGGTCGCTTCATCGCGGAGCTCTCGCGCCTGCTGCCCGGCGTGGAGGTCGCCCAGGGGCTCGTGCGATTCGACGACACGGTCGCGCCGAACGCGTTCGATCTGTCGTCCTGTACGGGCCTGCGCGTGACCGGGCTGCCGTGGAGGCGAGAGACCCGCGCGGGCAAGCTCGCGTCCTACCTTCGCGCGCTGCCCTGGGTGATCCAGCGGGTGCGCAATACGAAGTTCGTCTACGTCTACCTCCCGGGGCACCTGCCGCTGATCTTCGCGCTCGCGGCGCGCTTGCTCGGTCGACCGTACGGCTGTTACCTGCGCGGCGAGATCGGCCAGCCGTGGCGGAGCCTCGCGCTGGGCCGCGCTCGTTTCGTGCTCGTCGCCAACGAGGGGGTTGCGCAGCTCGCGCGACGCCATTGCGCCAACACCAGCTTGATCCCGCCGCTCGTCGACCTCGGCGAGCGCGACATCGCCACCCCCAGGCGGCCGAGGTCGAGCGGCCCCTGGCGCATCCTCTACGTCGGGCGCATCGAGGCCGCCAAGGGCATCCGCGAGCTGCTGCGCGCCGCGGGCTCCATCGAGCGCAGCGGACTGCCGCTCGAGCTCGACCTCGTGGGCTCGAACCTCGAGGCGGATCGCTTTCGCAGCGAGGCCGAGCGCGCCGGATCGCCGCTCGTTCGGTTCCACGGCGTGATCTCCGATCGCAGTCGGCTGCGACGGCTCTTCGACGCCGCCGACCTCTTCGTGCTACCGACCTACAGCGAGGGCTTCCCGAGGGTTCTGCTCGAGGCCATGGCGTTCGGCGTTCCCGTGCTGACGACCTTCGTCGGCGGCATCCCGTCCGTGATGCGCGACGGCGAAAACTGCCTCGAGATTCCCGTGAGGGACGCGGACGGGCTCGCCGCCGTGATCGAGCGCGCCCTCTCCGACCCCGAGCTCCGCCTGCGGATCGCGGAGGGGGGGAGCGAGACGATCCGGCGCATCCTCGGCGCCCAGCGCCCGCCCCACGCGCGACGCGTCGCGGAAGAACTGGCCAAGCTCGAAGCGCGCACGGGCGGTGACTGGTCGACTCGATCGGCCGCGCATTCAACCGCTTCAGACGGTCGCTGACTCGCGACCCACGCTGGCGAATTCTCCGGCGCTGCTCTCCCCGGCTGCGTCAACGCCGTTCTCCGATTCGCGCATTGAGCGGGCGCTGAAATACCGGTCCGCGATCAACACACCAAAGAACAGCCACGCGAGCCCGGTCTGTATCGAGTTGTGCGTCATTCCATTCGCCAGCCAGGCGAACAGACCACAAACGACAGCGTCGTGCTCGACGGTCACCAGCTTGCGCACCTCCCGCCTCCTGGACAGGCCCGGCATGAAGTAACTGAATATCGTCGCGGCAAAGAGCGGCAGCCAAACCAGTGAGAAGACGCCAGCTGCCCAAATGATCGCAGTCACGACGTTGTGGGCGCTCATCCAGACACCACCCGGAAGCTCGACGAGGGAGAATCCGTTTCCCAGCGGCTTGGAGCCCAGCGATTCCAGCGCGGCGAGAAAGAGATCGATCCGCAGGTGATCGGATTCTCGGTTGAATTCAGCGGATCCGAGAAGGCCGAGCTTCGCGCCGTAGACGGCGGCGTGCTGCGGGTAGTAGCGAATGATGAAGAGCAGGAAGGCGATCCCGATCACGATGCTCGCCATCAGCATCCCGATGCGTCGAAGACCGCGGAAGCGAGGCGAGATCAGCGCGTAGGCCGAAACCACCGCGAGCGATCCCAGAACGCCCGAACGATTGTGCGTCAAGAAGACGCACAGCAGCCCGGTGGAGCCGGCCACGAGAAAGAAGAAGCGGATTGCGATCGACTTGTGTGCGAGCGCAAACACCAGCGAGCCCGCGATTCCGATCGAAAAGATCGCAGCCATGCCGGATCTCCGCGCGAAGAAACCGCTCGCCTGCTCTACGCGATCGACGCCGACCTTGGTCGACAGCCAGAGATTGTTGTTGTACGGAACGTCCACGATCCCGGCGAAATCGATGATCGTCAACGCGGCGGAGAGGAAAAGGCCGACCGCGATGCACATCCAGATCAAGAAGACCTGCGACCCGGAGAGCTGCGTGCGGCTGACCACGGCCGCCAGAGCGACGTAGCAGACCAATTGGAAGAGCATCAGCAGCGCCCGGACCGGCTCCGGGGACAGCACGCTGGGCAGGATCAGGTACAGGATCAACGCGCCGAGCACCCAGAAGACGCGCTCGGAAATCGCTGCCCAGAGCAGGCGCTTCGCCCCCAGGAGGACGAAGACCACGACGATTCCCGTCGACAGACCGTAGCTGCTCTCGACGTCGGAAAATCTCCCGAGGCTTCCGAACTGCACGATCGTGACGTAGAGACAGAGCAGCGGGAAGAGGACGTACCGATCCATGATCGGCCTCGACGCTACCATGCGGTTTGCGGGCTGCGCGTACGTCATCCCGGGCGTCGACTCCCACATCTCGATTGTGTCGGGCGGATCCGCTCGCTCATTTCGACAGTGCCTCGAGGTGATTCACGGCTTCCGCCCGAACCTCCGCTGGGTCGTACGCATCCCGATCCTTCAGCCCTTCGAGAAAGGCCGCGGCCTGCCGAAGCGCCGCATCCTCGCGCTCGGCCACCCCGCCCACCCGCTCGATGCCGGCGATCGAAATCTCCAGTGCGGTCAGGTAGCGAACGTCGTCGATCGCCTCGCGCAGGCCTTCGAAGGCAATCGTCGAGATCGGCTTGTCGGCAGCCGGATAGGCGAGCGCGAGCGTTCGATAGTTCAACCCGTCCCAATCGTTCCAGATCGATCCGTGCTGCGATTGGAACGCGAACGGCATGGCGCCGTCGTAGCCGGCCTGCCAGATCGCGATTCCGAAGCTCTTGCGCCACAGCAGGGGATCCTCGGGGCCGGCCTGCGGCTCGCTGTACTTGTACGTCCTGTTTCCCACTCCGTGCTGCTTCGCGGCCACCTCGCGATTCGGATGGCCGTGATACACGAGCAGATCGGTGAGCCCCTCCGAGTGCTCGAAGTGGTCCGCCGACCCGGCGACGAACACCTTGGCGCCCGCGCGCTTCACGGCGCGCCACGCCGCGAGCTGATCGGCGATGTCCGGTCCCAACGCCTCGTCGACCCCATAGAGATACAGCTCGCTCGCTCCGTACGCGCTCGCCAGGGCGAGCAGGTCCGCGGTGTCGCTCATCAACAGCCGGATCTGCTGGGCGGTCGAGGGCTTGCCGATTCCGCGACCGATCAGATACAGAGGCCTCTTGATCAGCCCGAGCTCGCGCCGGATCGAGAGGTACTTCGCGACGAGCTCGCGGCTCGGCACCGGGCTGGATCGCTCGACGTCCTCCTTGGGCCGATAGCGCTGATAGCAGGTCGGGTTGGTGATGCCGTGCGCGAGCATCAGCTCGTGGTCCGCGATCAACTGGGCCGCGCTCTTCCACTCGTGGGATACGGTGGGGTTGTGGTCCGCCAGCTTCCCGCGGTAGTACATGCCGTATTCGAGGCGCGGCGCGGGCAGCTCGAATCGGTGCACCTTCAAGGTCAGCGGAATCGAGCCGAGGCGGTCGCCTCCCGCGTCGAGGATCTGGATCGAACCCGCGTAGCGGGCGGGCGGTGCGTCCTCCGGAACGCGCAGCGTCAACCAGACCTGTCGATTCTCGCCCGCCGGGATCGAGATCGGCTGGAGGGTCGGGCGATCGTAGACGGGTTGCTCCTCGACGCTCGGGAGCACCTTGATCTCGTTCAGCTTCCGCTCGCTGATCAGCAGATACTCGGGCCCCGCCTTTCTGCTCAGGCGCAGGTAGTTGTGTTCGTTGGCCCGATCGACGCGGATCAGCTCGGGGTCGTTCACGAGCAGCTCCGGCGTCAAGAAGGCGTCCATGTTGCCGCGGGGCTTGCGCCAGGTCGTCCAGGCGCCCGCGGCCTGGTACCAGACGATGACGTGCTTCAGGTCGATGGACCACCGATCCAGCGTGCGATCCGGCCCCGCCAGATCGTCGACCGCGAAGTGGAGCGTCTGGGGCTCGGCGGAGTCGTTGCGCACCACGAAGCTCGCGGGCTCGTATTCACCCCGAGCCGCCGAGAGGGCGATCTCCTTGCGGCTGCCGAATTCACTGAAGGGGGAGGTCGGCAGGATCTTGCGGCTCGAGATCGCGTCCACGACGGCGAGCCGAATCGCGGGCGCCTCGGCCGCCGCGGGCGTCGCGGCGATCGCCGCGGCGACGACACCCAGCGTCACAATCCGGATGCCACGTCGAACGGTGCTGCGAGGCGGATTGATCGCGCGGGAGACGGTCGGCAGCTTCGAGAAACCCGCCACGCGGCTACCGCCGGCCCTCGGGCGGCAGCGCCCTCCCCTTCAGGGATCGCAGCGCGTCGTAGAGGAGCCCGATGCGCGGATCGAGCGACGACTTGTCGAGAATGGGCTCGGGCTTCTTTCCCGCGGGCCGCTGCTTCCGGACGCGCTCGCTCCGATGCTCCAGCAGGCGCTCCTCGGGAAGCCGGGTGACCTCCGCCAAGGCGCGCGCCCACGCCGTCTCCTCGGCGTCGACGAGCTCGTCGTACTCGACCGTACAGCCGCCGAAGATCTCGAGCTGCAGGATCGCAGTCGAGTAGGTGCTCACGTAGCGGTCGACCAGCTTCGGGACGTCCCAAAATGGCCGAGACAGATGGATGCTGCGCGCGTAATCCTGGAACGCGCGATAGTTCACGATCAAGACGGGCGCAAACCCGAGGCGGTGAACTGCGTCGACCATGCCGACGAGTGGTATCGATTTTGCGAACTCGGCCTGTTCGAACAAACTCGAAAGCGCCCGCCGCATCCTCGGCGCGCAGAGGGCTTCGAGGCGATCCGGGAGCACGCTATGCCTGATCTTCTGGATTCGCGAGCGCCAGGCTTCGGCCACGTGGAGCAGTGGATGCTCGTACGCACCCCAACGCGGATCCCACGATGCGACGTCGCCCAGCGCGAAGTTGGCCCCGGCGTCGGCCAGGATCGACGACAGCAACGTCGAACCACTTCGCCCGGTGCCGATCACCAGATAGCGCTTCTCGGGATCTTCCATCCCACCCCCCGCGGAGCCGCGGACCCGCCGCAGGGCGATCCCGTCGACACTCCGCCAGGCCATCCGACCGCTGCTCAGGGCCCTATCATCGGCAGGACCCGGCCCGTTCTTTCGATGGTGGCGAGCGCGCCGCCAGCCCCCACTCGCGTCCCCGCCCAGAGACTAGAAGCGGCGATCCCGTCGCGCACACGCGGGTCGAAGCGCGGCGCGGACCGCGAACGCCGGATATCAGTCGTTCTTCCCACCGCGGGCCCGTAAGAGCCGAACCCCGAAGAACACCGCAGCGGGGCTCAACACGAGCAGCTGGCCGAACGCGGTCAGGATCCGCGAGGCGAGCGCGTCGCCCGGCCTCCAGAGTGCGACCATGGCGACGGTCGCTCCACCCAGGATCAGCGCCGGGCGCAGCTCCGCGAGGATTTCGCGCAGCGGACTTCGCGCCTCCCCGCGCGTGGCGGAGAGCGCCAACCACAATGCGCCGATGCCATAGGCCGTGTTGGCCAGCATCACGCCCAGCGCCACCCACACCACGTCGTCGAATGCGAAGGCGCCCGCGAGCGACAGCCCCGCGCTCAGCGCGATGAAGAGCAGCTGCAAGCCGATCGTCTGACGGTGGAGGCGAAGCGCCAACAGCGCATTCTGGAGAACCAGCGCATAGGAGAGAAATGGCATCATCGCGAGCAGCGCGTAGCTGGAGCCGAGCGCGGGCAGATAGCTCGGAAATGCGTAGCGATAGAGGAGATCCAGGAAAATCGCTACACCGCAGACCGTCAGGATGCCCAGGATCGACGTGACGCGGATCGATCGCCTCAGCAGGGCGCCGATTTTCGCCTGGTTCTCGTCCAGCTCGAAGGATTCGAGATAGCGGGGATAGAGCACCATACCGAGCGCTCTGGGGATCGCGTAGACCAGGGTCCCGATCATCACGCCCAGTCCGTAGAAGCCGGTCGCCTCCAGGCCGAGGACCGCCGCCGCGACGATCTGACCGACGCTCGTGATCGCGGTGTTCAGCAACGGCAGGCTGCTCAGCGGGAGCCCGCGCAGCGCCTGGCGCGCGAAACCGCGGAGGTCGAAGCGAGGCGGTTCGAACGCGGAGCGGCGCGCGAACGCGGCGATGGCGAGGACCGCGGCGAGCGCCATCCCCAGCGCGAGCCCGGGAACGCCGGCGACGTAGGCGAGCGGAAGCATGAAGACCAGAGCGGCGACCGCCTGGCAGAAGCCGAGCAGGCTCATCCGGCCGAACTCCTTGTGCACGCGGAAGTCGACCATCAGGTAGAGGAATCCCTGCTGGGCGACGAGGCCGACCGCGCTGATGCGCAGCGCCCAGGTCTGCTGCGGGTCCGCTGCGAGCGCCGGCATCGCGCTCAGCGCGATCAGCCCGATCGCCGCCAGCGAGGACGTCGCCATCGTTCCCCAGAAGGCGATCTGTCGCATCGCGGAGATCCGCTCGTGCGCTTCGCGAGCGAGCAGGCCGGGCAGCTCTCGATTGAGCAACGCGAACGATCCGAGATGCAGGTACACGCCGTATTGCCAGACGAGCAGCAGGATCCGCCAGAGGCCATAGCGGGCTGGTGTCACGAGCATCGGAATGGCGATCCCGCGCGCGATCGCCGCGATCTGGCTGCCGACGTTTCCTGCCAACACCTTGCCGACGTCCCTCGCGATCGCCCCCCTCACGCACGCCCACCATCGGCGACGAATGCGTCGCTCGACGGCCTGCCGGCCCGCTCCCGCGAGAGCGGAACGCCGAGCAGCGCGGATCGAGCGGCCGCGCGACGTGGCCAATCCCGCTCCTCTCCCGTCGCGGCCATCAGCGCGCCTTCGCGAGGCGGCCCGCGAAGTGGGCGGAGAGCGCGGAGGCCGCCAGCCGATGCCCCTGCGGGTTCCAGTGGCCGTCGTTCGCGAAGTGGAAGCGCAGCGGATCGCCGGACGCCTCGAAGGCGGTTCGCAGGTCGAGGACGTCGACGCCCGCCGCGCGCAGTCGGGACACGAAGGCCTCGTGGATCCGGGCTTCGGTCTCCTCGTTGCCCCCGACCCACAGGCCGCGCGACGGGATCACGACCACCGTGGCGTCGTAGGCTTCGATCAGGCGGACGAGCCGCTCCGCGGACATGCGCAGGATCTCCTGCGAGAATCGGTTTCTGCGCATGCCGGCGATGTTGTCGACGAGCAGGCCCGAGCGGATCGCCCAGGCGCGCAGCTGCGGCCGTTGGTGAATGACGGTCGTGAGCGCCGTGTAGAGCGCCGAGTTGCCCGTCAGCCAGGCCTTCCATCGCCCGAGGCCGACCTTGGGTCGGCCGTGCGCGGGCGTCTTCTCGAGCGCCTCGTAGTCGAGCAGGTCGTTCTCCATGCACAGGCCGACCACGAGCCGCCGGATCGGTGCGCCCCGGCTCTCCGCGTAGCGGACCAGCGCGCCGTAGCCGATGAGATCCGCCGGGATGCTGATGTTGAACACGCGTTCGTCGAGCGAGGCGTCGAGCACGTCGGAGAAGCGCTCGCCTTCCTCGACCCCCCAACCCATGCTGTAGGAGTCGCCCACCACGAAGACGTCCGACTCGTTCGCGCCCGCGAGATCCTTGCGATCGCGAAGCCCGTGGCGGTTGAACGCGATCTCGACGTCGTAGTCGCCGGTGTTCTTGAACTGCCGGAGCGTCGCATTCGCCTCCCCGAGCGGCACGCGATCCTCCGTGACGTGAAACGCGACGCTGCCGGAGGGGTCGAGGCGAGGCGCGAGCCAGCGCAGTCCGAGCTCGAGCGCGACGAGCGCGACCAGACACGAAGCGAGCAGGACCGAGAGGTTGACGGCGATTCGCTTCAAGACCGGGTATCCCCCTTCGCCACGCGCGCGCCGATCCGACGCGCGATCCGCTGCCGGCTCCACGAGCACTCCGGATTGCGCGCGACGCGATCAGGCGCTCGCGCGCGGATCCGGTGCCAGGAGTAGACCAGTGGGCCGGGGGCCGCCCAACATCCACGAGTGCAGGGCCGTGAGCGCGCGGGCCGACGCCTCCGCGGTGAACTCCCGCTCGATCCACGCCCGACCGCGCTCGCCCTTCGCTCGCCTCTCCCTATCGTCGAGACGCACCAGTTTCCGTATACCCTCCGCGAGCGCTCGGGTTTCGGGCTCGACCCAGTAGCCGCAGCCCTCCCGCTCCAGGCCCTCCCACGGCGTGCCGCGACTCGCGATCACCGGCAGCCCGGCAGCGAGCGCCTCGCAGACGCAGAAGCCGAAGTTCTCGCTGAAGCTCGGCAGCACCAGCGCGTGGCTCTCGCGCAGCAATCGGCGCTTGTCCTCGCCGCGGACCGCACCCGCAAACGCAGTGCGCCCGCCGACCCCGGCGGCGCGCAGCGCCTCCTCGACCCGCTTGCGATAGCCGCCCTCATCGGGGCCCGCGATCACGAGCTCCCAGTCGGGGGCTTCGGGAGCGACGAGCCCCCACGCCGCGGCGAGAACCTCGAGGCCCTTGATGGGGTGGATGCGCCCCAGGAAGAGCAGGCGGCGCTCGCCGCGCGGGCCGGCCCGGCGCGCGCCCGGCAAGTCCGATGGGCCGCCGCCCGCGAACTGCTCGACGTGCACGCCGATCGGAATCACCGCGATGGGCGGCGTGAGGCCGAGCGCGCGCATTTCGCGCGCCTCCTGCAGCGAGGTGGCGTGCAGCGCGGCGGCCCGCTGGAGCCGGCGCCGAAAATCGAGCGCGAGCGCGATGCGCTTCTTCAGCGCCTTGCGGCGCAGCGCATCGGGGCGCAGCGTGCCGGACGGCGCGATCGCGTACGGCACGCGGCGACGCGCCGCGGCTCGCACCGCGCGGTAGGCGGTGATCTCCCAGAGCCCGTGAACGTGCACGAGATCCGCGGCGCCGATCGCGGCGTCGAGCTGATCCCAGCGCTCCAACGGCTCCACGCGCAGCGCGTGGCCCGCGCGCGAGGCGAGCAGATCGGCCGCGGCGATCGACTCTCCGGCCCTCGGAAGTCGATGCAGCAGTCGGACCTCGGGAATCAGCTCGGATTGTGCGAGCGCGAGCTCCGGCACCGAGAGCGCCGGCCCGCCGAACGCCAACGCGAGGCTGTGGACCACGTGCACGACTCGGCTCGGGAGCGTCTCGGCGGATTCGAGGACCGGCTCAGACATCGCGCCTGACGCAGCGCGGAAGAAGCCGGCATGCTTCCCCAGCTGGCAGTGGTCGGATCGCGCACACGGGTCGCGCGACTATACCGGGTTGCAGATCGCTCGACCCCTTGGCAGCTTCCCCCGACCCCCCGGATCACACGCGCGCCATCGAGCCGTGGTGCCGGAGTGGAAGGTGAGGAATCGCAACGCGGCGGCAGCTGGCGATTCGCAACGGACCGGACTGCTCCGGGGCCTGGCGCTCGCGGCGTGTTGGGGCGCGGCGTTCGAATGCTGGATCCTCGCCGCCCAGCTCGATGGGGCGGAGTTCGCGATGCCGCGCCTGGCGCGGCTGTTTCGCGTGCTCGAAACGGCGGGCTTCGCGGGCGTCGCCGCGATCGGCGTCGCGGCGATCCTCGCGCTGCACCCCGGCGTTCGGCGCTGGCCCGCCGCGGATCGGGCGCTGCTGCTCGGCTTCGGTGGACTCGCCTCGTGCGCGTGGCTGAGCTTCGTGTTCACCGGCGCGGGGCCGGACCCCGCGATCGTTCGACTCACCACCGATCCGCTGTCGATGCGCGCCGGCGCCGCGCTGCTGGCAGCCGCAGTCCTGATTCCCGCGGCCGTCTTCGCGCTGCGCGCGCTCCGCCGCCGCGACGCCTCGAGCGCACGGCGCGCCGCCGAAGTCGCGCCGGTCGCGCTAGCGGCGCTCGGCTGCGCGCTGCTGATGGTGCCGGATTTCGGGCGGGCTTCGCGCGCGGCCGGCGCCGACATCTTCCTGTTCACCGTCGATACGCTCAGAGCGGACCACCTCGGCTGCTACGGCTACGGGCCGCCGACCAGCCCCGCGATCGACCGCTTCTGCGGCGAATCCGTCGTCTTCGAGCGCGCGATCGCCCCCGCTCCGTCGACGATGCCCTCGTACGCGTCGATCATGACCGGCCTGTGGCCGAAACAGCACGGCGTCTATTCGAACTACCGGAAGGTCGCCTCGTCCTTTCGCACGCTCGCGGAGCGACTGCGCGAGCGGGGCTATCTGACCGCGGCGCTGCTCGATGGCTCGTTTCCGGGCACCTTTCCGAATCTCGGCCAGGGCTTCGAATTCGTCGTGCAGCGCGGCGTCACCGCGGCGACGCCGCTGCCGAGCCCCGCGGAGGGCGTGCGCACGCTCTACTACGCACTGCTGTCGGCGCTGTCGCGGCGCGCGAACTGGGCGACCTCCGCGACCACGCTCTCCGCCCGACACCGGCTCTCGGAGTTCCCGGCCGACCGGGCGCTCTTCGCGCACTTCTACTGGCCCTTCCCGCACGCCCCCTACGACCCGCCCGAGCGCTTCTTGCGCGAGATCCCCGCCGCCCGGGACGCGACGCGGAAGGCCGAGCTCATCCGGCGTTACGACGCCGAGATCCGCTTTGCGGACGACCAGATCCGTCGGCTCTTCGGCGCGCTCGAGCGGCTCGGCCGCTACCGCGAAGCCTGGATCGTCTTCGCGGCGGATCACGGCGAGGAGCTCGGCCGCGCGGTGATCGAACCCGGAGGCGAAACCCGGGAGTTCTTCGGCCACAGCCGCTACCTCTTTGACGCGAGCGTTCGGGTCCCACTCGCGATCCGCGCGCCGGACGCCGCGAAGATTCGCGCGCGGCGCGCGCCCGAGGTCGTGAGCACGGTCTCGATCGCGTCGACGCTGCTCGCCGCAATCGGCGTCGACTACGAGGATGAGCTGGCTGCGCCGCTGCCGCTCCAAGCGGCGGCGGGTGCCGCGGGCTTCGCGGTCTCCGTGGCGCGGAGCTCGATCCTGCCGATCGACGTCGTGAGCATCCGCACGCGAGATTGGCGGCTGATCGAAACGCGCCAGCCGTCCCCGATGTTGGAGCTCTTCCGCGAGGGCCGAGACGAACCATCGGAAAACGCGATCTCCGACCACCCCGAAGTCGCGCGCGCGCTGCTCGCGTCGCTGCGCGATTGGGACGGGCCGGGCGACGTCGAGCGCCCCCCGCCGGATCCGCCGAGCCTCTCCGCCCGGGAGCGCGAGAGCCTCGAAGCCCTCGGTTATCTGTTCTGATGGCTGCAAGCGCGCGATCGATCTTCGTGAACGCGCTGAGCCAGACGCTCGGCGGCGGCGCGGCGGTGGCCCGGAACCTCACCGCGGCGCTCGCCGCGCAACGACCGAGCGCCGCGTTCACACTGCTGTGTTCGAACCGGGAGGTCGCCGACGGCCCCTATCCGGACAACGTCGAGGTCGCGCTTCGCCCCACCCCCCGATCGCTGCCGCTGCGCGTGGCGTGGGAGCAGTGGAAGCTCCCGGGCCTGCTCGAGCGCGCGAAGGCCGACGTCCTGCTCGGCCTGGGCGGCTTCGCGCTCTTTACGAGCGGCATCCCGCAGGTCTGCGTCTGGCAGAACCCGAACATCTACGCGCGAACGAAGGTCAGGCGCTCCGCGCTCGTTCGAGCGCAGATCGTCGCGCAGCGTCGGGCGCAGTACCTCTCGATGAAGAAGGCGCGGCTCAACGTCTTCTTGAGCGAAGACGGCGTGCGCGAGTGCGGCACGCGCTGGCCGATGCAGCAGATCCCGCATCGGGTGATCTACCACGGCATCTCGCTGGATCCGGCCCCGGCGGCGGACGGCGGCGCCCGCGAATTCGATCGCCCCTTCGCGCTGGCCGTCGGCCACTCGTACTACCACAAGAATTACGAAGCCCTGATCGACGCAATGGACGTCTACCGGCGAACCCACGGCGATGCGCTCGCGCTCGTCGTCGCGGGAGGCCCGGTGAGCGCAGCCCACCACCGCGCGTTGATCGACTCCGTCGAGCGCAGGCAGCTCGGAGAGATCGTCCACTTCCTGGGCGCCGTCTCGAGGGAGCGGGTCGCCGACCTCTACCGCAGCGCGAGGGTCTACGTCACCACCACCCTTCTCGAGAGCTTCGGGCTGACCCCGCTCGAAGCGATGAGCCACGGACTGCCGGTGCTCGCCTCCGACGCGAGCTGCCTTCCCGAGATCTGCGCCGACGCCGCGCTCTACTGCGATCCCCGCGACCCGACCGAGATCGCGCGCAAGCTGCACGAGCTGTGCAGCGACGACGCGCTGCGCGAGGCGCTCCGCGCGCGGGGATTCGAGCGGGTGAAGCGCTTTGGCTGGGAGCGCTGCGCGGAGCAGCACCTCGCGGCGTTGGACGGCTGCCTCGGCGGCTGAGCGGCCGCGCGGAGAGCGGCTCGGGCCGAGATCGGGGCCTGATTCCATTTTTGATTATATTTCAGCTAGTTGAAAAGAAAAGTTGCGCGCCCGCTGCGAGCGCATTCAGGCGCAGGAACGGCCCGCCGATAGAGCCCGGAGGGGCTCCGAGACCCGATCGCGCAGAGGTCCGACCGATGGCTTCCATCTACTGCAACGGCGAGTACCTGAAGCACAATCCGACCTGGGGCGCGGAGGACTCGGCCTGGAAGGCCCGGCACATCGCGGGAATCATCGATCGCAACCAGCTGTCGTTTCAGAGCGTCATGGAGGTGGGGTGTGGAGCGGGCGCGATCCTGAACGCCCTCGCCTCCATCTACGAAGACGAGAAGTGCTCGTTCGACGGCTACGACATCTCCCCGCAGGCGATCGCAATGGCAACGGAGAACGAACATCCCCGAATCCGGTACTTCCTCGGGGATGCGCTCGCCGAAGACAACGACACGCACTACGACATTCTCCTGATGATCGACGTCTTCGAGCACGTTCGCGATTACATGGGATTCGTGGAGCGCTGCAGGGAAAAGGCCACCTACAAGGTCTTTCACATCCCGCTGGGCGTGAACGTCTCGTCGATCCTGCGCAGAACGCTCCTCGTACCCCGCAGGACCGTCGGCCACCTGCACTACTTCACCGCAGAATCCGCGCTCGCGACGCTCGAGGACACGGGGCACGAAATCATCGACCATGAATTCACGAGCGGCGCGATCGATCTCTACGGGCAGCGACGGAGACTCAAGACCGCGCTCGCAAACGCGCCGCGCCGGCTCGTGGCCAGCGTGAGCGTCCCGCTCTCGGCGCGCCTGTTCGGTGGATTCTCGTTGCTGGTTCTGACCCGATAACGATTGCGCAGACGACGAGCGAGGCGATGAAGGGCCACGAGGCGATGCGCCGCTCAGTTTCGGAATTTCCGCGCTCGACGGCCCGCGGGACCGGGCCCGATCGATCCGAAATGCGACGATGACCCGGACGGACGATCAACTACTGGAAAAGCCGATCGTGATCGTCGGCGCGCCGCGTTCGGGAACCACGGTGCTCGGGGAGATCTTCCGGCATCACGGAAAGCTCGCGTACCTGCTCGAGCCGCGGCTGACCTGGCGCTGGGGGAACGACCGGGAATCCGACATGCTCCAGGTCGAGGACGCGCGCGAGGACGTCGTCGCGCACATCCGCAAGCGCTTCGCGGACGCGGTGCGCAGCGCCGGACGCGAACGGCTGCTCGAGAAGACGCCCTCCAATTCGCTGCGCATGCCGTTCGTCGAGCGCGTGCTCCCGGACTGCCGCTTCGTGCACGTCATCCGCAACGGGGAGGATTCGGTCCTCTCGATCCTCCAATTCTGGCGGCAGTTCTCCGGCGGCGTCCGCAGCGACAAGCTCTTTGCGCGATTGAAGGAGATCAGCCCGCGCCAGATACCGCACTACGCGGTGGAATTCGCCAAGCGCGTCTTCCCGGGCTCGATGGCCGGGGTTCGCGTCTGGGGGCCTCGCCTGCCGGGCATCGAGCAGATCGTGCGAGAGCTCGGCATCCTGCCCGCCTGCTGCCTGCAGTGGCGCCTGTGCGTCGAATCGGCCCGCCAGTTCGGGCGCTCGCTGCCCTCGACGCGGTATTTCGAGTGTCGGCTCGAGGACATGTGCGGCGACCTCGTCCGCGAGGTCCAGGACTTCTGCGAGCTCGAGCACGATCCGGCCGTCTGGGAGTACTTCGAGAAGAACTTCGATCCGACGCTGACGGGTGCGCGCAGAGCGATCGCCACGCGAGAGGAACTCGATACCATTCGCCAGTGGATCGAGCCCACCATGCAGTGGTTGGACGATCCGGATCGAAGCGATCGCTAGCCGTCGATGCCTACGAGTCGAGCGCAGCCGTGAATTTCCTCCAGAGAGCCGCCCTGCGCTGCACGCCGATCCCGCTCCAGAACCTGGGCCTGAGCATCTGGGGCTATCAGATCCACCGCTTTCGCTACACGCCCTACTTCCGGCGTCGGCTCGATGAGCTCAACAGCACGGCCGCCGCGCCGATCGAGCGCCTCTACGAGATCCAGCGGGACCGGCTGCGCGCGCGCGTGGAGTGGGCGCGCCGCTACGTCCCCCACTACCGCGACCTCCCCGC
>JBFGGA010000046.1:0-19353 GCA_041579295.1 Myxococcota bacterium | reverse complement strand
GATCGCGCGCGTGCTCGAGGGCCTGCGCGCGGCGCTCGACGAGAGCGCGACGACGGGCGAAGCCACCGCCCTGCTCGGCTCGATCGCCGACGCGCTCGACGCCGAGATCGCGCGTTGGGAGGCGCGCGCCGACAGCGATCCCGAAGCGCGCGCCGTCTGGCGCGCGTTCCTCGGACTGCGCGAACTGCTCTGGGAGTTCGGGATCCGCCGCGAACCGGACGCCGGCGGGAGCGGCGAGCCATCGGGACGCGCCGCGCGCAAGAAGGGGAGCTCGAGCTCCGCGCGCCGAAGGCCGCCGCGCGTGCAACGCGTGACCATCGAAGGCTGAGCGGCGACCCCGCGACGGCAATCTGGGCTAAGGTAGGCGGCCGAAATACGGAGCCCGGGTGACGGCGCCGCGATGCGAGGTAGCCGCGATGAGCGTGTTGATCAAGCGCTACGCGAACCGAAAGCTCTACAACACCCAGACCAGCCGTTACATCACGCTCAAGGGTATCGCCGAGTTGATCGAGACGGGCGAAGACGTTCGCGTCATCGACAACGAAACCGGCGAAGACATCACCCACGTCGCACTCTCGCAGATCCTCGTGGATCACGAGCGCTCCAACAGCGCCGCGTCGCGCACCCTGCTCTCCGAGCTGATCTCGCGCGGCGGCGATGCGCTCTACGGCGCGCTGCGTCGAGGCGTCGGCGACGCCAGCGAGGGGATCGGCGAGCTCCAGAGCAACCTGCGGCGGATCATCAAGAATCGCGAGCAGGACGCGAGCAAGCTCAGCGAGTGGATCGCGGTTGCCACGCCGGACTTCGACCGCGTCGTGCAGGGTGCGATGGAGCGCGTCTTCAAGGTGCTCGACCTGCCGCGCCGCGGAGACATCGAGGCGCTCAACGCGAACCTGCGGCGTGTGGCCGAGGCCGTCGAGGCGCTGCAACACGCCGAAGCCGAGCGGAGCGCGGCGCGCGATGGGCGCGGCGGCGGAGCCGGCGACGAGGCGGGCGGCGAGCTCGGCTGACGCCCGAAGGCCGGGTCAGTCCCAGACCGAGCCGCGGTCGCTCAACCCGGTGTCGATCAGGATCTGGACCTCCGAGCGGAGCTCCTCGTTCATCCTCGAGATCAACAATTCGTCGCGCGCGGCGTCGGGTGCCAGGTGGTCGATCGAGATCGGCTCGCCGATGCGGATGATCCACTTGGTGGGCAGCGGGAGGAGCCCGAGCGGACCGAACAGCGGGAAGGTCGGGGTCACCGGGAGGAACGGCAGGCCCATCACCCGCGCCGGGGAGTCCCACCGGAACAAGATCGGGTGCGCTTCCTCGGCGCCGACGATGCCGATCGGGATGATCGGAACGCGCGTCTCGAGGGCCACGCGCACCACGCCGCCTCGACCGAAGCGCTTGAGCCGATAGCGCTCGCGAAAGACCTTGGTCGCGCCCTTCACGCCCTCGGGAAAGACCAGCACGGCCTCTCCGGTGCGGATCAACCGCTCCGCGTTCTCCCGGCACGCGCGCACGCCGCCGAGCCGCGCGAGGTAGGGCTGCACGAATGGAAGCGTGATCAGCCAGTCGGCGACCATGAAGCGCGGCCGCAGCTCCGGGCGCGTGCGCCAGATCGCGTGGGAGACCATCAGACCGTCGTAGGGCAGGAGCCCCGACCGATTGGCGACGAGCAGCATCGGGCCGGATTCGGGAATCCGATCGATCCCGTGGAGCTCGATCCGCCAGTAGTGCTCGTAGAGCAGATCGAGCAGCGGGCGCGCGCGGCGCAACACGATCTCGTCCATGCCGAATTCGTCGACCTCTCCGGAGCGCTCGCTCATGCCGAGCGTGCTGAGGCGTCGCTGCAGCTGCTGGAAGAGGGCCATCCAGTCGATCCGCTCGAAGCTCGCCCGCGGTTCGCGCACCGGGAATCGAGTGCGAATCTCGGCGCGAAGCCCGTCGAGCGCTTCTCTGAGCTCGGCGCTCAGCTCGTCGGGGCGCTCTGCGCCCCCCGGCGCGTCGAGATCGATCGGGCCGCTCACGGCGTCCTCCCCTTCGACGATGACTCCGGCAACCCGCTCATCGGTAACGCCTCATGCGCCGCGTGGAGACGAACGAGAGCCAGGCCTCGCGGGTGGTGTAGACCGGCTCGCCGAAGGCGTCCCAACCCCGCTGCCCGTCGGCCACCCAGAGGTAGCGCAAGTAGTCGTAGAAGCCCTCCGGCGGATCTCCCGTCTGGCCCTGCGACGGGTAGTAGGCCATCCGGTAGAGGATCGGCGGCGGCATCGGGAGGATGCGCTTGCCCGCGATCCGAAGAACGGTCGAGAGGGGCAGCACGCCGCGCCCCACGACGTTGAACACACCGGGGTGTTTGCGGAGCGTCGCGCTCAGCAGCGCGTGGATGCAATCCTCCTCGTGCACGAACTGCATCAGCGGGTCGTAGCCCACCAGCTTGGGAACGAGGGGGCGCGAGAAGTAACGCGCCACGTGGTCCCAGTAGGTGGGCCCGAAGATCCAACAGTTGCGCAGCACGGTCACCTCGGTGTCGGGATTGCGCGCGCGCCACTCCGCGAGTAGCGACTCGACCTGGATCCGATTCGCCACCGAGTGCGAGCCCGGATGCCCGCGCAACGGATGCCGTTCGGTCAGGAAGTTCGGGTTGTCGGGCCAGGGCCCGTAGAGCATCGTGCTCGACGTCACGACCAGCCGCTTGACCTTGGCGGCCGCGCAGGCGTGCATCACGTGTAGGCTTCCGATCGTCTCGAGCTCGTGATCCATCTCGACGTCCGCCGTCGGCTCGGATCGGAAGGCGGTGTGGACGACGGCCTCCGCGCGCTCCTCCGCGAGCACCTCGGCGACGCGGATGTTGGCGGTGGGCTCGGTCAGATCGACGCTGTGGAAGCGCACGAGCGGGTCGAGCCGAAATGGTCGGCGCAGATCCAGTCCGACGATGCGAAGGTTGGACGAGTGCTGCAGCAGGCGCGCGACGAGCGCGCGCCCGAGAAAGGTGCCGAGCCCGGTGATCGCGATGACGCCAGGTGAGTTCAACGGCCCTCGAAGCGTTGCGCAGCGGGCCCGCCGAGGCGCGCCTCGCTGCGTTCTCGACCCTCAGATACCATGCCGCGCGATGCTCGCCAAGCGGAAGACCGCAGTCGTCGAAGACCGGCGCTTCCTCGACCACCGCGGCCCAGCCGGCCATCCGGAGCGCCCCGAGCGAATCTCCGCCGTCGGCGCCGCGGTCGACGCCCGCAGCGAGGCGCTGAGCCGGTTTTCACCGCGCGCCGCGACGCCCGACGAGATTCTCCGCGTCCACAGCCGCGCTCACTTCGAGCGGATCGAGGACGCCAGCCGGCGCGCGCCCGCGCAGCTCGATCCCGACACCTACGTCTGCGCCGAGAGCTTCGAGGTGGCGCTGCTGGCCGCGGGAGGCGCGACGGAGCTCGCGCTGCGCGTGGCGCGCGGCGAGCTCGCGAGCGGCCTCGCGGCGGTGCGGCCGCCGGGCCACCACGCCGAGGGCGATCGCGCGATGGGCTTCTGCCTGTTCAACAACGTCGCGATCGCGGCGCGCGCGCTCCAGAGCGAGCATTCCGTCGATCGGATCCTGATCCTCGACTGGGACGTCCACCACGGCAACGGCACGCAGCACTTCTTCGAGAGCGACCCGTCGGTGCTGTATGCCTCGATCCACCAGTTTCCCTTCTACCCTGGCACGGGCGCCGTCGGTGAGATCGGCGTCGGCCCGGGCGAGGGATTCACGCTCAACGTTCCGCTTCCGGCCGGCTGCGGCGACGCCGAGTACGTGACCGTGATGGAGCGCCTGATCGCGCCCGCCGCGCGCGCGTTTCGACCCGAGGTGATGCTGATCTCGTGCGGCTTCGACGCGCATCGCGACGATCCGCTCGCGGGCATGAACGTGACGCGCGAGGGCTACCGCGACATGGCCGCGATCGCGCGCGCACTCGCCGAAGAACTCTGCGGCGGCCGCATCCTGTTCGTGCTCGAGGGCGGCTACGCGACCTCCGGGCTCACCGACGGCGTGCACGCCGTGCTCGACGCGGTCGCGGGCGAAGAAATCCCGAAAGTGGAGCGAAGTGGGACGGCCGCGCCCAGCCGCGCGCTCGAACCCCGCATCGCAGAGATCGCGCGGATCCACCGGCTGTAATTTTTTTTGCGAAAAAAATCCGTTGAAAACGCGGTTTTGAGGCGAAAAACGGCGCCCATCTTGTAGTCAATCGGCTGCTGGACCACGACATCTTGTACGAAATCCCTTTTCTGAAGGCAAATTCGCGAAAACTTGCGCCTAAAGGATGGCTGAGTTAATAGCTTGCCCGGTGGGATGAAGTGGGGAATGGTGGGAATTCGTGACTCAAACCGCCAATCGGGTTCCCGCCGATGTTTAGAGGCCGATTCTACCACACGATCGATGCGAAGGGTCGCGTGAGCATACCGTCGGGGTTTCGATTGGA
The DNA here is from genome assembly GCA_041579295.1 of Myxococcota bacterium. Taxonomy (GTDB): domain Bacteria; phylum Myxococcota_A; class UBA9160; order UBA9160; family SMWR01; genus JACZVU01. Next base: position 14,917 of record JBFGGA010000046.1, on the reverse strand, counting down.
GCTACAGGGCAGCGGCGAGCAGGCGCCGATCGTGACCAACGGCGTGACCGGCTCCGGCACCTGCTTGTGGCTGTACCGCTACGAGGATTGGTGTGACTTCGAGTCCCGCCTCGCGGGGCTGCCACCCGAGAATCTCGACGTCCAGGACTACATGCGCTTCATGGTATCCGGCGCCAGCGAGTGCCCGATCGACAACCAGGGCCGCTCGCTGTTGCCCGCGCATCTGCGCAAGTGGGCGGGGCTCGGACGCGAAGTCACGATCGCGGGCGTCGGAGCGCGCATCGAGATCTGGAACAAGTCACGGTTCGATGAGAATCAAACCAAGACCCAGGAGGACTTCCAGCGCATCGCGTCGGTGGTCGCGGGTCTGGATCGGTGAGGATTGTGTCGGTGGGGGGTAGGAAGGAGTTCGACTCCTTCAATTGAGAGGTTGGGGTAGTGTCCCCGGGATATCTTCTAGTCGTGCGCGCGAAGTCAATTGGGGGGGACGGAGCGTTCACGCGGAATCGATATTCCGGGGCACACCCCCTCTCCCGCCCGGCCACCTGCCGGCTGTGTAGCTCGAGTGTCATCCACACCGAATCAAGACGAGTTTTCTCACCGGCCCGCGCTCCTGGAGGAGTGTCTGGCCGCCCTGGAACTGCAGCCTGGTGCAACCGTGGTAGATGGTACGGTGGGTGGCGGCGGACATGCGGAGGCGATCCTCGAGCGAACGGCGCCGGATGGGCGCCTGATCGGCCTGGATCTCGACGGTGAAGCGATTCGCGAGTCGCAACAGCGACTCGGAGGCTTTGGAGATCGGGTCACGCTCGTCCAGGAATCTTTTCGCAATCTAGAAGCGGTACTCGCGCACATCGACGTTCCCCGCGTCGACGCCGTCCTGCTCGATCTCGGCGTGTCTTCACACCAGCTCGATTCCCCGGAGCGGGGCTTTCGCTTCGCGGCCGACACCGCGGCCGAGACACCACTCGACATGCGCATGGACCAGCGCTCGGGAACGACCGCCGCGGATCTGCTGCGCCGCGTGGGCCCCGAGCAGCTCGAGCGCTGGTTCTCGGAACACGCGGACCTGCCGGGCGCGCGAAAGCTCGCCCGCCTGATCGTCGAAGCCCGCCAGCGCGCGCCGCTGAGGACGGCCGCCGACCTTCGCGCGGTGATCGCGGAGGCGCGCATCGGGGGCGGTCGCCGCCACGATCCGGCCACCCTCGTCTTCCAGGCGCTCCGGATCGCCGTCAACGACGAGCTTCGCGCGCTCTCGGATGGTCTCGAGGCCGCGATCGCGAGCCTGCGGACCGGCGGCCGCCTGGCGGTCGTCTCCTACCACTCGGGCGAAGACCGAGTGGTCAAGAATCGGCTGCGCGACGCCGCGCGCGGCTGCACGTGCCCGCCGCGCACGCCGGTCTGCGTCTGCGGCGGGAAGGTGCGGTTGCGGCTCGTCGCGCGGCGCCCGATCTCGGCGGGCGAGGCCGAGCTGCGCGCGAACCCGCGCGCGCGCTCCGCGAGGCTGCGGGTCGCCGAGCGCGTCGCGGAGGCCTCGTGAAGCGGCTGCGCGCGGCCATGGCGGGGTGGCTGCGTCGCTTGCGGCCGGCGGCGACCGCGAGGTCGCGCGCGCGCCGCGCCGCGCGCCGCCGGGGCGACGCGGGAAGCTGGGTCGGCCGCGACCTTGCGGACGACCCGCCCCACCCGCGCAAGCCCGTCTGGTTGATTCCGGGCATCGTCGTCGGCCTGGTATTCGCCGCGCTCGCGATCGCGCACGTCCGGGTCGAGCTGATCGGCCAGGGCTACAAGCGCTACCGCGCGGTGGAGCGCCTGCAGGCGCTCGAAGAGGAGAAGAGGATCCTCACCGCCCAGGTCCGCGAGCTGCGCGACCCGGCACGCCTTGCGGAGCTGGCCGGCGAGATGGGGCTCTCCCGACCCGATCGCGTGATTGCACTCGCGCCGCCGGGCGACGGGCCGCGCCCATGAGATCGGCGCGCGTGCAGATCTCTCTCCGAAGGATCGGGATCGCGCGCGCATGCTTCCTCATTCCATTCGCCGTTCTGGGCCTTCGGGCCGCCCACCTCAGCGTGGACGAGCGCGGCTTCGAACGCGGAGAAAACCAGACTCGGCGCGTGCTCGAGCTCCCGCCCGGGCGCGGCGCCATCGTCGATGCGTCCGGCGCGGAGCTCGCGCTCTCGGTCGACTCTCCGTCCATCTACGCGATTCCGTCTTCGATCGACGACGTCGAACTCGCGGCCGAGAAGCTGGCGCCGATCCTGGGTCGGAAGCGAGACGCGCTGGCCGAGCGGATGCGCGACCGACAATCCTTCTTCTTTCTCAAGCGCTGGGTCACGCCCGAGCGCGCCGAGCGGGTTCGCGAGCTCGGGCTGGCCGGCGTCGGCGTGATCGATGAGCCGCGACGCATCTACCCGCATCGCGAACTCGGCGCCCAGCTGGTGGGCTTTGCGAACATCGACGGCGTGGGAGTGCGCGGCATCGAGGAGCAGGAGGACGGCTGGCTGCGCGGACTCGCGCGCCGCATTCCCGTCGAACGCGACGCACGCGGTCGCAAGCTCTGGATCGGCGGAGATTCGCAGTGGAGCACCACTGGAGGAGACGTCGCACTCACCATCGACGCGACGCTCCAGGCGCAGGTCGAAGAGGCGCTTCGGGAGACGGTCGCCGCCTCGGGCGCGCGCGGCGGCATCGTCGTCGCGATGGACCCGTGGACGGGCGACATCCTCGCGCTGGCCGAGAACCCGAGCTTCGACCCCAACGAGTTCCGGAAGCTCGACTTCGCGTCGACCCGCTCGCGAGCGTTCGAGGATGCGATCGATCCGGGCTCGACGCTGAAGACCTTCCTGATCGCGGCGGCGCTCGAGGAGGGCGCCATCGCACCCGACGACGTCTTCGATTGCGAAGACGGCTCGTTTCAGGTGCCGGGCAAGGTCATCCGCGATCACCACCCGAACGGCGAGCTCACGCCCGCGGAGATCCTCCGCGTCTCGAGCAACATCGGCGCCGTGAAGATCGCCTACCAGCTCGGGCCGGCCGCCCACTACCGGGCGCTGCGCCGCTTCGGGTTCGGCGGCGTCACCGGCAGCCACTTTCCGGGCGAGTCCGCGGGTCTGCTGCGGCCCTGGAAGAAGTGGATGCCCGTCGACCACGCGACGATCGCCTACGGCCAGGGCATCAGCGTGACGCCGATCCAGCTCGCGGCGGCGACCTCGGCGCTCGCGAACGGCGGAATCTGGGTGCAGCCGCGACTCGTCTCCGCGCGTCGGGCTCCGGGCGGCACGTGGCACTCGAGTCGTCCGGCGCCGGGACACCGCGTCGTCCGGGAAGAGACCGCCGCCGCGATGCTCGGGATGCTCGAGGGCGTCGTTTCGCCGCAGGGAACCGGGAGCCTCGCAGGGCTCGCGGAAGTCCGCGTCGGCGGGAAGACGGGCACACCGCAGAAGTACGACAGCGAAACGCAGACCTTCGCGACGGATCGCTACGAGGCGTGGTTCCTCGGCGTGGTTCCCGTCGACGCGCCCAAGCTCGTGATCGTGGTGCGGGTGGACGAAGCGAAGCGGCCCGCGCATACTGGAGGCACCACTGCAGCGCCGCTGTTTGCACGAGTGGCGGCGGCACAGCTCACGCGGTACGGCATCTTCACCGAGCCCGCGCGACGTCGCGCACAACCGGGCCCGACGCTGGCCATCGCGCGAAACGAACCGCTTCCCCCCGTCTCTGCAGCGCCGACGCAGCCCGCGCCTCGAGCGCAGCCGCGCGCCGCGCGTCCGTCGGGCGAGCGCGCGGCAGCGAGCGTTGCGCGCGTGTCGACGGCGAGCGCGGCGCGGCCGGCCTCCGTGGAGCGGCTGGCGAGCCTCGGAGATCGCGTGTTGATGCCCGACTTCCGAGGTCGAACGGTGGACGAGGTCAGGCAGATGACGGCGGGACGCATCCCCGTGGAGTACTCGGGCAAGGGGCGCGCGGTCACCCAGCAGCCGCCGCCGGGAACGATCTACGCGCTCAGCAGCGGCCCGGTGACGATCCACTTCGAGCCCCAGCAGCTGGCGAGCGACGGGGAGGGGATCTGATGCGCCTGCCCGCGCTGTTGGACGCGCTGCCCCGCGAGCTGCGAGTGGACGACCGCGCGCCCGACGCCGCTGCGCGTCGGATCGAAGTGCGTGGGATCGCCTACGATTCCCGGCGCGTCGCTGCGGGCGATCTCTTCTTTGCACTGCGCGGCGGATCGGCCGATGGCCACGACTACCTGGCATCGGCGTTCGAGCGCGGCGCGGTGGCGGCGGTCGTCGAGTCGGCCCCCGGCAGCCCCGAAATCGCCGAGCGCCCCCTGTTGATCGTGCGAGACAGTCGCCGGGCGCTCGCCCCGATCTCGGCGCGGTTCTTCGGCAACCCGTCGGCCGAGCTGACGCTGATCGGCGTCACGGGCACCAACGGCAAGACGAGCACGGCCTGCCTCGTCGAGTCGATCGCGCAGCGCGCGGGCATTGCGGTCGGCGTGATCGGAACGCTGGACATTCGCTACGCCGGGCAGACGGAACGTGCCGTCAACACGACGCCCGAGAGCTACGAGATCCAGCGCAGCCTGCGAGCGATGCGGGATCGCGGCGTGGAGTGCGCGGTGATGGAGGCCTCCTCGCACGGCCTCGCGCTCGACCGCGTCGGCGGCTGCGAGTTCGCGATCGCGGCGCTCACCAACGTGAGCCAGGACCACCTCGACTTCCACGCTTCGATGGAGGCCTACCGGGCCGCGAAGCTCCGCCTGTTCGACACGTATCTGCGCGCCGACGGGTCGGCCGTGATCAACGTCGACGACGCGAGCGCGGGCGCGTTCATCCGCGCCGCGCAGCGCGCGGGCGCCAGGCTGATCCGCGTCTCGCGCGAGCGCGGGAGCGATGCGGAGGTCCGCCTCGAACGGGCCCGGGTCGGATTGGAGGGCAGCGACGCGCGGATCGCGCTGCCCGGCGGCGCGCTGGATCTGCGCATCCCGCTCGTCGGCGACTTCAACCTCGAAAACGCGCTGGTCGCGTGCGGCATCGCGGTCGCCCTGGACATCGAGCCAGCGGTCATCGCGGAGGGCATCGAACACTGCCCGCAGGTTCCGGGGCGCGTCGAGCGCGTGCAGACGTCGCGCGGCGCAGAGCCGACGATCGTCGTCGACTACGCGCACACGCCCGACGCGGTCGAGAAGCTGCTCGCGACGCTGCGACCGCTCGCCAAGGAAAGGCTGATCGCGGTCTTCGGCTGCGGCGGCGATCGCGACCGCGGCAAGCGCCCGCTGATGGCGCAGGCCGTCGCGCGCTGGAGCGACCGGGTCGTCGCCACCAGCGACAACCCGCGCTCCGAAGATCCGCTGCGAATCCTCGAAGACGTGGAGGCGGGCCTCGCGAGCTTGCAGCGCGTCGACCTCGACGCGCTCGATGCCACCGAGCGCTCGTACGCGATGCTTCCGGACCGGGGGCGCGCGATCGAAGCCGCCATCGGGATCGCGCGAACAGGCGACATGGTCGTGATCGCCGGCAAGGGCCACGAGGACTACCAGATCGTCGGCTCCGATCGCCTGCACTTCGACGACCGCGAACGGGCGCGCGAAGCGCTACTCGAAAAGGGCTCGCGATGACCGCCGCCTTCAGCGTCGGGGATGTGGTGCGCTGGACCGGGGGTTCGCTGGTCGGCGGCGGCGAAACGGTGGCGCTCTGCGGCGTGTCGATCGACTCGCGCGCCGTCGCGCGGGGCGAGCTCTTCCACGCGATCGCGGGCCCGAACCACGATGGACACGACTTCCTCACGGAGGCAATCGCTCGCGGCGCGGCCGCGCTGATCGTCGAGCGCGGGCGCCCCCTGCCGGCGCCGCTCGCGGTTCCGGCCGTCGCCGTCGGAGACACCACGCGCGCGCTCGGCGCGCTCGCCGCGGGCCATCGCTCGCAATTCGACGGGCCGGTCGTCGCGATCACCGGCAGCAACGGCAAGACCACCACCAAGGAGATGTGCGCGGCGATCCTGTCCGTCGCCGCACCCTGCCATCGGACGCCCGGAAACCTCAACAACCAGTACGGACTTCCCCTCACGCTGCTCGGCCGAGGCGAGGCCGATCGGGCGCTCGTCGTGGAGCTCGGCATGAACCAGCGCGGCGAGATCGCGCGGCTCGTCGAGATCGCGAAGCCGACCGTGGGCGTGATCACCAACATCGGCACCGCGCACATCGAATTCCTCGGCAGCCGGGAGGAGATCGCCCGCGAGAAGGGGGATCTGATCGAGCACCTCCCCGCGGAGGGCACCGCGGTGCTCAACGCCGACGACCCGCTCGCGCTCGCACAGCGCGGGCGCACGCGCGCGAGCGTGATCAGCTTCGGGACCGCGATCGACGCGGACGTGCGCGGCGGCGACATCGAGTGGAGCGACGATCGCGGCTACCGGTTCGAGCTCGAGACGCCGCGCGGCCGGGGCACCATCGAGGTGAAGGGGCTCGGGCCGACGACGGTACACAACGCGCTCGCCGCGGCGGCCGCAGCGCTGGCCGCGGGCGCGTCGATCGCGGACATCGCGAAGGGTCTCGCCGACTACCGGGGAATCCAGGGGCGCCTGGAGCGGCGAGAGCTGCGCGACGGCATCACGCTGATCGACGACACCTACAACGCGAACCCGCAGTCGATGGAGGCCGCGCTGCACCTGCTCGCCGAGCGCAAGGGCGCACGGCGCGCCGTGGCCGTCGTCGGCGACATGGGCGAGCTCGGCGAGACCGCCGAGGCCGCCCACGCGGAGGTCGGCCGATTGGCGGCGTCGCTCGGAATCGACCTGCTGATCGCGCTCGGCGCGCGCGCCAAGACCGTGACCGCGGGTGCGATCGACGCGGGTATGGATCCGGCCCGCGCCGTGGCCGCGGGCGATCACGCGGACGCCGGCGCGCGCGCGCGCGAGTTCCTCGCAGCAGGCGACACGGTGCTGGTGAAGGGGTCGCGGGCCATGCGCATGGAGCGCGTCGTCGAGGCGATCGCCCCCGAGAGGGCGAACTGAATGCTATACCACCTGCTCTACCCGTTCGCCTCCGAGATCAGCGCTTTCAACGTCTTCCGCTACATCACCTTCCGGACGGGCGCGGCCACGCTCACCGCGCTGTTCATCGCGTTCATGGTCGGGCCGCCGCTGATCCGCGCGCTCGAGCGCTTGCGCGTGGGGCAACCGATCCGCGACGTCGGACCGGACCACCAGAGCAAGGAGGGCACGCCGACCATGGGTGGGCTGCTGATCCTGCTCTCGCTGCTGGTGTCGGTGTTGCTCTGGTCGAATCTCGACAACCGCTTCGTATGGATCGTCATCGGCATCACGACGGGCTACGGGCTGTTGGGCTTCATCGACGACTACCGCAAGGTGAAGCAGGGCCACAGCGGCGGGATCTCGGCCCGCGCGAAGCTCTTCTGGCAGACGCTGATGGCGTTCGGCGTCGCGCTCGCGATCTACACCGATCCGGATTTCGACGCGCACCTGGCGGTGCCGTTCTTCAAGAACTTCACGCCGTATCTCGGGGTCTTCTACGTGCCGTTCGCGGCGTTCGTGATCGTGGCGACGAGCAACGGCGTGAACCTCACCGACGGCCTCGACGGCCTCGCGATCGGGCCGGTGCTGATCGCGGGCGGGACTTTCTTGATCCTCGCCTACGCGGCGGGGCACCTGGGAATCGCCGATTACCTCGCCATCAAGTACGTCCCCGGCAGCGGACACCTCGCGATCTTCTGCGGCGCGCTGATCGGAGGCGGGCTCGGATTCCTCTGGTTCAACGCCTCCCCCGCGCAGCTCTTCATGGGCGACGTGGGGTCGCTCGCGCTCGGCGGCGCGCTCGGCACGATGGCCGTGCTGATCCGCCAGGAGTTCCTGCTGCCCATCGTCGGGGGGATCTTCGTCGTCGAAGCGCTCTCCGTGATGATCCAGGTCGCGTCGTTCAAGATGACGGGCAAGCGCGTCTTCTTGATGGCGCCGATCCACCACCACTACGAAAAGATCGGCTGGCCGGAGCAGAAGATCGTGGTCCGCTTCTGGATCGTGTCGGCCATCCTCGGACTCGTGGCCCTGTCCACGCTGAAGCTTCGCTGATGGAAGAACTCGCAACGCAGAAGATCCTGGTCTTGGGGCTCGGCGCCACTGGGCGCAGCGCGGCGAACTTCTGTGCCGCCCGGGGCGCGCGGGTGCTCGCCGTCGACGAGCGCGAAGCGGCGCAGCTCGCCGAGCTCGGCGACCTCGACCCGCGCGTGGATTGCGTCGTCGGCGAACCCTTCCCCGATCCGCGCGAATTCGACCTCGTGATCCCCAGCCCCGGCATCGCGCCCGAGCGCTACCGCGACCGCGCGCAGCGCGTCTGGGGCGACGTCGAGCTCGCCCATCGCTTCATCGAGGCGCCCATCATCGCGGTGACCGGAACCAACGGAAAATCGACGACCGCGCGCCTGCTCGAAGCGCTGCTTTGCGCCGCGGGCGCGCGCGCACGCGCCGCGGGAAACATCGGAACGCCCGCGCTCGAGCTCGTCGGCGAGCCGCTCGATTTTGCGGTGCTCGAAGTCTCGTCCTTCCAGCTCGAGAGCGTCGAGCGCTTCCGACCGCAGATCGCCGTGATCCTCAACATCACGCCGGATCACCTCGATCGCCACGGCAGCTTCGCCGCCTACGCGTCCGCAAAGGCGAGGATCCTCGCGAACCAGGGCGACACCGACACGGCGGTCCTCAATCTCGACGACCCGGCGGTCGCCGCGCTCGCGCCGAGTGCGCGGGCGCGCGTGTTTCCGTTTCGCACGCGGGCCGCGATCTCACCGGGCGCCTTCCTGGACGCCGGTGCGGTGGTTCTCTGCGAGCGCGACGCGACGCCGATTCGCATCCCGCTCGACACCCTGCAGCTGACCGGGAGCCACAACCGCGAGAACGCGATCGCGGCGCTCGCCGCGGTGCACGCGGCCGGCGCCGATCCCGTGCTCGCCTCGGACGCGCTCGCGTCCTTCCAAAGCCTCCCGCATCGCGGCGAGCTCGTCGGGCGCATCGGCGACGTGCGCTACGTCGACGACTCCAAGGCCACCAACCCCGGCGCGGCGATCCGCTCGCTCGCGGGACACGCCGAGAATCTCGTCTGGATCGCGGGAGGCCGAGACAAGGCGCTCGCGTTCGACGAGCTCGCCGACGAGGCCGTCAAGCGGGTGCGCGCCGCGGTGCTGATCGGCGAGAGCGCAGCGAAGCTCGAGGCCGCGCTCGCGGGGCGCATCGAGGTCTGCCGAGCGGCTTCGATCGAGGAGGCCGTGGGGCGCGCGTCTGCGCTCGCGCAGTCGGGCGACGTGGTGCTGCTCGCGCCCGCGTGCGCGAGCCAGGACCAGTTCCGCGATTACCAGGAGCGCGGGGAGCGATACCGCGCGGCGGTGGACGGGCTGCGCACCGGGGCGTCGCGATGAGCGCTCGGACACCGCGCCGCTATTCGCCGCGCTCGAGCGCCGCGCGCGCGGGCGGTCCGCAGTGCGCGTTTTCGGCCAGCGCGCTCGACGGCGGCGTGATCGCCGCGTACTCCATACTGGCGGGCGTCGGCCTCGTGATGATCTACAGCCTCACGGCACCGCTCGCCGTCGCGAGCGCGATCCCGCCGCATTTCACCCGTCAGCTGGGCGCGCTCGCGGCGAGCGCGCTGCTGATCACCGTCGCGCTGCGCATTCCGCTCGGCGTCTGGCGCCGCCTCGCGCTGCCGCTCTGGGGCGCTTCGATCGCGCTGCTCACCGCGACGGCGCTCGTCGGCGTCGAGGTGAACGGGGCGCGGCGCTGGCTCGAGCTGCCGGGCGCGCGGCTGCAGGCCGCGGAGATCGCGAAGCTCGCGACCGTGCTCGCCGCCGCGGCGCTGCTGACCGCGACGCCCTCGCGCCGCATGCGCCTGAAGCCCGTGTTGCGCGCGGCCGCGCTCTGCGTTCCACCGGTCGCGCTGCTGCTGCTACAGCCGGATTTCGGCAGCTCCCTCGTGCTGTGTGCCGCGGTCGGCGCGGTGCTCTTCGCTGCGGGCATCTCGATGCGCTGGCTGATTCCGCCCGCGGCGATCGCGTTCGCGGGCGCCGCCACCTACATCGCGCTCCGTCCCTACGCGCACGTGCGTTGGATCGGCTTCGTCGACCCCTGGGCGACCTCGACCCGCGAGGGCTTCCAGCTCGTGCAGTCGTTCGTGGCCTTCGGGCGCGGGGGGTTGTTCGGCGTCGGGCTCGGCAGCGGTCGACAGAAGCTCTACTACCTGCCCGAGGCCCACACGGATTTCATCCTCGCGGGCGTCGCGGAAGAGCTCGGCCTCGTCGGCGTTCTGGTGGTGCTCGCCGCGTTCGCGGCGTTCGTCTGGGCGGGAATGCGAATCGCGCGGCGCGCGCGCGACCCGTTCGCCGCGCTCGTCGCGGTCGCGATGACGTCGCTGATCGGCATTCCCGCGGCCGTCAACGCGGGGGTCGTGATGGGGCTGCTCCCGACCACGGGCTTCACGCTGCCGTTCGTCTCGTACGGCGGCAACTCGCTGCTGGTCTGCTCACTGGCGGTCGGAATCCTGCTGCGGATCGGCGCCTGCGAGGCGGCCCCCGCGCAGGCGCGCATCTCCGGCGCCTCGCGCAGGAGGATCGTCCGAACGTGACGGAAACGACGCGAAAATGGCGCTGGGTGGTGGCGGGAGGCGGCACCGGCGGCCACGTCGTGCCCGCGATCGCGTTGGCCGAGCAGATCCGCAAGCGCGGCGAAGACGTCCTGATGATCGGCGCCGAGCGCGGCCTCGAGACCCGGCTCGTGCCGGAGGCCGGCTTCGACCTGCTGGCGCTCCCCGCCCAGCCGATCTACGGAAGAAGCCTCACCGCGCAGCTGCGTACCGTTCCCGCGACCGGAAAGGCGTGCTGGTCGGCCTGGCGGGCGATGGGCGACTTCCGCGCGGACTTCGCGATCTCCGTCGGGGGCTACGCGTCGGTCCCCGCCGCGCTCGCGGCCGCGCTGAGGCAGATTCCGCTCGCGATCGTCGAGCCCAACGCGATCCCGGGCCGCGCCAACCGCGCGATGGCGCGGCTCGCGAAGCTGATCTTCGTGCAGTTCGAGCGCGCGACCGCGGTCTTCGCGGAAGCGGGCGCGGCGGACCGCGTGCGCGATACCGGCGTACCGCTGCGCGAGAAGCTGACCGCGACCTTCGCGGGCGCGCGCGCGAGGCGCGACGCGAAGCCTCCGTTTCGACTGCTCGTCGCGGGCGGCAGCCAGGGCGCGCGTCAGATCAACAACGCGATGATCGAAGCCGCCGAGCGGCTGGACCCTTCGCGGATCGAGATCTTCCACCAGGCCGGGGCGGCCGATCGGGAGCGCACCCAGGCCGCGTACCGGGCTGCGGGCCTGAAGGCCGAGGTCGTCGCGTTCGAGCCCGACATGCCCGCGCGCTACCAGTGGGCCGACCTCGCGCTGTGCCGGGCGGGCGCGCTCACCGTGGCCGAGCTCGCGCTCGCGGGCCTGCCCGCGCTGCTGGTCCCCTACCCGTTCGCGGCCGACGACCACCAGACCGCCAACGCGGCGGCGCTCGTCGCGGCGGGCGCCGCGCGCGTGCTCGACGAGAATCCGCTCGGCGGCGGGCGCGTCGCGACGGCGCTGCGCGAGGCCTTCGAAGACCCCGGGCAGCTCGCCGCGATGGGCGACAGCGCCGCCAAGCTCGCGCGCCCGGACGCCGCCGCGCAGATCCTCGAAGCCTGCGCGAAGAGGCTGGAGGCGTAGCGATGGAACGGCGCATTCAGCAGATCCACTTCGTCGGCATCGGCGGCATCGGCATGTGCGGCCTCGCCGAGCTGCTCCACAACCAGGGCTATCGCGTGACGGGCTCGGACCTGCAGGCGGGCGCGACCGTCGCGCGGCTGCGCGGCCTCGGCGTTCCGATTTCGATCGGACACGCGGCCGAGAACATCGGCGGCGCCGACGTCGTCGTCTACTCCTCGGCCGTGCGCGCCAACAACGCGGAGCTGCGAGAAGCGGCGGTGCGAAACATCCCGGTGATTCCGCGCGCGGAGATGCTCGCAGAGGTGATGCGCTTCAAGAACGGGATCGCGGTCGCGGGAAGCCACGGCAAGACCACGACCACCTCGTTCATCGCCCACACCCTTCACGCGGTGGGCCTCGACCCGACGGCGATCATCGGCGGACGCGTGCTCGCGTCGGGCAGCGATCCGACGGGTGCGCGGCTCGGGGCGGGCGACCTGCTCGTCGCGGAGGCGGACGAGAGCGACGGCTCCTTCCTGCGCCTGGCGCCGGTCATCGCCGTCGTCACCAACATCGACCCCGAGCACCTCGACCACTACGGATCCTACGAGGCGCTGCAGCAGGCCTTCGCGGCCTTCGCCAACCGGATTCCCTTCTGGGGATTGTCCGTGCTCTGCTTCGACCATCCGGGCGTGCAGGCGATCATTCCGCAGATGACGCGTCGCAAGGTGACCTACGGCTTCGCGCCGCAGGCCGACCTCGTGGCGGACGCGGTCGAGGTCGACGGAACGGGGATGCGGTTTGCGGTCCGCGAGCGCGGCCGCGCGCTCGGCGCCATCCGCATCCGCCTGCCCGGACGCCACAACGTGTCCAACGCGCTGGCGACCGTGGCGGTCGCCCGCGAGCTCAACGTGCCGTTCGCGGACGTCGCCGCGGCGATGGAGGAGTTCCTCGGCATCGAGCGGCGCTTCGAGCACAAGGGCGAGGTCGCGGGCATCTCGGTCTTCGACGACTACGGCCACCACCCCGAGGAGATTCGCGCGACGCTCGCGTCGGCGAGGGCCCTGCACCGTGGCCGGGTGGTCGTCGCGTTCCAGCCGCACCGCTACACGCGCACCCGCGACCTCTGGGAGGATTTCGCCACCGCCTTCAACGACGCGGATCTCCTCGTGGTGACGGAGATCTACGCGGCCGGCGAGGAGAAGATCCCGGGTGTCGAATCCTCGCCGCTCGTGGATGCGATCCGCGCGCACGGACACCGCAGCGCGCATTTTTCGAGCGATCTCGACGCCGTCGCGGAGCGGCTGCTCGCCGAAGTCGAGCCGGGCGACCTCGTCCTCACCCTTGGAGCCGGAAACATCTCGGCGCTCGGAGAGCGATTGATTCGCGACCTGCGGGAGGAGCACGCGTGATCCCCCGACCCGCGCGCGAAGCGCTCGCCGAGACGCTCGGCGATCGCGTGCGCTTCGACTTCGCGCTCGCGCACTGCACGTCCCTGCGCGTGGGCGGCCCGGTCGACGCGCTCGCGACCCCCGCGACGCGTGAGGAGGTGGCGCGCACCCTCGCGATCTGCGCCGCCCACCAGCTTCCGCACTTCGTGATCGGCGGGGGATTCAACACGCTGGCCCTCGACGGCCGGCTCGAGGGCGTCGCGCTGCAGCTCGGCAAGCTGCGACGCCTCGAAGAGCGCCCGGATTGCGCGCTGCGCGCGGAGGCGGGTGTCTCCCACAGCCAGCTTTCGAACTTCTGCGTCGAGCGCGGCCTTTCGGGGCTCGAATTCGGCTGCGGGATCCCCGGAACGATCGGGGGTTGGATCGCGATGAACGCGGGGGTCCCCGGCCGCGAGGTGAAGGACGTCGTGCGCGAGATCGAGGTGATCAGCCCGACCGGGCGCACGCTGAGCCACCTCGCGCGCGCCGAGCTGCGCTTCACCTATCGCGCGCTGCGCGGGCTCGCGCCCGGCTCCGTGATCCTCTCCGCGCTGTTCGGCGTGAAGCTCGCCGACACCGCTTCGGTTCGCGCCGAGGTCGAGTGCCTGCTCGCGGCTCGCGCGGGCGCCCAGCCGCTCAACGTCCCGTCCTGCGGCTCGGTGTTCAAGAACCCGCCGGGCGACTTCGCGGGCCGCCTCGTCGAGGCGGCGGGCCTGAAGGGGCGCCGCCTGGGCGGCGCCGAGATCTCGCCCGTGCACGCGAACTTCATCGCGAACCGCGGGGGTGCGACGGCCGCGGACGTGCTCGGCCTGATTCGAGAGGCCCAGGCGGCGGTCTGGCGAACGGCGCGCGTTCGACTCGTCCCCGAGGTCCGGATCATCGGAGGCAAGCCATGAGGGAATACCATCGACCGGACCGGCGGAAGCCGATCGGGCGCGCGCACGGCGCCCCGTCCAGGCGCGAGCAGGCCATCTCGCGACGCCAGCAGCGCGCCCGCCGGCACCTCGAGCGGATCCGAAGCGAGCCGCGGCCGCAGCCGCGGCCGCCGGTGTCGATCGCGGCTGCCGCGGCGGTCGCCGCGTCCGTGGCGATCGGCGCGCTCTTCGGCAGCCCGCTCGTCGCGACCGCGAGGTCCTGGATCGCCGGCGAGGCGCTGCGCCTCGAGGCGATCTCCGTGCGCGGGGTCGAGCGGCTGAGCGTGGTCGAGATCGCGGAGTCGACCGGGCTGCCGCGCGGCGCGGAGTGGGCGTCGATCGAGCCGCGCGAGGTCGCGGCGCGCTTGATCGAAAACCCGTGGATCGCCGAGGCGAGCGCCGTGCGGCTGCCGACGGGCCGGCTGCTCGTTCGCGTCCGCGAGCACACGCCGCGCGCGCTCGTCGCGCTCGGGCGGCCCGCGTTGGATTTCGCGGTGAACCAGCGCGGGATGCCCTTCGCGCCCGCGGACGATCGCGTGCAGCCGGGGCTTCCCCGCCTGGTTCCGAGCGGCGCAGTCGCGCGCGACGTCGAGGACGAACGCCTCGCGCGCGCGACGGAGCTCGCCCATCGCTTCCCCGCTTTCGGCCTCGAGGTGCCGTCCGAGGTCTTCCTCGCCGAGGAGGGCGATCCCACGGGCTACGCGATCCGGCTGCCGGGGCTCGAGCCGCGCGTCGTGCTGGGCCGCGACCACTTCGACGCGCGCCTCGCGAGCCTCGCGCGGCTTCTCGAATCCGAGCTCGAGGAGCTCGAGGGCGCAGAGACCTTGGATCTTCGCTTCGCAGACCAGGCGGTTCTGCGGGGCACACCGCCCG
>JBFGGA010000045.1:0-20384 GCA_041579295.1 Myxococcota bacterium | reverse complement strand
GGGGCATCCTCGCGCGGGGCCCGCGCGGGGGCACCAACTTCGCGGCCGGAATTCGCCTGGCGGTGACCGAGCTCGCCAGCCTGCACGGTGCGCGAAGCTCGCCGAGGCCGGACGCCGCGAAGATCCTGATGTTCCTCACCGACGGCGTACCCTCCTTCCCGTTCGGATCGTCGCGAGAATCGGATCCGGGTGACACCGAGGCCGCGCTCGGCGCCGCTCGCGTCGCCAGCAAGGCCGGTATTGCGATCAACACCTACGCGCTCGGGCCGAACGCCCTCGAGAACCCGGTCGCCGCCACCGAGATGTCTCGCCTGACGCTCGGAACCTTCACGCCCGTCCAGAATCCGGGCGACGTCATCACCTACCTGCAGGGGGTGACGTTCGCGAGCGTCGAGGACGTGATCTTCTCGAATCTGACGACCAGCGAGATCTCCGAAGACGTGCGCCTGTTGCCCGACGGGAGCTTCTCCGGCTACGTGCCGGTCAAGGAGGGGATCAACCGCGTGCGGGTGACCGCGCTGGCCAGCGATGGGTCCGAGGGCTTTGCGGAATTCGATCTCGAGTTCGGTGTTTCGGGGCGGACCAGCCAGGAGCTCACCCTCGAGCTCGACGGGATCCGCAAGCAGAACCGCGAGCTTCAGCTGCTGGTCGAGCGCGAGAGGATTCGCCAGTTCAGGGAGCGGCAGCGCAAGGCGCTCAAGCTCGAGGTCGAGGACCCCGGAGCGCGCTGAATCCAGCTCGCCATCCCCCCGTTGCTCGGGCGCTATTCGGTGACGAGCGACGGATCTGACAGCTCTCGTCGGTGCAACTTGCCATTGCGATAGATGGACGTCACGTCGATCACGCCATCTCCGTTCGTATCCTCTTCGCGTTTGGCGAGAACCGGCTTTCCCGACGAGATCTCGAAGCGCTCGATGATGTCGACCTTGCCGGAGCCATTGCTGTCGCGCTTGATCACCTCCGGCACTTCCGCGCCGTCGATTGCGACGTAGGTCGTCCAGGTATCGATCTTCCCGTCACCGCTGCTGTCTTCCCGGCTCCGGGTCTTCACGCGGCCCTGGTAGGTCACGATCAGATCGCTTTCGCCGTCTTCGTTGCGGTCGTGGCGCTCCTCCACGAGGGAGCCGTCCGAGAAGCTGTAGAAGGCGTCGCGCGTCCCGTTGCCGTTGCGGTCGATGACGCGCTCGATCATCCGACCGCCGCGATAGGTCTCCCAGGTGTCGGCGCGTCCATCGCCGCTCGTATCGAGGGTGCGCTCGGTCAGCGAGCCGCCCACGTAGGTGTGCCAGGCGTCCAAGCGCCCGTCGTAGTCGCGATCGGACTCCTTCCGGATCATCTCGCCGGTGGCCTTGTCGATGTAGCGGATCTGCTCGGGGTTGCCGTCGCGGTCCGCGTCGAGGCTTCGCACGATCACGAGCAGTGGCTCGGCATTTTCGAGGGCGCCCGCTGGAATCTCGAGCTCCTCGGAGTCGAAGATCGCGACGGGGAGGTCGCGGTCGGTCGGCGCGCTCGGGGCGATTCGCGGATCCGCGCGTCGATCGAGATCCGCGCCAGCGGCCGGCGATCCGTTCAGCGCGCGTCCGATCTCGGCGAGCTCCCGAGACCGCTGCAGCGCTTCCTGGCGCTTGAGCTCGGCGTCGATTTCCCCCTTGACCCGCCGGAGCTCCGCCTCGCGCGCCATCTCGCCCTCGCGGTCGCTCCGGGCGTCATCCTCCGCGCCGACGGCCGCCGACGCGAGCAGCGCCGCTGCGGGAAGGATCGACAGCGCGACGCGAAGCGCTCGGCCGATGGATTTCAATCGCCTGCCCATCCAGCTCCGTCGGCCTCCACCGGGTGTCGGCGCGTCCTCGACTTCGCGACGTTCGACGCGCGCGGCCGCGGACGATACCCTACCCCAGTCGGTAGGCGCCTTTCTCCAGCCGGCATTCCCCCCGGGTCGCTGGCGCAGGAGGGACTGCAAACTCCCCCGTAAAATGCCGATGAGGTCTGTACGGCCTCGATGGCTCCAGGGGTGGCTCCGTGGGTCTGACCCTGATTCGAAAGGGCGGCAGTCGGCCGCGCAAACGAGATCCGGTGGTGGCGCTGGTGCTGGCCGGGGGCGCCGTGTCGGGCGGCGCCTTCAAGGTCGGCGGGCTGAAGGCCCTGAACGACTTCCTGGTCGGTCGGAAGATCACCGAGCTCGACATGTATCTCGGGATCTCCGCGGGCGCCCTGCTCTCGGCATCCCTGGCCGCCGGCATCACGCCCGACGAGATGATCAAGGTGCTCGAAGGCACGAGCACGCGCTTCGAGCAGCTGCGTCCGGTGGACTTCTACAACCCCAACCTCGGCGAATTCGCCACCCGGCCGGCGAAGTTCGCCTACGACCTCGCGTCCTTCCTGCCCGGCATCGGAATCGACTTCGTGCGCGCGTTGCCCGAGCTTCCCGCGGCGCTGGGACCGGCCGCGCGGAAGTTCGTGCGGCATCCGTCCTACACGCAGTTCGAGGCCATCGCGCTGGAGCTACTCAAGCACGTGTCTCCTGCGCGCGAGCTGCCGGCCCTGACCAACCACCTGCCCAGCGGGTTCTTCGACAATTCGAGCATCGAGCGCTGGCTGAGTCGCAATCTGGCCCGGATCCGGATGCCGAACGATTTCCGCGCGTTCGCGCGCAAGCGCGGCCTTGCGCTCTACATCACCGCGTGCGATCTCGACACCGCGGAGCGATCCATCTTCGGCGCCGACGAAAATTCGGAGCTCACGATCTCGCAGGCCGTGCAGGCCTCGTCGGCACTTCCGGTCTTCTACAAGCCGGCGCGGATCAACGGCGTCGACTACATCGACGGCGGCGTCCGGCACACGGCCAACATCGACATCGCGATCGAGAAGGGCGCCGACCTGATCATCTGCTACAACCCGTTCCGCCCGTTCTTGAACCGTGTGGATTCGCCCGACGACGAGGGCCCCTACTTCGCCGATGGTCGCTATCTGTCCGACCGGGGCTTCAAGGTGATCCTCAATCAGGTCTTCCGCACCATGCTCCACTCGCGGCTCAAGCTCGGCATCCAGCGCTACCTCGCGGACGATCGCTTCCAGGGCGACATCGTGCTGCTCGAACCCCGGGAGCGGGATGCGAACTTCTTCGCGATGAACCCCCTTGCGTTCTGGAAGCGCTCGCGGACCGTTCAGCACGGCTTCGAGTCCGTGCGCACCACGATCGAGCAGAACTTCGACGCCCTCGAAGCGGTCTTCGCCGACTACGGCCTGGTGATGGACCGATCCGCCGCCCAGCGGCGGGCGACGCGGGCTCGCGCGGCGTTCGGCTGGCAGACCGGAGAGGCCGCCGAGGCGCTGGTCGAGGACCGGCCCCTGCGGCTGGTGGGCGCGAAAGGGGCCTGAGCGGCGGCGCCGCCGGGCGGCGGACGGCCCGATACTCCCCGAAAGCCGCCCGCGCGCGCTCGATTTCGGGCCCGGATAGCGAAAAGCTAGCTTTCTGGTATAGTTACGGCCTTCTAGTTGGCGTCCGCGCGGCCGCGGGCCCGAGTGGTTCGGGAGCGATTCGCGGCGCGCGCCGAGCATTTCCTCCAGCGCGGTCGTCCGGAGGTTCCGAATCCGAATCCGAGGTTGGAAGGGGCCGGTCGGTTCGGACGCATGGATCGAATGGATCGAGAATCCGCGCGCGCGCCCGCGGCGCACGCGCCGGATGGCGGAGCGGGTCGGAGCTCCGCCCCGGAGTCGCGCCGAGGTCGCAGCCAGCGATGAAGCGGAGCCCCGGCACCCGGGTCGGGCGCTGCGTGCGCTCGACCAGCGAGCGGACCGCCGCCCGGCAGGCGGGGACGAAGCCCCGGCCCAGCGGTGGGAATCCAGTTGTGAGGGAGATGCTTTGAGGCGAATCGGAAGCAACATCAGGAAGCAGAACCCCGACGCGAGAGCGAATCGCGTCATGAAGAACATCATCAAGTACGACGACAACGAAACGCCGCGGAACGAATATCCGAAGCGGATCGTCTCACCGACGAGCCCCGCGAGCTGCTGCAGCGACGAGACGCGCGAGATGGTCGGCAGCACCCGCGAGATCGACGGTTTCCACTTCTGTTACAAGATCTGCAGCGAGTGCGGGCACGCGGTGAAGTTCTACTTTCCCGCGAACGAGTCCTCGAATCCGGCGGTCAAGGAATACCGCCAGTGGAAGCGCTACATGGCTCAGTGATCCCACCGGGATCCGGAGAGTCGGCGGAGCGGCCCAGCGCCGCCCCGCCGTTTTTTTGGCCCGTCGGGCGGAAGGGCTGACCGGCATGCCGGGTTCGAGACCCCCCAGGCGCATCGATTCGGAAGCGGCCGCCAGCGCCTACCTGGCGGGGCTCATCAACGTCGAAAAGGAGCGCAACGCCCCCTACTCGCGCTTCGACCTGGAGCCGATCCGCAGGTTGACGGAGCGACTGGGCGATCCCCAGGCCGACCTCTCGGTCATCCACCTCGCGGGCTCGAAGGGCAAGGGCTCGACGGGTCTGATGCTCGAAGCCCTGCTCGGGGCGGCGGGGGAGCGCGTGGGGACCTTCACCTCGCCGCACCTCGAGCGCTGGAGCGAGCGCTTTCGGATCGACGGGCGGGAGGTGACCGGGGAGCTGCTGGCCGACGCGGTCGAGCGGATCGCCCCGCACATCGACGCGCTGCGCGAGCGCGACCCCAGCCGCGCGCCGAGCTTCTTCGATGCCCTCACCGCGATCGCGCTGCTGCTGTTCTCCGAAGCGAAGGTGGACCGCTGCGTGATGGAGGTAGGGCTCGGCGGGCGCCTCGACTCCACGAACGTGGTGACGGCGGCCGTCTCGTGCATCACGAGCATCGAATTCGAACACACGCAGCAGCTCGGCAACTCCCTCGCCGCGATCGCCTCGGAGAAGGCGGGCATCCTCAAGCCCGGCGTTCCGGCGGTGATCGGCGACCTGCCCGACGAAGCCGCCGGCGTGGTCGAGGCGAGGGCGCGGGAGCTCGGGGCGCCGGTCGCGCGGCTCGGGCGCGACTTCGAGCTCGAGGTTCTCGACCGGGATCTCGAGGGCCAGCGGATCCGCTTCCGCGACGGGCCGCTGCGCGTCGACGCCCGGATCGCCGTGCTGGGATCGCATCAGGCGCGCAACGCGGCGCTCGCGCTCGCCTGCGCGGCGCGCGCCCCGGGCGGCGCGCGTGGAGAGCGCCTGGTGGAAGCCGCTCGGCGCGGCTTGGCGGCCGCGCGGCTGCCCGGTCGGATCGAGCTGATCCGCCGCGCTCCGTGGCTGCTCGTGGACTCCGCCCACACCGAGGCTTCCGCGTCCGCGCTGGCATCGGTACTGCGGCAGATCCCGCGCCGGCGCTCGCATCTGGTGCTCTCGATCTCCGCGGGCAAGAACGCGGAGGCGATCGTCGGGCGTTTGTCGCGCGAGGTGAACGCGATCACGGTGACCCGGGCCGAGCCCGTTCGCTCGCTGTCGCCCGCCGAGGTCGCGGCCGCGATCCGCGCGGCCGTTCCCGGTGCTGCCGTTCGGGTGGTGCCGAATCCGCACCTCGCGCTCCGCGCCGCGTGGGAAGAACTCGGCGAAGAAGATCTGCTCTGCGTCTCGGGTTCGATCTACCTGGCGGGGATCGCCCGCCAGGTGTTTTGCGAATCGGACGAACAGGTACGCCCGGGCCGACACGCCGCACAGAGTGCAGCGGGAGGGGTTGCCGACCCGGGCGCTAGGACAATCCGTTCGCCGTACGCCCGGGAGTAGAGCAATTCGCGTGCCAGCCGGGTGGCGGCTCCGGTCCGGGTGCTAACCCCTTGAAAACCTGTGGCCACGAACACACGTGGTGGCATTCCGCGGCAACCCGTAGGCAACTCGGGCCCCGCAAGTGACACAATTTGTGTAACCGACCTCCCTCAGCAGCCCGCAACTGCTCGCAATCGCGGGTCGTCGCCGCCGGTTGCTAGTGTTCGGCCGCGGATTCGCGCGAGCGGGGGGAGGCGGCGCATGGCGGCAGGGCGAGTCGCGGTGGTGGGCGCTGGGATCGCGGGGCTGGCTGCGGCCTGGCGGCTCGCCCGGCGCGGCTTCCAGGTGAGGCTCTTCGAGCGCGAGGCGGAGCCCGGGGGGCGGGCGCGACCCGCGCGGCGCGAGAACTTCGCGATCGAGCCGGCCGGCGGGATCGTGAGCGCGGCGGACCGGGCGCTGCTCGGTTGGATCGGCGAGCTCGAGCTGCCCGAGCTGTTGCCCCCGCGCCCCGTCGTGCGAGCGCTCGCGTACCGCGATCGGGTTCGGGTCGTCGACGCTCGGGGTCGGTCGGGCATCTCGCGGATCCCGGGCATCCGCCCCCACGAGGCGCTGCGCTTGCTGCGCCTGCCGCGCCTCGTCGCCCGATACGAAGGCCGGATCGACCCGGAGCGCCCCGAGCTCGCCGCGCGTTTCGACGACCGGAGCCTCGCGGATTTCGCTCGGCTCTACTTCGGCGCCCGCATCCTCGAGCATTGGATGGAGCCGCTGGTGATGTGCGGATCGCTCGCCGATGCGCGCCAGGTGAGCCGGGCCTTGTTCTTCCAGCGCTATCGCGGCGGCGCCGGGGAGCGCCTCGGGCTGCTCCGCGGCTCTTCCCAGGAGATCCTGGATCGGGCGCTGCGCTCGCTTCCCGCAGCCCTGGGCGCGCTCGTCAGACGGGTCGAGGTTCGCGGCGCGGGCGCACTCCGCCTCGACTATCTCGAGGATGGGCGAACTTGCTCGGCCGAGGCCGATGCCGTCGTGCTCGCGGTTCCCGCGCCCGTGGCCGCGGAGCTCGCGGGTGGGGCGCTGTGCTTCGCGGAGCGGGATGCGCTCGCGAAGATCCGCTACGCGCCCGAGCTCTCGGTGGCGGTCGCGCTGCGCCGGCCGTTCCACTCCCACCCGCGACGGGTCCAGTTCCCCCGCAGAGCGGGTTGGCCGCTCGAGTCCGTGCTGCTCGAACCCGGCGTCGAGGGCGGGCGCGTGCCCGAGGGCCGCGGCCTCGCGCTGCTGCGCGCGACGGGGTGCTGGAGCGCGGCCTACTTCGAGGCGCCGGACGAGGCGGTCAGCAAGGAGCTGATCGACGCGCTGGGCGCGATCTTCCCGCGGATCCACGGCGCGGCGATGTTCGTCGAGGTGTTGCGCGAGAGGCGGGCCGCACCGCGATTCGACGTCGGCAGCTACCGGACGATCGCTGCATTCGCGCGGGTCCAGGCGGATTGGCGGCGGCGCGGCCGGCGCATCTACTTCGCGGGCGATTATCTGATGGGCCCCGGCTGGGATGCGGCGCTGCGATCCGGCCAGCGGGCGGCGGACGACGTCGAGCGCGATCTAGGAGCCTGACCGAAGACTGGCGCGCCGGCCGGACGCCGATCCATCGCCGCTGGCTGCGCTGCGCTCCCTGCGCCGTAGCGCCGCTATGCCTCCGTCGCGCCTCAGCGCAGGAACGCGATCGTCACGGCATCGCCCCCGTTCTCCTGCGCGGCGGATGAGAAGTGGGAGATGTACGGGCAATCGCGGAGGTATTCGCGCACGACCCTGCGCAGCGTGCCGGTCCCCCTTCCGTGGCTGATCGCGAGGCTCGCTCGCCCCGCAGAGGCGGCGCGGTCGAGCGCGTAGGCCAGGCGGTCGAGCGCCTCGTCCACGCGCAGACCGTGGAGATCGCAGCGATCCGAGTCGAACCCGAGGTCGGACTCCGCGGCCCCCGCGCCGTCCGCGCGCGCGCGCGTCACGGTGACGCGCGGCGCGTCGCGCTGCGCCGCGCTGCGCTCGGCTGCGAGCTCCAGCGCCCCCACGCGCTCCATGGGCACCGAAACGCGCGCGCCCCCGAGCTGCACGGCCACGCGACCCCGCTGGTCGGGCAGCGCCGAGAGCACCCCGGTGCCGCCGCCTCGAATCCAGACCCGGTCGCCCACGGCGGCTCGCGACCATTCGATCGGATTCGCGGGCTGCGCGTCCGGCACTTCGAGCCCCGCTTCTCGCTGCGATTCCTGCGTGTCTTGCGCGATGGCGAGCAGCTTCTCGCGCGCGGCCGCCGCGTCGCGCGCGCCGCCGCCTCGCTGGAGCTCGCGAATCACCGCGGCGACCTGCCGGTGCGCCTCGCGGAACGAACGCTCGAGGTCTTCTCGCATCGAGAGGAACAGCTTGTCGCGCCGGGCCTGGAGCTTCTCGAGCTTTGCGCGGTGCTCGTCGCGAACCGCCTCCGTCTCCGTCCGCAGCTGCGCGACCTCCCGCTTCTCGGCTTCGAGCGCGGAGCGGCTCGTCGCGAGCTCGCTCAGGATCCGGTCCAGTTGGCGGTCTTCCCGATCCAACAGTTCATTGGCGCGCGCGATGATCGCCGGGTCGAGTCCCATGCGCGCCGCGACGGAAGTGGCCGACGACACGCCCGGCAGCCCCATGCGCAGCCGATAGGTCGGCTCCAGCGTCTCGGGGTCGAACTCGAAGCTCGCGTTCGCGAAGCGCTCGTCGACCTCGGCCATCTCCTTGAGCAGGTTGTAGTGCGTGGTCGCGATCACGCGCGCTCCGCGCTCCACCAGGGTCTCGAGCACAGCCTGGGCGATGGCCGCTCCCTCTCCCGGATCCGTGCCCACGCCGATCTCGTCGAGCACGACGAGCGAGCGATTCGCCGCGCGACGGCTGATGTCTGCGAGATTCGCCATGTGGGCGGAGAAGGTCGACAGGTTTTCGCGGATGTCCTGCTCGTCTCCGATGTGCGCGAGCACTTCGTCGAAGAGGTCGACGCGCGCGCCCTCCGCCGCGGGAACGTGCATGCCCGCGCGCACGAAGAGCACCGAGAGGGCAGCCGCCTTCAACGCGACGGTCTTGCCGCCCGCGTTCGGCCCCGAGAGGATCAACGCCGTGAAATCGGCGCCGAGCCGCACGTCGCTGGGGACGACCTTCTCCGGCGGCAGAAGCGCGTGCCGGAGCTGCGGCAGCCGGAGGATCCCCTCGTCGCCGACCTCCGGCGCGACCGCGTCGAGCTGCTCGGCCAGCTGCGCGCGCGCGAACGCGAGATCGATCGCCTCGAGCGTCGCCAGGTTCGCTGCGACCTCTTCGGCCGCGCAGCCCAGCGCGCGCGAGAGCTCGCGCAGGATCCGCAGCGTCTCCTGCTCGATGGTGATTTCCGCACGCTTGAGCTCGTTGTTGAGCTCGACGAGGGGCTCGGGCTCGATGAAGATCGTCATTCCCGAATTCGAGGCGTCGTGCACGATGCCCCGGATCGCCCCCCGCGCGTCGGCCCGAACCGGGAGCACGTAGCGATCGTTCCGGATCGTGTAGTAGTCGTCCGACAGATGGGAGGCGATGTCGGGATCGCGGAGGTCGCGGTCCAGCTTCGCCTGGATCTGCGCGGCGATCTGACGGGCGTCCCTGCGCGCGGCCGCGAGCGTCGGGGACGCGCTGTCGCGGATCTCGCCCGATGGATCCAGGCAGGCCTCGATCTCGCGCTCGAGTTCGCGGTGTTCGACGAGGACCTCCGCGAACCCCGAGAGGCGCGGCGTCGCTTCGCTCCGCGCCTCGAAGAAGCGCTTGACGCCGCGGGTCCCCTCGAGTGTCGACGCCAGGTCCAGCAGCTCGCGCGCCGCGAGCACGCCGTCCTTGCGCGCGCGGGCCAGGGTCTGATCCAGGCCCGGGAAGCCGCCGATCGGCGGCCGCTCGCCCGCGGCGAGAACGCTCCGCGCCTCGCTCGTCTCGGCGAGGCGCTCGAGAACCCCAGCGCGGCTGGGCTCGAAGAGCGAATCCGCGTGCGATCCGCTCTCGGCGGCTCCCGCCGCGCAGCGATCTCGAACCCCCGGTGTCCCGGCGCACTCCCCGAGCATCGCGAGAACGCGCGCCCACTCCAGGCGTTCGAGGGTTTTCTGCGCGACGAAGAAGCCCATCGTGAAACCTTCGGCCGGGGCACAAACATTCATGCACCGGCAAGCGGAAACCGAAACGATGGCGGATGGATGGAAAGCGGTCCACCGAGGGGGTGCTGGAGGCCACCCGGGATCTCGATCGGCGCAGCACGGCCGAGATCCTCGCGGCGATTCACGCCGAGGACGCCAAGGTCGTCTCCGCGGTCGGCGCGGTGCTGCCCGAGATCGAGCGGGCCGTCGACGTTCTCGCCTGCACGCTCGGCGGGGGCGGCAGGTGGTTCAACGTGGGCGCCGGTACGAGCGGCCGGATGGGCGCGCTCGACGCCGCGGAGCTCCCCCCCACCTTCGGCATCGAAGCGAGCCGCGTGCAGGCGATCGTGGCGGGCGGCGCGCGGGCGCTTTCGCGCTCCGTGGAGGGAGCCGAGGACGACGTGTACGCGGGCCCCTGCGAGCTCCGGCGCCGGGGCTTGCGGGCGGGCGACGCGGTGGTGGCGATCTCCGCGAGCGGCCACACGCCGTTCGTGCTCAGTTGCTTCGGGGAGGCCCACTCCGTCGGCGCCCGGCGGATCGCCATCACGTGTGATCGGGAATCGCCCCTCGCCGAGGCCGCCGAGATCGCGATCGTCACGGACACGGATGCGGAGGTGGTCGCGGGCTCGACCCGGATGAAGGGCGGACTCGCCCAGAAGATGGTTCTCCACCTGCTCTCGACCACCGTGATGGTCCGGCTGGGCTACGTGACGGGCAACCTCATGACGCACCTCGTGCCCAGCTCCCAGAAGCTGCGGGATCGTGCGATCGGGATCATCGAATCGGCCACCCAGCTCAGCCCCGAGCAGGCGGCCCGCCTGCTCGACGAATCCGGCGGTAGCGTGGCCGCCGCGCTCGCCAGTCTGGAGAAGCCCCGCGCCCGCTGACCGGTTTCTCGTCGCTCGCGAATCGGCCCTCGGCCCGCATCCCCCGCCGCGTGGGCTCGCTCGGTCGAGATCCGCTCAATCGAGCTCGGGATCCCCGCCACCCTCCGCGTCGAGGACCGATCGAAGTTTTCGCGCGAGCGCGCCCATGCCAAAGGGCTTCTGCAGCAGGTTCGCGTGATCGGGCGGTCCGGATTCCTCCGCGAAGGCGTCCGACGCATAGCCGGACATGAGCAGGATCTTGATCGAAGGCTGCCTGCGGGCGATCTCCTTCGCGAGCTCCTGACCCGAGAACTCTCCGGGTAGGATGACGTCGGACAAGAGCAGGTCGAACGGTCCGCTCCGCTCCAGGATCACCAGGGCCGCCGCGCCGTGCGCTGCGGAGACGACCTGGTAGTTGTGCTCCTCGAGAAACGAGACGATTACCTTGCGGAGTGCGTCGTCATCCTCGACCACCAGCACGGACTCCCTGCGCCCGATGGGTGCGGAATCGATGTCGATGCCGTCGATTGGATCGGGCGAGAACTTGGTCCGCGGGAGGTAGAGACGCACTTCCGTGCCGATCCCCTCCCCCGATTTGATCGAGACCTGTCCACCCGACTGCTTGATGAAGCCGTAGACCATGCTCAGTCCGAGTCCGCTTCCCGCCCCGACCTCCTTCGTGGTGAAGAAGGGCTCGAAGACCCTCGCTCGAACCCGATCGTTCATTCCGGCTCCCGTGTCACGGACGGAGATCGATACGTAATCGCCTGCGACGGTCTCGAAAAATTCCGAGACGTCTAGAGCGCCGAGATTGACGTTCGAAGTGGTGATGGTGATCAATCCGCCGTTGTGCATCGCATCGCGCGCATTGATCACCAGATTCAAGATCGCGTTTTCGAGCTGTGCGCGATCGGCCATGCACGTGGCGACATCCGCGCTCAACTCGAAGCGCAGCTCGATGGTCTCGCCGAGGGTGCGCTGGAGGAGCGCCGTCATCGATTTGAGCAGCTCGTTGACCGCGATCGGCCTCGGATCCAACGCCTGCTTGCGCGCGAAGGCGAGCAATCGCTCCGTCAGAGCCGCGCCTCGGTTTGCGGCGGCCGTGGCTTCCTGGGTGTAGGCTCGCTGTGGGCTGTCGGGCTCGAGCGTCTGCTCGAGCAGATCGACATTGCCGATGATGACTGCGAGGAGGTTGTTGAAATCGTGGGCCACTCCGCCCGTGAGTTGGCCGATCGCTTCCATCTTCTGGGAGTGGCGGAGCTCCTCCTGGATGTGCTTTCGGGCCATCATCTCCTTCGAGAGCTCGCGGTTGGCGGAAGCGAGCTCTTCGTTCTTCGAGCGCAATCGCCTTTCGCTCTCCCGGAGCGACTCCACCGCCCTTCGCCTTTCCCGGCGAAGCTGGGCCTCGATGCGCTGGCCCCACCAATCGCGCAGCGCGACCGCGGCGATGAACAATAAGAGCGCCCCCGCAGCGTGCGGAATGAGGTCGGGCGTCAGGTACGCGCGATGGATCAGGGCAACGGCCAGCAGCCCAGCGATCGCGAGCGGGAGGAGCAATGTCTCCCACTGTTGTGCGATTTCGTCGAACTCGTGGAGGTCGTGCTCCTCCGCAGGAGCTGCTTCCAGGCGATCCTGCTCGAAGGCGGCCCAATAGCCGAATGCGAACGTGAAGAAGTATCCGATGTTCGCGTAGGACCCCGAGTCGTAGGCGTTGGAGGCGAACTCGTACGCGGACAGGTAATCCGAGAGGGCGAGCGATCCCAACGCGAACAGCAGCGGCATCATGACCACGCGCCTGCGGCCGCGCATGTAGAAGAAGATGTTGAACAGCGCGAAGACGAAGGCGGTCATGCCAATCACCGCATAGATGATGAGCACCTCGATCAGTCCGGAGTCTTCCAAAGTCACCAAAGAGTGTTGAAGCGCGATCGTGTTGGCGAGGAAGATCACGGCGACGAGAATTCCGATGTTTCCGATTTGGACGATCGCAGCGGAGAAGGTCGGGCTGTTCGTGCGATAGAGCCAGATCCCGATCATCATCAGGGGCGGGGCGATCATGTAGCCGATGTCGGCGGCAGACGGAATCGGATTCGGGCGGTCGAGGAGCAGCTCGTAGCTCGACCAGATCGTCTGGGCGAGTGCGTACGCGACGTAGGCGAGGCTGATGAAGATCCAGGCGGTTCGCTCCCGGCCGCTCAGGCGTCGGGTGGTGGCGGCGCATCGGACCGCGGCCGCGACCACGATGAACACCATGCAGCCGTCCGACCAGGCGATCACCCAGGGCGCCTCGCTGGCGAGGACCAGCGGGGCCGAGGCGATCGCCACGGCGAGCGCGAGCAGGCCCGGGACGACGGCGCGCGAGCGCCGCGAGTGGGCCGCTGCGGTGGGTTGGCTCGGAGCCGACAACGGTGTCTCGTCCCTCGGAAGCTTCCCTCTGCCGGGAAAATTCGCGATTGTACACCAGGTCGCTACAGCGCCGGGCGGGTCGCTCGGGCCCGCCCGCGCGCCCGCAGGGCCCGGCCGGCTGCGCCGATCGGCGCGGTGCGCGGCGCGCGCCAGCGGGGCGCGTCGATCCCAGAATCCCATGATAAATCGAAGAGTTGAATCCACAGGCCGCGACGGCTGGGCGGCTCGGCGGCGATCATCGGCGCGTGTTGGCGCTCGCAGCGGCGGCGTTGGTATCGTCCGAGCGCCGTTGACGGGCGGCGTCTTACGCTGCGATTTCGCGCCGAGCGGGCCTGGCAGCCGGCTCGGCGATGGGCTGGTGGCTTGCTGCGTTCCGTCCCTGCGAGTCGATGGCCTCGATCGATGGGCTCGGCGTACCGCGCGCGAGGTCGCGCGCGGGCCGGCCCGAAGCCCACTTCACGATCGCGAATTCGAGACACCGAACGCCCACGCGGTGGCGACGCAGCCGCGCGTCACGCCATTGTGCGATCTGCGGAAGATCGGACGGCGAAGAAGGCGCACCGAGGAATGCGAACGATCCCGGATCGCGGGGTTACAACCACCGGTTCGTGCGCCCGTTCAGCATCATGACGATCGCCCGGAGCGGCTCGCCGTCTCGATTCGGACGATTGCGGGAGGGAGGAAGATGTTCGGCTCGAAACGACAGGGAAAGGCGCGAAGGTCCACGGGGCGCAGCGTGTTCGCGGCGGGCTTCGTCGGCGCGTCGCTGCTCGTCGGCTGCAGCGCGGAAGAGGAGCCCCAGGCGCTCACCGCTGCGCCCAGGCCCGTGACCGAAGCACCCGCACCCGAACCGGCCGCGCCGGCGATCGACCGCGCGAAGCTCCGCGCGAAAGCGGCGTCGATCTTCGGCGTGCTGCCCGCCGAAGCCGAGAATCCCGACAACCCGATCACGCCCGCCAAGGTCGAGCTGGGTCGGATGCTCTACTACGACCCGCGGCTTTCGAAGAACCACGACGTGTCGTGCAACACCTGCCATCTGCTCGACCGCCACGGCGTCGACGGCAGGCCGACCTCGAGCGGACATCGCGAGCAGCGCGGCGGCCGCAACGCACCCACCGTCTACAACGCGGCGCTCCACATCGCGCAGTTCTGGGATGGGCGCGCCGCAGACGTGGAGGAGCAGGCGAAGGGCCCGGTCCTCAATCCGATCGAGATGGCGATGCCGTCTGAAGAGGCCGTTCTCGCCGTGCTGAACTCGATCCCCGGCTACGCGCCGCTCTTCGAGGCGGCGTTCCCCGAGGACGAGAACCCCATCACATACGACAACATGGCGCGCGCGATCGGGGCCTTCGAGCGCAAGCTCATGACGCCGGGCCGCTTCGACGCGTTTCTCGCGGGCGACGACGCGGCGCTCAGCGACGAGCAGCTAGCGGGGCTCGACGCCTTCATGTCGGCCGGCTGCATCACCTGTCACCAGGGCTCGGCCATCGGCGGCGGCCTCTACCAGAAGCTCGGTGTCGTCGAGCCGTACCCGACCGAAGACATCGGTCGCGCGGAGGTCACGGGCGACGAGGCGGACCGGTACGTCTTCAAGGTGCCGTCCCTGCGCAACATCGCGGGGACGAGCCCCTACCTCCACGACGGATCCGTGCGGGATCTCGACGAGATGGTCCGCATCATGGCCGAGTACCAGCTCGGGATCGCGATCGACGACGACCAGCGGAGTGCGATCCTGCCCTTTCTCGCTGCGCTGACCGGCCGCGTGGACGCCGAGCTGATCGCGATGCCCGAGCTTCCCGCGAGCGGACCGGACACGCCCGCACCGGATCCGAGCTGATCGCGCGCGGGTCGGACTCGGGAGGGCCGGCCGACCGGCGGGATTGCGCCGCCCCCGAGAGCGCCCAGCGAGCGCGGCCGACGCCGATCGAAAATCCCTCGTCGCCCGGCTGTCCCGGAGCTAGATTCCGGATCTTTCCCGGAGTGGTTTGATGAGCGATCCGCTGAGCGACCTCCTCGAAGAGCGCGAATACCTGCTCGGCGACGGAGCGACGGGCACCAACCTGATGGGGATGGGGCTTCCGGCCGGTCAGCCCCCGGACCTCTGGAACCTCGATCAGCCCGAGAACGTGAAGCGGCTCCACGAGAGCTTCATCGGCGTCGGCGCGGACATCATCGTCACGAATACCTTCGGCGCGAATCGCTGCCGACTCAAACTCGACAACGCGGAAGATCGGACTCGGGAGATCAACCGGGCGGGCGTTCGGATCGCTCGCGAGGCGGCCGATGCCGCGGGCCGGCCGGTCATCGTGGCCGGATCGATGGGTCCGACGGGCGAGATGCTCGCGCCCTACGGAACGACGACGGTCGAGGAGGCCGAATCGGTCTTCGCCGAGCAGGCGCAGGCGTTGGCGGAGGCCGGCGCGGACGTGCTCTGGATCGAGACGATCTTCGCGTTTGCCGAGCTGCAGGCGGCGATCACCGCGGCTTCCCGCACGGGCCTCGCCGTCACGTCGACGATGACCTTCGACACCGCGGGCCGGACCATGATGGGTGACACGCCGGAAAAGGCGAAGGAGTTCATCGCGGCCTTGGATCCCGCGCCGATCGCGTTCGGGGCCAACTGCGGCGCCGGGCCGGCGACGCTCGTCGACACGATCTGCAGGATCCGCCGCTGCGGGTCCGAAGCCGATCTGCTCATCGCCAAGGGGAATTGCGGCGTGCCTCAGATGGTCGGTGGCTCGATCGTCTACAGCGGAGACGCCGAGACCATGGCGCGCTACGCGCGCCTGGCCCGTGATGCGGGCGCGCGCATCGTCGGCGGTTGCTGCGGAACGACGCCGGCCCACCTGAAGGCCATCGCGGACGCGCTCGCCGGCTACGAGCCGGGTCCGGTCCCCGACGCCCAGGCGATCGAAGCCGCGCTCGGGCCGATCCAGCCGCCCGCTCCGGTGGCCGACTGAACCTCTGCGTCGGCGCTCACGGGTCGTGACGCTTGGACCACTTCAGCCGCTTGATGTTGATCAACAGCGCGCGGCGCGACATTCCGGGCGGGCAGGTCACCGGCGGTACGCCGTGGAACGATCGGTCCGAGCGCACGAATCCCGAGAGGCGATTGCGCTCGAACCCCGCCGTGCCGATGACCTTGAAATGCTCGAACGGAATCCGCTCCGTCGGCGCCCAGCTGCGAGCGAGCTCTGGGTCGAGCGGCTCGTAGAATTCGGTCGCGCCCCCGTAGGAGTCCTTCCAGTCCGGATCCCGGAAGTAGATCAGCAGGCTGACCAACTTGCGCGGCGCATCCGTGTGGGGAACGACGACACCGTCCCTGGGCAGCAGGCTGATCTGGAAGGTCGTCCGGATGGGCTCCTGGAAGATGTAGCGAAGCGGATTGTTCGGAATGGGGCGCCGGGTGCAGTCGAGCCACGGGCGGCGCGCGGCGATGCGTCGCGCGTCGAGCAGGGCGGGCGCCAAGGCCTCCCGCACGTCCTTGCTGAATTCCGCCGAGCTGAAGAAGTCGATGAGTCGTCGCCAGGCGGGATGCGCTTCACAGAAGGCCCCGAAGGAATCGGCCTCGACGGACGAGCGGAACCCCTTCTTCTTCGAATCGTCGCTCTCGTAGGTCGACTCGTCTGGGAAGGTCTCGCGCAGTGCCCGGTAGAAATCGTCCGGCAGATAGTCGTCGACCTGGAAGAAGCAACAGGGATCGGTGCGCACCTCACCCAGTCTCTTCGACAGGAACAGCTGGCTCGTGTCGAACCGGCTCATGTGCGATCTCCCGACGAAATCTCGCTCGACGGACCCGCGCGTCGATCAGGGTAGCGCGAGCGCGCGCGACCGACCGCGCGAGACGCGCGATCTCCGTGAATGCTCGAGGTGTGCGAGGCTCCCGACGCGCGCGGGCCCCGATCGATGGTGGCCGGGCGCGCCGGATGATAGCCTACGAGCTCGAATGGGCGCAAAGAGCGAATCGAAAGCGCGTCGTGAGCGAATCGCGAAGCTCGGCTACGACTACGCGGCGAAGCCCAAGCGGCGCATGCTCCGCTGCAATCTCTGTGGTGCCGATCGCTTCGTGACCCTCACGCACACGGATCGCTACGGATACCCCGCGACTGCCGATGGCTGTCTTCGCTGCGGTCTCGTCTTTCTCAACCCGGTGATGAGCGCGAGCGCGTACGCGGAGTTCTACACCGACGTGTATCGGCCGCTGGTGAGCGCCTACCACGGCCGCCGGATCGACGCGGATTCGATCCAGGACGAGCAGCGCGCGTACGCGCGCGCTCGCGCCGATTTCATCGAGCCGCAGCTGGGCGAGCGGGGCTGCAAGACCCTGCTCGACGTCGGTGGATCGACGGGCGTCGTGGCACACGCGCTCAAGAAGCGCTTCGACCTGCTGGCGACGGTGATCGATCCCGCCCCGCTGGAAATCGAGGTCGCGCGCGAGCTCGGTCTGGAGACCGTGGAGGCGTTCGTGGAGGATTACGACTCGGGGGGCGCCACCTACGACCTCGTCGTGTTGTGCCAGGCCGTCGATCACCTGTTGGACGTGTCTCTCTCGCTGGCGAAGATCCGCGACCTGGTTTCCGAATGGGGGCTGTTCTTCGTCGATATCGTGGATTTTCGGGCCGCCTACCGGCGCAACGGATCCGTCGAGGAGGCGGTCAAGATCGATCACCCCTACTACCTCACGGACGAGGCCATGCGCTGCTACCTGGCGCGCAGCGGCTTCGAGGTGCTCGCGATCGACTACGCGGCCGATCACCTTCACGTCGGCTATCTCTGCGCGCCGAGCGAGCGGGAACCGGATGCGCTGCCGGATCCGGGCGTCGTGAGCGATCAGTGGCGCGAGATCCGCGCCATCCAGAACCCGCTCCCCTGAAGCATTCCGCGCGCTCCCGCAGGTCGCGCGGCGCTTCGGCCGCGTCGGATCGCGGGGGTGTCCTCGCTCCGTTTCCGGATGGCGGCGGCGAGCCGGTCGCGCCACGCGAGCCGCAGCGCCGGCCGCCGGGCGCGGAGGAGCGAGGTCAGTAGGGCAGCTTCTTGTCGATGCGCAGCGGCACCTCTGAGAGCAGATCGGCGATCCGCGCGCCGGATTTCCCGTCGCCGTAGAGCGGATCGGGCTTGCAGCGGCCACCCTTCACGGCGCGCTGTATCGCCGAGAGGATGGCGCCGCGCTCGTAGGGGACGTCGAGCACGTTCGCTCCGCGCTCCCGCCCCTGCTGGCGACTCCCGATGTTGATCGTCGGGATCCCCATGTGCGAGCACTCGCGGATTCCGACGCTGGAATTTCCCACGATGCAGAGGCTGTCGTTCACGAGGCGCAAAAAGTCCTCGGGCGGGAGGTTCTTGAAGAAGTGGATTCGCGGCAGGCTGTGGGTCTCGCGAAATGCGCGAATACCCTTGGACGTGCCGTCGGATCCCGCGTCGACGTTGGGCCAGAACCAGATCGCGGACAGGCCGCTGTCGACCACCGCGTGCAGCGTCTCCGTGACGTGGCGCCTCGATGCGTCGTGCTCCGTCGTCACGGGGTGCTGGAGCACCACGATGTAGCCCTTCGAGAGATCGAGCGTGTCGCCGACCCCTCCATACTCTTCGAAGAGGCGGTCCTTCGGTATCGACGGCTCGGCCAGCGCGTGATGCACGACGTCGATCGACGGGCAGCCCGTGACGAAGACCCGCTCGGGCAGCTCGCCCATGCGAATCACGCGTTCCGCGGCCTTCTCGGTCGCGACGAAGTGCAGGTCCGCGAGCTTGGTGACCGCGTGTCGCACCTTTTCGTCGATCGAGCCCGTGACCTCGCCTCCCTGGACGTGGACCAGTGGAATGTTGAGGTAGCTCGCCGAAATGGCGGTCGCGAGCGTCTCGAAGCGGTCGGCCACCGTGACGACGGCGTCGGGCTGCAGGTTGTCGAACACCGTGGCGAGCTCGGCGAGTCCGATGCCGGTGGACTTCGCGGACGTGACGAGGTTCTCGCCCTCCATGATCATGTAGACGCGGCGATCGATCTGGAACCCCTCCTCCTCGATGATCCGGTGCGCGTTTCCGTAGCGGTCGAGCAACGCAGAGGCGGCGACCACGAGCTGGAGCTCGAGGCGCGGGTGTTTCTTGATCGCCTCCAACACGGAGCGAATTCGCGAGTAGCTCGGGCGCGCGGTGACGACCACGCAGACCTTTCGAATCATCATCGCTCCTATTCCAGGTCTTCCGGAGTGAGCAGGGTATCGCGATCGACTGCATTGCGCAGACGCCGTCCGACGAGGGAAGGAAGCTCACCGGCCGGGATGCCCGAGCCGGGCTTCTTGGTGGTGAGGTGCTCTGCGCGCAGCACGGTTCCGGCCGGGAGGTCCTCGCGAACTACCACGCTCTTCATGAAGATGTCGCGGAGCGAAGCCACCGATTCCGGCAGGTCGTCCTTGTCGATCGGGTTGGCGCGCATTCGTTCGATGAAGCGGATCCCCTCTACGAGCTGGCGCATCTCGGTCGGCGTGATCGACGCGATCACGTCCGGCCCGAACATCTCCCGGCTCAGCGTGAGGTGAACCTCCAGCACCTCGATCCCGAGGGTCGCGGCCGCGAGGCCGGGATAGATCGTCGCGGAGTGATCCGACAGGCCCACCGAGCACTCGTAGCGCTCTCGAAAGGCCGGGATGAGGTTGATCCCCACGAGCTCGGGAGGGCACGGGTAGACGGATGTGCACTGCATCACGGCCAGGGGGGCGCCCGATTTCCGGATCCTCTCCACCGCGGCGTCGATCTCGTGAGACCGGCTCATTCCCGTGGATAGCATGATCGGAAGCCCCGTTGCGCACATCGCGTCGAGCAGATCCGGATTCGAGATCTCGCCCGATGCGACCTTCCACGCGTCGACACCGACCCGGATCAGAAGCTTTGCGGCTTCCAACGAAAACGGCGAGCTGATGAAGCGCAGATCCCTCTTGCGGGCGTGCTCCCGCAACCCCGACCACTGCGCCTCGCTGAACTCCATGCGCTTCCAGTAGTCCATGCGGGACGCGTCCTGGTCGCTGAACGGCTTGCGCCACGGCTCGGAGGGAGTGCTCTCGGCCGCGGCGATGTGGGTCTGGAACTTGATCGCGTCGGCGCCCGCATTGGCGGCAGCGTCGATGAAGGCGTGCGCCATCCCGAGGCTACCGTCGTGGTTCTGTGCGACCTCGGCGATCACGGAACACGGACTTCCCGGGCGCGGATCGGTCAGCCAGCTCATTGCCCGCGCTCCGCCCAGCGCTGGGCGAGGAACTCCGCCCACTCGAGCT
>JBFGGA010000044.1:0-20568 GCA_041579295.1 Myxococcota bacterium | reverse complement strand
GGCCATGTCGTTGTGCAGGTACTTGTAGTCCTTGCCGAAGCCCAGCCGACAGCCGTCGATGATGCTCGCGTGATTCATGGCGTCGAGCAGAACGACGTCCGAACGCCGCAGCAAGCACGAGAGGACGCCGAGGTTCACCTGGAAGCCGGTCGAGAACGTGAGCGCATCCTCCCGTTGCGAGAACGCCGCGAGTCGCTCTTCGAGTTGGAGGTGGATGTCGAGCGTGCCGTTGAGCAGGCGCGAGCCCGCGCAGCCGGTCCCGAACATGGCCAGGGCGACCGCTGCGGCCTCCTTCACCTCGGGGTGATTGGTGAGCCCGAGGTAGTTGTTCGAGCCCAGCATGACGAGTTCCTTGCCGAGGTGCGTGACGACGGGATCCTGTCCCGAGGAGATTGCGCGGTAATACGGGTAGATTCCCGCGTCCCGAATCTTCGCGTAATACTCCGCGGCATCGGCGCATTTCTGGAAGATGTCCACTCGATTACCTCCGTGTGGCCGGGCGAGCGGGCGGGGCGGTCAGCTGGCGGCGCCCCAGTTGGTCTGCTGCAACCGGCCTTGCCGGTGCCTCTGTGCCCCACGAGCACCGGATCTCGAGCGCGAACTCCGCCGGGGGTTCTTGCGTCAGTCCGCTTTCGGGGAGGAGCGGGTCCTCTTCGGGGGGTGATCTATCGTCGTCAACCGTTGCGAAGACTCCCGACGCGCGGGAGCTTACCCCACCCGAGCTGCGGCTGTCAGCAGAGTCGATTTCCCTCGGGGAATTCCTGCGGGGCGCCCGCGGGCGGCGCCGGGGAGGCTGGCCGCCGGGCCGTGCACCTACTAAAATCGCGCTCCGACAGCGTTTCGACGCAGCGGGCTCGTGCGCCTGAATCCCCACCAGCGATCCGCCGATGAACCCCCAGGGAGGGGAGATGATCGAAGTCTTCCAGCTCAGGCCGGTGCTATTCGGCATCGCGCTGCTCGTCTGGCTGCCCGGATGCGCGATCCACCAACCGCTCGTCGAGGAGGTGGGCGTCGTCGGCGCCGACATCGATTCCTCCCCGGATGCGGCCTTCGAAGCCGACGAGTACGACGACCTGTTCGCCTACGATTTCGGCTTCGGCGAGGAGTCCGCCCCGAACGATCCCTTCGAGAATGCGAATCGGGCGCTGCTGAGCTTCAACCGCGAGCTCGGCCGCTACGTGTTCGATCCCATGGTGCGCGGCTACCGCTTCGCGGTCCCCGAGCCCGCGAGGCAAGGGATCCACCGCGCCTTCGCCAATCTCCGGGCCCCCTCGACCTTCGTCAACGACCTGTTGCAGCTGCGTTTCAAAGATGCCGCCCAGACGCTCGGGCGGTTCGTGCTGAACACCACCCTCGGGATGGTCGGGTTCTTCGACGTGGGGATCGAAGCGGGCTGGGAGCACCACGAAGCGGATTTCGGGCAGACGCTCGGGCGCTTCGGTGTGGGCTCCGGGCCCTATCTCGTGTTGCCGATCCTCGGACCCAACACCTTTCGCGATGGATTCGGAGAGGTCGTCGACCTCTTCTTCCAGCCCCTCACCTACCTGATGGGTCCGGTCCAGAACATCGTGCTCGGCGCCAGCAGCGGTTTTGCGACGCTCGATGCGCGAAATGCCGCGCTGAAGGCGCTCGAGGAGAGCTCGGTCGACTTCTACGCGGCGCTGCGAAGCGCCTACCTGCAGAACCGCGCCGCCCAGATCCACGAGGGCGACGAGTAAGGCTCGCGGAGCCGCCCTTACGAAGCCTTGTCGTTCACCTCGCCGTCGGCGAGCTCGTCGATGCGCTGGTTGAGCGCCGACATCAGCGCTGGAAAACCCTCGCGCTGGATGAGCGACGAGTACTCGGAGCGCCTGAGCGCGAGCTCGCTCACGGTTCCGTTCAGGAGAACGTCGATGATCCGCCAGCCGTCCTCACCGGCCGGTCGCAGTCGATAGTTGAGCTGCACGGTCTCCCCGTTGCCCGAGACGAGGCGGCTGTAGACGAGCACGGTCCCGTGCTTGGACGCCTGTTCGCTCAGCGTTTCGAAGGACTGCCCGGAGTAACCGGTGAAGCGGCCCGCGTAGTTGGCCACCGTGAAGCGCTCGAAGGTCGCGAGCAGGTCGGCGCGACTGTGCTCGTCGACGGTCTTCCAGTGGCGTCCGATCGATTTTTCGGCCATGAACGGGATGTCGAAGAGCTCGTGGATCACCGGTTCGAGCCGCGCGAAGCGGCCTTGGTAACCCAGGGTCGTCGCCTCCTTCATGACGTTGATCAGGTTCTCGTGAAGCTCGTCGACCACCCTCGTGGGCGCGCTGGTCTCCCGCGCGGGCTCTCCGGCCTCCGTCGCGGCCGCGGAGGCTCCCGCAGCGAGCGCGCTGCCATCCGTCGCGGGTTCACCGGCCGTCGGTTCGGGCGCACTCGGCTCCTCGGCCCGCGAAGGCTCGGCGATCGCGAGCATCGGGCTGGCGAACGGCAGCAAGACCGCGACACCGATGGCGGATCCGAGGCGGATCCAGATCGATCGCGATTTCACGTGCTTCCTCCCACTGCTGATCGGGAGCGCCAGCCCCTGCCGGTGACCCCTCGCATCGAGTCTAGCGAAGTGTTCGGCTAGAATTCGATGGTTTGCCCACCGCCATCTCGCAGTCCATGGACCGCTCATAGCGGGAGAGAGCGATCGTGAATTCGATCGAACAGGCAATCGGTCGATGGCTCGCACGCTGGGTTGGCGCGGTGCAGAGAAACGCGATCGCGGTCACCGTCGGCATGTCGGTCGCGACGCTCGTCATCGCCTTCTACGTCGTCGAGCACCTCGGAATCCACGGCGATACCGAGTCCCTCTTCTCGCAAGACCTCCCCTTCAAGCGCGCCGAACGCCGTTACCACGAAGCCTTCCCGATGCTCTACGAGAACATGTTCGTGGTCGTGGATGCGCCCACACCCGAGCGAGCGGGAGAGGCGGCGGCCCTGCTGGCCGCGCGAATCGAAGCCGAGCCTCGACGCTTCCACCGCGTGTATCTCCCGGGCGGCGGCGAGTTCTTCGAGACACACGCCTTTCTGTACCTCGAGACCGACGAGCTCGAGGATCTGGCCGACAAGCTCGCGATCGCCCAACCCTATCTCGCGGAGCTGTCGCGCGACGGGACGCTGCGGGGCCTGGCGTCGATGATGGCTCGCGGCGGGCGGGCCGTGCGCGAAGGCGACGTATCGGGAGATCAGCTGCACGCGCTGTTCGACCGCTTCCAGGATGCGCTCAGCGCGCGGATCGACGGCCGGCCGTATCAGCTCTCCTGGGCGGAAGTCCTCGCCGAGGGCGATTTCGACCTCGATGCGCGCCGGCGCTTCCTGCTCGTGCAACCGGTGCTCGAATTCGACGAGCTCCAACCCGCGAAGCGTTCGATCCTGGCGGTGCGCCGGATCGCGGACGAGCTCGGCTTCACGCCCGAGTCGGGTGTCAGCGTGAGGATCACGGGAGATGTCGCGCTCTCGTTCGAAGAGTTGGAGGTATTGCGAACCCAGGCGGCGGCCGCCGGGGTCGCGTCGCTCGTGCTCGTCGCAATCATCCTGATTCTCGGCCTCCGCTCGATTCGAATGGTGCTCGCGACGCTCGCGACGCTGATCGCGGGCCTGGTCTGGACGGCGGGCTTCACGGCCGCCGCAATCGGCCACCTCAACCTGATCTCGGTCTGCTTCGCCGTGCTCTTCATCGGGCTCGGGGTCGACTTCGGGATCCACATGTGCATCCGCTATCGCGAGGCCCTGGGCAGCGGGATCGGGCATTCGGCCGCGCTGCGAGACACGGCGAGGGACGTGGGGAGCTCCATCTTTCTGTGCGCGTTGACGACCGCGATCGGCTTCTTCGCATTCGTACCGACGGATTTCGTCGGGGTTGCAGAGCTCGGACTGATCTCCGGCACCGGAATGTTCATCAGCCTCTTCTGCACGATGACGCTGCTACCGGCGCTGCTCAGCCTTCGCCCGATTCCCGCGGGCCGTGCGTATTCTCCGGCGGCGCCGTGGTCGAACACGAGCCTCGCGAACCTGCCACTGCGCCATCCGCGGGCGATTCGCGGCACGGCTCTGGTCATGGGAATCGGCGCCGTCCTGCTGCTGCCGAAGGCGCGTTTCGACAACAATCCGCTCAACGTGCGCGACCCCTCGAGCGAATCGGTTCGCACCTTCAACGAGCTGCTCGAGAAGGGGGCCTCTTCGCCCTGGTCGCTCAACGCCGTCGCGCCGAGCATCGAGTCCGCGCAGCTGCTCGCCGAGCGGCTCGAAGCCCTCGAGGTCGTCGAGCGGGTGGTGACCGTGTCGGACTACGTGCCCACCGATCAGGAAAGCAAGCTCGGCATCATCGAGGACGTCGCGATGTTCGTGGCGCCCCCACCCGGCCCCGATGGCGTGGTTCCACCCCCGTCGCTCGACGAGCAGTTGGCGTCGCTCAGCGACCTCCATCGCGAGCTCCGCCGCCTTCAGACAGCGGACGGGCAGTCGGAAATGGCCGCGAGCGCGAGCCGGCTCCGGCCCGTTCTCGAGCGTTATCTCCGGATGCTCCAGAGCTCCCCGGATCCCGCGCGCGAGATCGAAGCGCTGCAGACCAGCATGCTGGGGACGCTGCCCGAGCAGCTCAGGATCCTGGATGCCGCGCTCTCCGCGGGGCACGTGACGCTCGAAAAGCTGCCCGACACGATCCTGGAGCGGATGATCACCGCCGACGGGCGCGTGCGACTCCAGATCCTTCCGAGTCAGGACCTGAAGGATCACGCCGCGCTGGCGGCCTTCGTGGATGGCGTCAAGGCGATCACGCCCGAGGTCGCGGGCAGCGCATCCGAGATCCTCGAATCCGGCCGCGCGGTCGTCCGAGCCCTCACCCAGGCGATGCTCTCGGCGTTCGTCGTGATCACGCTGTTCCTGCTCGTGCTCTGGCGGCGGATCGACGACACCGCGCTCGTCTTGATCCCGCTCCTGCTCGCCTCCGCGCTGACCGTGGCGGCCGCGGTGCTCGCGGACATTCCGTTCAACTTCGCCGATGTGATCGTACTCCCGCTTCTGTTGGGCATCGGCGTCGACAGCGGCATCCACCTGGTTCATCGGGTGCGGTCCATCGCGGACGCCGACGCGAGCCTGCTCGGGACGAGCACGGCGCGGGCGGTCACCTACAGCGCGCTGACGACCATCGCGAGCTTCGGAAGCCTCGGACTCGCGACGCACCTGGGCCTAGCAACCCTGGGGAGACTGCTGACCATCGGCGTCGGCTTCACGCTCGCCTGCAACCTGATCGTGCTACCCGCGCTGATCCGGCGCGGCCCGCGCCGTAGCGAAGTCGCCGCATCCGAGCGCGCCGCTTAATCAGCCTCGTTCGCGCTCGCGATCTCGTGCTACGCTGCGCGGCCGTGCCGGCCCCCCGAGAAGTCCTCGACGCCATCGATCGCCGCTTCGACTCGACGATCGAAGAGCTGATCGATCTCGCCGGGATCCCGAGCGTTTCGGCGGCCGGATTCGATCCGGCCGAAGTCGAGCGCTCCGCCGAGCGCGTCGCGGAGCTGTTCCGCGGCATCGGTCTGCGCGCGGTCGAGATCCTGCGAATCGACGGCGCCCACCCCTACGTGACCGCGGAGTGGCTCGACGCGGGGCCCGGAGCGCCCACGGCGCTCATCTACGCCCATCACGACGTACAGCCGCCGGGACGGCTCGAGCACTGGCAGACACCGGCCTTCGAGCCGACACTAAGGAGTGACGGTCGCCTCTACGGTCGGGGGGTCGTCGACGACAAGGCCGGGATCGTGCTGCACGCCGCGGCGCTCGAGGCCTGGCTCGAAGTGAAGGGGAACCTGCCGATCAACGTCAAGCTGATCGTCGAGGGCGAGGAGGAGATCGGCTCCGAGCACCTGGCCGATTTCCTTCGCGCGCACCGCGAGCGCTTCGACGCGGACGTGCTCGTCCTCTCCGACACGGCCAATCTCGACACCGGCATTCCATCGCTGACGACGAGTCTTCGCGGGCTGGTTTCGGTCGACG
This sequence comes from Myxococcota bacterium, assembly GCA_041579295.1. GTDB lineage: Bacteria > Myxococcota_A > UBA9160 > UBA9160 > SMWR01 > JACZVU01. The sequence goes on along the minus strand of JBFGGA010000044.1, from coordinate 14,571 downwards.
TGACGGTGCGCGCGCTCGATCACCCGCTGCACAGCGGCATGTGGGGAGGCCCAGTTCCGGACGCCGCCACCGCGCTCGCGATGCTGTTGGCCCGCCTGGTCGACGACGAGGGCGAGATCGCCGTGCCGGGCCTGCTCGACGACGTTCCGGCGCTCTCGGCCGACGAACGCGCCGCGCTCGACGCGTTGCCCTTCGACGAGGCGGCCTTTCGGAAAGACGCCGGGATGCCGCCGGGCGCCCGGCTCGCGGGAGACAAACGCTACTCGGTGTACGAGCGGCTCTGGTATCGCCCCTCGCTGGCCGTGACGGCCATCGAGGGCATGCCGCTCGAGGTCGCCGCCAACCAGCTCATCGCGGAGGCGCGAGCGCGCGTCGGCGTGCGGCTCGCGCCCGGCCAGGACGCGGCTCGGGCTTCGCGGCTGCTCGTCGATTTCCTCGGCTCCGCACCGCCGCACGGCGTGACGCTGGAGCTCGAGGCGGACACCGCGGTGGCCGGCTGGAGGACGACGACCGCGGCGCCCGCGTTCGGCGCAGCGCGGCGCGCGCTGGCCGCCGGGTTCGGCCGCGAGCCGGTCGAGATCGGTTGCGGTGGTTCGATTCCATTCGTCGGTCCATTCAGCAGCGTGTTGGGCGGCATTCCCGCGCTCCTGCTCGGGCTCGAGGATCCGCCCTGCAACGCTCACGGCGAGAACGAGAGCCTCGACCTCGACGATTTCCGCAAAGCCGCTCGCTCTTCCGCGCACCTGCTCGCGGAGCTGGGCTGCTAACTTCTGGATCCTTTCCGCAGGAGGCTCCATGCCCCCGATCGATACGACCGCCGCGCTCGTTCGCAGTGTCTACGAACGCCTCGAGCGCAACCTCGAGGTCGTGCGTCGGCGCCTCGGACGCCCGCTCAGCTACGCGGAGAAGGTGTTCCTGGGACACCTCGCCGACGCCGAGAACGAAGCGCTCGAGCCCGGCACGAGCTACGTCGCCACGCGTCCGGATCGCGTGGCGATGCAGGATGCGACCGCGCAGATGGCACTGCTGCAGTTCATGTTGGCCGGCAAGGACGAGACGGCGGTGCCCACCACCGTGCACTGCGACCACCTGATCCAGGCGCACGTCGGGGCCGAGGGCGATCTCGCGCGGGCGAACGACGTCAACCGCGAGGTCTACGACTTCTTGCGCAGCTCCTCGGCGCGCTACGGAATCGGTTTCTGGGGCCCCGGCGCCGGGATCATTCACCAGGTCGTGCTCGAGAAATACGCGTTTCCGGGCGGAATGATGATCGGCACGGACTCCCACACGCCCAACGCGGGCGGGCTCGGGATGTTCGCGTGCGGGGTCGGGGGAGCCGATGCCGTCGACGTGATGGCCGGCTTTCCGTGGGAGGTCCTCCACCCGAAGATCGTGGGCGTCCACCTCACCGGGAGCCTCTCCGGCTGGTCCTCGCCCAAGGACGTCATCCTCAAGGTGTGCGAAACGCTCACCGTGTCGGGCGGGACCAATCGGGTGATCGAGTACTTCGGCCCGGGCACCGCCTCGATCAGCTGCACGGGAAAGGGAACCATCACCAACATGGGCGCCGAGCTCGGTGCGACCACCTCGATCTTCCCCTACGACGAGCGGATGGCGACGTACTTCAAGGCGACCGGCCGGGAGGAGCTGGCCGATCTGGCCAACGAGCGCGCGGAGCTGCTGCGCGCGGACCCGGAGGTCGCCGACGACCCCGCCCGCTTCTTCGACGAGATCGTCGAGATCGACCTCTCGACCCTGGAGCCGCACGTCGTGGGACCACACACGCCCGACCTCGCGCGGCCGGTCTCGCGCATGGCGGCCGACGCGGCGGAGCACGACTACCCCGACGCGATCTCGGCCGCGCTGATCGGGAGCTGCACGAACTCGTCCTACGAGGACCTCGAGCGAGCGGCGGATCTCGCGCGCCAGGCCGCGCGTCGGGGCGCGCGCTCGAAGACCGCGCTCTGGGTGACGCCGGGCTCCGAGCAGGTGCACCTGACGATCGCGCGAGACGGCCAGCTCGCGGACCTCACGGCCATCGGCGCGACCGTGCTCGCCAACGCGTGCGGCCCGTGCATCGGGCAGTGGAAGCGCGACGACGTTCCCGAGGGCGAGGCGAATTCGATCATCAGCTCCTACAACCGGAACTTCCGCCGGCGCAACGACGGGAGGGCGGAGACGCTCTCGTTCATCGCGAGCCCCGAGATCGTGATCGCCTACGCGCTCGCGGGGCGGCTGTCCTTCAATCCGATCGCGGACGAGATCGAAGCGGAGGACGGTGCGCGCTTCGTGCTCGATCCGCCGTCACCCGCTCCGGAGGTGCCGAGCCACGGCTTCGTGGCGAGTCGCGCGGGTTACCAGGAGCCGCCCGCGGAGCGGTCGGGGATCGATGTGGTGGTCGCGCCGGAGAGCGAGCGCCTGCAGCTTCTCGAGCCGTTCCCGGCCTGGGACGGACGCGACTTCGAGCGCCTCCCGCTGCTCGTCAAGGTCGCGGGAAAGTGCACCACGGACCACATCTCTCCGGCCGGTGCGTGGCTGCGGTATCGCGGTCATCTCGACAACATCAGCGACAACATGTTCAGCGGCGCCGTCAACGCGTTCACCCGCGAGACCGGCAAGGGGAGCGATCTCCTCTCCGGGGAGCGCGGCGTCGGGCTCGCGGCGATCGCGCGCCACTACCGGTCCGAGGGGCTGCGCTGGGTCGCGATCGGCGACGAGAACTACGGCGAGGGCTCGAGCCGGGAACACGCGGCGATGTCGCCGCGGCTGCTCGGCTGCGCGGCGGTGATCGTCCGAAGCTTCGCGCGCATCCACGAGTCGAACCTCAAGAAGCAGGGCGTGCTCCCGCTCCACTTCGAAGACCCCGCGGATTACGAGAAGCCGCGCGAAACCGACCGCGTGAGCATCCTCGGCCTGGCCGAGCTGGCACCCGGAAGCCCCGTGCGCATCGTCTTCCACCACGAAGACGGCTCGGAGGACAGCGTCTTGACCCGGCACACCCTCAACGAGGACCAGATCGCCTGGTTCCGCGCGGGCTCCGCGCTGAACCTGCTGCGCGGCGGCGGCTGATCGTCGCCACACGGTGGCGCTGATCGGCGCCGCACGGCGGCGCTGATCGCCGGCGCTCGGCGGGCGCGCGACGGCGTCCGCGCGGGATCGCCTACCCTCTGCGCATGCTCGAACGCACGCTCGTGATCGCGAATCCCAGCAGCCGGGGGCGCGCGTCAGCGCGCAAGCTGCGCTCGCTCGAGGCGAAGCTGCGGGGTGCGCTCGGCCCCCTCGACTTCGAGTACACCCGAGGCCCGCGCGACGCCGAGCGCATCGCGCGCGAGGGCGTGCGCTCGGGAGTCGAGCGCATCGTGGTGGCGGGCGGCGACGGCACGTTGAGCGAAGTCGTCACGGGGCTGCTGTCCGCCGAGCTCGGCGACTACGCGAAGATTGGAATCCTTCCCGTCGGAACGGCGGCCGATTTCCTGCGCGGCATCGGTGCGCCCGACGACCTCGACGCTTCGATCGACCGGCTGGCGAAGGGAAGCCTCGTCCGGGTGGACGCGGGGCGGGCCACCTATCGCACCCAGGACCGAGAAGCGGTCACGAGCTATTTCGCGAACATCGCGAGCCTGGGCCTCAGCGGCGAGGTCGCGGAGCTGGTGAACCGGAGCGGCAAGCCGTTCGGCGCTCGGCTGTCGTATCTGATCGGCGCGCTGCGGGGGCTGGCCCATCACCGCAGTCAGTCCGTCTCGATCTCGGTCGATGGAGCATGCGTCTACGAGGGGGCGCTCGCCGTCGCCGCCGTCGCCAACGGACCGTGCTTCGGCGGCGGCATGCGGATCGCTCCGCACGCGCGCTTCGACGACGGGGCCTTCGATTGGGTGATCGTGCCCGCGATGTCCCGGCCGTCGCTGCTGCGCAAGATCCCGCTGCTCTACCGGGGCGCTCACCTCGACGATCCGCGGGTCTTGAGCGGGCGGGGACGGCTGGTCGAGGCCCGCGCGCTAGACGGACCGGTCCGGATCGACGTCGACGGCGAGTCGCTCGGCGCGCTGCCCGCGCGTTTCGAGCTCCTTCCCAACGCGCTGACGCTTTTCGGTTGCGGCGCTTGAGCGGCGGGATCTGCGCCGAGGTTCGCCGCGGGGCCGCTCGCGTGATGAAACGAGCCCGCTCGGTCTCGATCGACTTCGCGGCGCTCGAAGCGCTCGCGCGGTCCAGCGAGCTGCTGGCGGCTTCGCCGCCCCTCGGCCCGATCGACTACTACGCGGGCGCGCCCGAGGATACCGCCGCTTACATCCTGACCCTGGATGCGATCAATTTCGGCTCCGGCTACTTCCCGCACCTTGCCAAGCGCCCGGACCACTCCGGCTACTTCACGATCGCGGTCTCGCTCCGCGAGAGCTGGGAGGTCGAGGGTCCGTGGAGCGCGCAGCGGCTCGCCGAGATCTCCGATCGGGACTGCGCGCGCGTGATGGGCCAGGATCCCGGCGTTCCCGAAGTCGCGGAGCTGATGTCGCTCTTCTCGCGCGCGCTCAATCAGCTCGGCGAATTCCTGCTGAAGCGGTTCGATGGAGACGCGACGGGTCCGATCGTCGCCGCGAACCGCTCCGCGGAGCGTCTCGCCGAGATCCTGATCGAGATGCCGCTCTATCGGGACGTCTCGCGCTACGCGGGATTCGAGGTTCCGTTCTACAAGCGCGCGCAGCTGACCGCCGCCGATCTCGCCGCGGCGTTCGAGGGCCAGGGCCATGGGGCGTTCTCGGACCTCGACCAGCTCACGATCTTCGCCGACAACCTCGTGCCGCACGTGCTTCGACGCGAGGGCGTGCTCGTCTACGCGCGCGCGCTCGCGGAGCGCATCGACGCCGGGGAGCTCATCGAGGCGGGCTCGCCCGAGGAGGTCGAGATCCGCGCCGCCGCCGTCCACGCGGGCGAATGCTGCGTCGAGCGGCTGCGCGCAGCCGGGGTCGAGGCGACGGCCCACCAGCTCGACGCGGCGCTCTGGTCGCGCGGGCAGCTCCCCGCGATGAAGGCCCACCCTCGACACCGGGCGCGATCGACCCACTACTGACCATTCCGGGGCCGATCTGGGTTATCGTCTTGGTTCGGCCAGGGCATCGGCTCGAGACGGATTCGCGGAGGAACACGAAACCATGCAAGGACATTCATCGGGCGGTGGTGGGCTGATCGCGTCGGCGCTGATCCTCGGCGCCGCGATTCTCGGGGGTGCGTATTGGGTCACGACCTCGATCGATCGCAGCACCGCGCAGATCGCCGATCTCAACGAATCGCTGAAGACCGCCGCCAAGGCGCCCGCGCCCGCGCCCGCGGCCGCCGCTCGACCGTCCGCCCCCGGTCGCCCCGATCCCACGAAGGTCTACGAGATCGAGCTCGGGAGCGCTCCGATCCGCGGCTCCGAGGACGCGAAGGTCACGATCGTCGAGTGGGCCGACTTCCAATGTCCCTTCTGCGTTCGCGTCCACCCCACCCTCGAGAAGCTCGGCGAGGAGTACGGCGACCAGGTTCGCTTCGCGTTCAAGCACCTGCCGCTCTCGATGCACAAGAAGGCCCGGGCGGCCCACGAGGCGACGGAGGCTGCGCATCGGCAGGGCAAGTTCTGGGAGATGCACGATCGGATCTTCGCCAACCCGCGGGATCTGAGCCCGGAGACCTATCTGCGCTACGCGAAGGAGATCGGTCTGGACATCGATCAGTACAATCGCGATCTGAAGTCGTCCTCGGTTCGCAAGGTGGTCGACGCGGACCTCGCGCTGGCGCGCGAGCTCGGCGTGACGGGCACGCCGAGCTTCTTCATCAACGGCCGATTCCTCTCCGGCGCGCAGCCGTACGCGTCGTTCGCGCGGATGGTCGACGAGGAGCTCGCGAAGAACTGAGCGGGCCGGCGCCGGCTGCGAGACCGGTCTCCGCGCGCCCGGCCGCGGAGGCAGCCGAAGGGGCGTCTTCCGAGGCCGGTTTGACCCTGGGCGGAGGATCGCCTAACCTCGCGCCTTCGTTGGGTTTCTGATGAGTTCGCGCGAGGCGCGAAGAGCGGCCCGACGCCCATCATCAGCCTCGTCCGGGCCAGGCCGGGTGACACGCCCGAGCCGGCCCGCCTCGGATGTGCGCCCGCAGCGAGGGGGTCCCGCCATGTTGTCGTTGGAGGAAGTCGAACCGGGATCCCTGGTCACGCATCGCAATACGGGGCTCCGCTACGTCATGGTCGACGCGGGTGACGACGAGGTGCTGCTCAGCCCCGAGTCCTCGGAGATGCAGGACCTGGTGGTTCCGCTGAAGCTATTCCGGGAGGAGTTCGTCTCGAGCGAGCGCTACACCACCGGGCGTGGACGGTCCAAGAGGGGGGGCCGCGGGCGCCGGGCCAGCGCGCAGAGCGCGGCGCCGACCGGACCGAAGGTCAAGGGCAAGATCAAGAAGCTGGTCCGCGAGCGCGGCTTCGGATTCGTGCGGGGAGACGACGGGCGCGAGGTCTTCTTCCACCGCTCGGGCCTCGGCCCGAGCGACTACGATTCGCTCGCCGAAGGCGACGTGGTGGAGTACGTGGTCCAGGAGGGCCCTCGCGGAGCCCGCGCCGAGAACGTTCGCGCGATCTCGGAACCCGAGTAGGGCGGCGCGCCGAGCACCGCCCGCGCATCGCGCGAGCCCCGGCAGCCCGGCGGACCTCGTCACAGGCGATAGCGATGGACGATGGGCAGGCGGCGCCCGGAGCCGAAGGCCTTGGGCGACGCTCGCAGGACCAGGGGCGCCTGGCGGCGTTTGTACTCGTTGCGGTTGAGCCGGTCGACGACGCCGCGCACCGTCTTCGCGGTTGCACCCGGAGGCGGCGCGATGGCGTCGGCGCCGAGCCCGCCTTCGATCGCCCGCTCGAGCACGGCGTCGAGCACCTCGTAGCGCGGGATGTCGTCGCTGTCGAGCTGGCCCGGGGCCAGCTCCGCGGAGGGCGGTTTTTCGATCGTGCGGATCGGAATCCGCTCGCCGCCCGCGTTCGCGTGCCGCGCGAGCGCGTAGACGTCGCGCTTGTAGACATCGCCCAGCACCGCCAGACCGCCCACGGTGTCGCCGTACAGGGTGCAGTAGCCGATGCTCAGCTCGCTCTTGTTGCCCGTCGCGAGGACGAGACGCCCCTCGGCGTTCGAGATCGCCATCAAGAGCGCGCCGCGGATCCTCGACTGGATGTTCTGGCCCGCAATCCCGTAATCGTCTCGCTGCCCGATCAGCGAGCGGAAGCTCGCGATGTAGGCCTCGTAGATGGGCGTCACGTCGACCCGCCGCACCTCGATGCCGAGCGTGTCGCGAAGCGCTTCGGCATCCTCGAGGCTGTGGGCCGACGAGAAGGGTCCCGGCATCGCGACGCCGAGCACGCGGTCCGGCCCCAGGGCTTCGACGGCCAGGTGTGCGGTGACCGCGGAGTCCACCCCACCCGACACGCCCACCACCGCGCCCGGCGGGATCCCCTGCTTGCGGAAGTAGTCGCGGATTCCGAGCACCAGCCCCGCTTCGAGCTGGGCGATCGCGTCCGGATCGGGATCGCGCGCTTCGCCCGGCGCCGGGGATTCCCCTGCCAGATCCACCACCGCGAAGGCCGGCTCGAACAGCGCGAGCCTTCTCTGCAGGCGCCCGTGCGCGTCCACGCAGAAAGAGGCGCCATCGAAGATCAGCTCGTCGTTGCCGCCCACCTGGTTGACGAAGCAGATCGGCACCCCGTGCTTGCGCGCGAGTTCTCCGATCACCTGCCTGCGCTGCGCGGGCTTCGACACGTGCCAGGGCGAGGCCGACAGGTTGAGGATCGCCGCGCAGCCCGCGCTCGCGAGCTCCGCCACCGGATCGGTCCGGTAGCCCAGCTGGTCGACCCAGGCGTCCTCGCAGACCGTGAGCCCGAGCAGTGGCGCTCCCTCGCGGAGTGTCACCGGCTCGCGCCGGCTCGCGGGCACGAAGTGGCGCCGCTCGTCGAATACGTCGTAGGTCGGAAGCAGCGACTTCGCGCGGACGGCGCGGCGCTCTCCGTCCGCGAGCAGCACGGCCGCGTTCAGCAGCCGGGTGCGTTCGCTCTCCTCGGCCGGGACGACCGCTCCGAGCACGATCGGGATGTTCCGGGAGGCCGGAAGCAGCGCGTCGAGCTCGGCGAGCTGATCGCGGATGAAGCCGTCTCGCTCCAGCAGGTCCATCGGCGGGTAGCCGGTCAGCACCATCTCGGGCAGCGCGACGAGATCCGCGCGCTCGCTGAGCGCCTTCGCGGCGGCCTCCTCGACGAGCCCGCGATTGCCCGCCAGATCGCCGACCGTGGGGTTCACCTGAGCGATCGCCAACCGCATCTCCGCAGGATCGGCGGCGCTCCTGCCGCCGTCAAGGCGGCGGCCGCGCAGTGCGGCGGGGCGCTTCGCGCGGCGATGGATCGGCGTCCGACCGTCGCGCCAGTCTCGGGTCAGGCTCCTACGGGTCGTAGACGTAGGTGACGGCGCCGCGGCAGGCGGGCTTCTCGGAGCCCTCCACCTCGAAGCGGATCGAGAGGGTCGCGCGAACGCCGCCGCCCGGAAGTCGGCGCGCGTCCCGGACCGCGGCGGACATCCGGATCCGCGAGCCCGAGAGCACCGGGGTGGCCAGGCGCAGCTTCTCGATTCCCGTGTTGACGACGCTCTTGCATTCCTCGACGCGCAGCAGCTTCGGAAGCAGGGCGGGCACGAGCGCGACGGTGAGGTAACCGTGCGCGATGGTCGACTTGAACGGGGATTCGCGACGGGCCCGCTCGACGTCGCAGTGGATCCACTGGCGGTCCCCGGTCGCCGCCGCGAACGCGTCGATCTGCTCCTGGGAGATCTCGATCCAGGGCGTCGTGCCCAGATCGCGGCCGACCAGCTCCAGGATCGCTGCCGCGTTCGGGATCGCGGTGGGCGCCAACTCAGCTGCCGTGGATCGCCTTCACGAAGGCGTCGTGAAGCGCGCTGCGGATCTGCTCGCGCGTGGCGCTTCCGAAGACCTCGCGGAACGCCTTGAGCGGGATGATCCCCTTCGCCATCGAGCGGTGTCCGCCGCCGACCCCGAGCCCCTCGACGACCGCGCGCACGACGTCCCCCGCGGCGCGCACGTAGCCCACGTTGCGAACCGAGAACACCAGATCGGAGCCGACGATGCCCGCCGCGATCGCCCACTCGGCACCCTCGGCCTGCAGTCCGAGATCCGCCACCTGCGGAATCACCTCTTCTCCGACGCGTCCGAGCACCAGCAGGTGGATGCCCTCCTCGACCCGCGTGGTCGAGAGCGCGCGCCCGAGCGCGCGCAGTCCACCGGTCGGGAGCGCGGGGCGCTCGATGCGCCGCAACAGCGCGGGGCTGTGACTCGCGTGCAGGTAGGCGAACGCCGCCATGTCGTGGCTGCTCGTCTCGCGCCCGAGCAGCTGTGTGTCGCTCTTGATGCCGTAGACGAGCGCGGTCGCGAGCCTCGGGAACAGATCGAGGCCCGCGGCGCGAATGTACTCGGTGAGGATCGTCGCGGTGGCGCCGTAGTTGGGTCGGATGTCCCGGAAGACCGCGTCGTAGCCGGTGCGCTCGGGGTGGTGATCGATCACCACGTCCACCGAGCGCACCCGCGCGGGCATGTTCTCGCCGAACACGGTGGGCTGGACGTCGAGTAGCGCGAGTCCGTCGAACTCGTCGAGGTCGTCGGGCGTGACGGTTCGGACGTCGATTCCGAGCGCGTCGATCATCGCGATGTTCTCGGGGCGCTTGACCTCTCCGAAGGAGATCAGCGGGGCGGTCGGGCGCTTGCGGCCGAGCAGCGCGCGCAGCGCGTAGCCGCAGGCGATGCCATCGGGGTCCGGGTCGGGCTGCAGCAGGATTCCGAGCTTCTCGCGCGGCTCCACGAGCTCCCGGAGCTCCACCACCCGATGCAGGTTGGTGAGGTGGGCGAACTCCTCGTCGATGTCGTCGCGAATCAGCGACCGCAGACCCGCTCGCATCAGGCACGGGTGGTCGGGGAGGTCGTCGGATTCGACCTTGTCGGAGAGGAGCAGCAGCGGGGCCTCCGGCCGGACCTTCGAGATCGCGGCGACGGCCGACCGCACGAAAGGGAGGTCTTCGCTCACGAGCGCGAACTCGTCTCCGACCTTGGGATTGAGCTTCTCGATGCCCTCCACGCTGAGCCCGCCCTGGAGGGAGTGGAATCCGGGCGGCCGGGCGCGCGGCTCGTCCTCGCGCGGGACCCAGGTGAGGACCTCGATCTCGCCCGTGCCGATGCGGCCCCAGAGGCGGGCCAGCTCGGCTCCATCGCAGAGGATGATGCGGCGCGCCACGAGTCCCCCAAATCGCTGGATTTTCCGGATCACGGGGATCCGCGTGCGCTTGGGCGAGGCGGCCAGCAATCCACGCTCGCGCTGATCTGCCCGCCGCGTCGTCTGCGGGCGGGCGCCTGGCCCCCCGGATTTCTCGGGCCTGTGACGGGTCTTCGAGCCGGCGCGAGTGTAGCGAGATCGGCTCAGCTGTGCGGCCCGCGGGGGCAACTCACCGCGCTCGAGGCCGCGGCTGGGCGCGGTGTCGCGCGGCTCGGGATCGGGAGAAAAAACCGATTGATGGATTTCGATTCGAGGAGTACGGTGAAGTCGTACGCGGAAGATCGCGGCACGAGGAGAACCGAGGTTCCGCTCTCGTTGGCCGTATCCAGGCCGCGTGATCTGCGTGCGAGGCTGTCGTCGACGGGGGCGGGCGATCGATTCGCGAAACGAGGGCCGGCGTGCCCCCTTTCGCGGACGTGGCGCGGGAGGTCTTCCCGGACCCGGGAGCTTCCAAAAAGCGCACGGAGTACGAGAGGAGTTTTCGAGCAGCGGCCGCTGGTATGGCCTCATCCGCTCCGGATGTCGAACCGGTGAACCGCGGTCGTCTCCGTCTCTCCTCGAAGACGCGCAGTCGGACACGCGAGCCGTTGGCGTCATCGCGAATGGGCTCGGGGGATCTCCGCAGCGTCACTCCGGCCGAAAACTGGGCCTGCCCCGTCGGAGGCCCGGGGGACGCCCGCCGCCTCGGTGAAACCGCGCTGCGATGCACGGGGCGCGGTGCGACGTCTGGCCGGCTGCTCCCGCAAAGTGTGCATTCGCGAAGCCGCACGCGCCGCGCGGCGGCGGGCCGTGCGCGCGCGCCTCGCCGCGGCGTCCCGGGCGCGCGCTCATCTCTGGTATTCTCCCGGGGCCCCATCAGCGAACGCCGCGGGTGAAGCGAGCGGCGATCCGGCTGCGTGCAGCGATTCATCGATGCGGGCGCATTTCGCGCGGGCAGGGAGACCGGAGTTTCCCTGCCCACGTAATTTCGGGGCGGGCTGCGTGCGCGACGTTCGGATGCGGGGCTTTGCGGATCGGGCGGATGTGGAGGAGGTGCAGCGCTTCCTTCGCGCGCATACCCGCCCGCTCGCGTCCGAAACCGTGGATATCCTCTCGTGTGTCGGCCGCGTGCTCGCGAAGGACGTGCGCGCGGAGTTCGACGTGCCGGGCTTCGCGCGCTCGGCGATGGATGGCTACGCGGTGCGCGGCGAGGACACCTTCGGGGCCAGCGCCTACGACCCCATCGCGCTCGAGGTCCGCGGCGAGGCGCTGCCCGGGAAATCCTTCGAGGGCCGGGTGGAGCGCGGAACGGCCGTCCGCGTGATGACGGGCGCCCCGCTGCCCGACGGCGCGGATGCCGTGGTGATGGCCGAGGTCTGCGAAGAGCGGGGCGGCGTGGTCGAGATCAGCGAGGCGGTGGCTCCGCGCAAGAACGTCGGCGCGATCGGCGAGGACATTCGCGCCGACGAACTCGTGCTGCGGGAAAGTCGCCGCCTGCGCGCGCAGGACGCGGGCCTGCTCGCGTCGATCGGCGTGCGCGCTCCCGAGTGCGTGCGCCGCCCGCGGGTTCAGCTGGTGGTTACCGGGGACGAGCTGCTGCCCGCGGGCAGTCGGCCCGAGGGGCCGCGCATCATCGACAGCAACTCGGTGGTGCTGCGCGCGCTGATCGCCCGCGACGGCGGCGAGCTGCTTCCGTTCGAGATCCTGCCCGACCGCCCCGAGCTCATCCGCGCGGCGCTGCGCGACGCGCAAGCGGACGCGGTGATCGTCTCGGGCGGCAGCTCGGTGGGAACCGAAGATCACGCGCCGCGCCTGGTCGCGGAGCTCGGCAGCCTCGACTTCCACGGCATCTCGATGCGCCCCTCGAGCCCGACGGGAATCGGCCGGATCGACGACCACCTCGTTTTTTTGTTGCCCGGCAACCCGGTGAGCTGCCTGTGCGCCTACGAGTTCTTCGCGGGGCCGAGCCTGCGCGCGCTGGGCGGGCGCTCGCGCGCGTGGCCCCATCGGCGCGCAACGCTGCCGCTCGCGCGCAAGCTCAGCTCCGCGGTCGGGCGCACCGATTACGTGCGCGTCGCGTTGGAGGGCGGAACGGTCGTTCCGATCGCCACGTCCGGCGCCTCGATCCTGTCCTCGACGGTGACGGCCGACGGCTTCGTGGTGGTTCCGCGCGAGCTCGAGGGCATGGCGGAGGGCGCTCGCGTCGAGGTGCTGCTCTACGACGAGGACGCCCCCGAAGAGGCGACCCCGTGAAGCAACAGCAGTTCCTCGAAGTGATCGAGCGCGACGAAGCCGAGCGCCGCTGGCGCGCAATCCTCGAGATCGCGGCGCTGCCCGCGGAGACGGTCGCGCTCGAGGACGCGTTGGGCCGCGTGCTCGCGGAGGACGTTCGCGCCGAGGTCGACGTGCCCGGCTTCGACCGCTCCAACATGGACGGCTTCGCGGTTCGCGCCGCGGACACCTACGGCGCCACCGAGATCGAGCCCGTCAGGTTGCGGCTCAACGCCGAGACGATCCCCACCGGTGTCGCACCGGCTCTGGAAGTCGCGCCGGGGACGGCCACGCCGATCGCGACCGGCGGAATGCTGCCCCGCGGAGCGGACGCGGTGCTGCCCGTCGAGTTCACCGACGTCCAGGGCGACGCGGTCGTCGCGAGGCGCGAGCGCGTCCCCGGAGCCGCGGTCTCCTACGCGGGCACGGACATCGGCCGGGGGGAAACCGTCGCGTTCAGCGGAACCCAGCTCACCTCCCGGGAGACCGGCCTGCTCGCGGCCATCGGGCGAAGCGAGGTCGCGGTGGTGAGGCGGCCGCGCGTCGCGATCCTCTCCACCGGGGACGAGATCGTCCAGCCCGGAGCGGCGATGCGGCCCGGCCTCGTCTTCGACAGCAACGGCCGCATCCTCGCCGACGCGGTCCGCGAGCTGGGTGCGGAGCCGCTGTTCATGGGCGCGTTTCGCGACGACGAGGCGGGGCTTCGGGCGGCGCTCGGGCGGGCGCTGAACGACGCCGACATGGTGCTGCTCTCGGGGGGCACCTCGAAGGGGGAGGGCGACCTGAACGCGCGCGTGGTCGCCGAGCTCGATCCCGGAATCGCGGTCCACGGCGTGGCGCTCAAGCCCGGCAAGCCGATCTGCCTCGGCGCGAGCGGGAAGCTCCCCGTCGTCGTGCTGCCGGGCTTCCCGACCTCGGCGGTGTTCACCTTCCACGAGTTCGTCGCCCCGGTGATCCGCGAGCTCGCGGGCCTCCCAGCGGGCAATCCGGAGCAGCGGCTCGCGCGTCTGGCCACCAAGACCTCGTCCGAGCGCGGGCGTCTCGAGTACCTGCTCGTGGGCCTGGTGCGGCGCCCCGACGGCCAGCTGGCCGCGTATCCGATGGGCAAGGGCAGCGGCTCGGTCACCGCGTTCAGTCGGGCCGACGGTTTCGTGCGCATCCCGCGCAACACCGAGATCGTCGACGCCGACAGCGAGGTCGAGGTCACGCTGATCTCGCGCGAGCTCGCGGTCGCGGACTTCGTCGCGATCGGCAGCCACTGCGTGGGGCTCGACATCATCGCGGGCGCGCTCGCCCGCCGGGGCTTCCGCGTCAAGCTGCTCGCCGTCGGAAGCCAGGGGGGCCTCAACGCCGCGCTGCGCGGCGAGTGCGACGCGGCGCCGATCCACCTGCTCGATCCCGCGACCGGCGAGTACAACCGACCCTTCCTCGGGAGCTCGCTGCGCCTGCTGCCGGGCTACGCGCGCCAACAGGGCGTCGTCACGCGGCCCGAGGAGACGCGGGACGTCGAAGCGCTGCTCGCCGACCCGGCGCTGCGGATGGTCAACCGCAACCGGGGCAGCGGCACGCGCATCCTGATCGACCGCCTGCTCGGGGAGCGCCGCCCACCCGGCTACCCTTACGAGCCGCGCTCGCACTTCGCGGTGGCCGCGGCGGTGTCGCAGGGGCGCGCGGACTGGGGGGTGACGATCGAGACCATCGCCCGCCAGGCCGGCTTGCGGTTCCGACCCCTGCAGGCCGAGTACTATGATTTCGCGGTTCCCGCGGACCGCTGGGATCGCCCGGCCCTCCGCGCGCTCCGCGAGCTGCTCGCGGACGGCGGAGGCGTTCGCGTCGCGCTGACCCAATTGGGCTTCGGCAGTCGGGAGAGCGGTTGATTGGCCAGCCAGCTGAGGCGCGGCTCGAGGGTGGGGAAGTATCGGCTCGATCGCAGGATCGGCCGCGGTGCGTTCGCGGAGGTCTGGAAGGCGCGCGACACCGTCGAGCGACGC
>JBFGGA010000043.1:0-20629 GCA_041579295.1 Myxococcota bacterium | reverse complement strand
TGGTGCAGGGTCATCTGGCTGCCGATCTCGGAAGCGCCGCTCTTGAGCGCGACGATCGGCTTGCCGGCGCGCAGCGCGCGCACCGCCGTGTGCCAGAACCGCGGAACGTCGCTGAGCCCTTCGATGTAGAGGCCCATCGCGCAGACGCGCGGGTCGTCGACCAGCACGTCGATGAAGTCTCCCGCCTCGAGCACCGCCTGATTGCCGTTGGAGATCAGGTGGGAGAGCGGCAGCGCGCGGTCGGCCATGGTGAGGATCAGGCTCAGGTTGCCGCTCTGGCTGATGATTGCCGCACCCCGCTCGACGGGCCTGCCGCCGTGGAAATCCGCCCAGAGTGCGGCGCGGTCGAGGTAGTTCAGGATCCCGTAACAGTTCGGTCCGACCACGGCCATTTCGCCCGCCGCTGCCCGCAGCCGATCCTGGAGCTCCGGTCGGCCCGCCTCCGTGAATCCCGCCGCGAAGCAGACGGCGCCCCCACAGCCCGCCGCGCGAAGCGCTGCGATCAATTCGACGGTCAGCTCCGCGCGGACGGCGACGTACGCGGCATCGGGCGCCGCGGGCAGCTCGGCGATCGAGGGAAAGGTCGCGATCCCTCCGATCTCGGGGTGCTTGGGGTTGACGACCCAGAGCTCGCCCGCGTAGCCGATCGTGCGGGCGGCTTCGATGGGGACGCAGAGGTCGCGGCCCCCCACGAAGACGATCCGCTCGGGATTCAGCAAGCGTTCGATGTTCTCGCGCCTTCCCATCTCGGTGCCCGGCTCGTTTCTCGGCTCGACCTTTCATGATAGAGTACCCGGCCTCGCGTTCCCCACCGGTGAGGGTGAGTCCTTGAGCGATCCTCCGGTCTTTGCACCGAATCTCCTGAGCGGGAAGCTCGCGCTCGTCACCGGGGGTGGCACCGGCATCGGCCTCGCGACCGCGCGCGAGCTCGGAAGCCTCGGCGCGCGCATCGTCGTCGCCGCGCGCGATCTCGAAAGGCTCGAGGGCGCGGCCGCCGCGCTGCGAGGCGACGGGATCGACGCGCACGCGCACGCGGTCAACATACGCGACGAGAGCGAGGTCGAAGCGCTCTTCGAGACCGTCGTCGAGCGACACGGGCTTCCCGACATCCTCGTCAACAACGCGGGAGGGCAGTTCGAAGCCCCCGCCGTGAAGATTTCGGCGAACGGCTTCCGCGCGGTCGTGGATCTGAACCTCAATGGCACCTGGCACATGAGCTCGGGGTTCGCGCGCCGGCTGTTGGCGGCCCACAGGCCTGGAGACATCGTGAACATCGCGATCGTCACGAACAACGGCTCCCCGGGCTACGCGCACGCGTCCGCCGCCCGCGCCGGCGTGATCAACCTGACCAAGACGCTCGCTCGCGAGTGGGGGCCCGCGGGCATCCGCGTCAACGCGATCGCGGGGGGGACGATCGAAACGCCCGGGCTCGCGCAGTACGACCGCGCGACGCTCGACGCCGGGATCGAAAGGCTGCCGATCGCGCGCGCGGGTACGGCACGCGAGATGGCGCTGGCGGTCGTCTTTCTCGTCTCGCCGGCGGGCGCGTACACCACGGGCTCCACGCTGGACGTGGACGGGGGCGAGCACATGGGAGCATCCTGGTGGGTGGAACCTGGAGGGGAAGGCGATGGGTGACGGAGTTCGGATCGAGCGGCGGGGCGGGGTGATGACCGTCACCCTCGATCGACCGAAGGCGAACGCGATCGACGGCGCGACCAGTCGCGCGCTCGGCGCCGCGTTCATCGCCTATCGGGACGATCCGGAGCTCCGGGCCGCGATCGTAACCGGAGCGGGCGAGCGATTCTTCTCGGCGGGGTGGGATCTGAACAACGCCGAAGAGGAGCTGGTCGAGGTCGACAACGGGCCCGGCGGATTCGCGGGGCTCACCGAGCTGTTCGACCTGCACAAGCCCGTGATCGCGGCGATCAACGGGATGGCGGTGGGCGGCGGCTTCGAGCTCGCGCTCGCCTGCGACCTGATCGTGGCCGCCGAGCACGCCGAGTTCTTTCTGCCGGAGGTTGACATCGGGATCGCGCCCGACGCCGGCGGCGCGATTCGCCTGCCGCGGAGGATTCCCTACCACGTGGCGATGGAGATGATGCTCAGCGGCCGCCGCATGTCCGCCGTCGAGGCCGAGCGCTGGGGGTTCGTCAGCCGGATCGCCGCCAAGCACGACCTGCTCGCGAAGGCGAACGAGCTCGCCGACGAGGTCGCCTCCAAGGCTCCGCTCGCGGTCGCCGCGATCAAGGAGATTGCGACTTCGACCGCCGCGTTGAGCGAGCAGGCGGCCTTCGCGCTGCTGCGCAGTGGCAAGCTCGAGCACTACCCGCGGATGCTGCAATCGGAGGACGCCCGGGAGGGCTCGAGGGCCTTCGTCGAGAAGCGAACGCCCGTCTGGCGCGGCCGCTAGCCCGGAGGCCATACGGGCCGGACGCGCAGCCCGCGCGACCGCTTCGAGTCGCGCGGGATCTTGCACCCCGTGGCGATCGAGAGGCCGCCCGGTGGTCGCTCCGCGCGCGCCGTCAGGGCTTGCCGATCGCCCGGTCGCGCTTCGCCTGCCGATAGGCCTGCAGTCCGGGGATGCCGTTCACGCCGCCGCCGGCGTGCGTGGCGCTGGAGGCGTTGTAGAGCCCGCGGATCGGCGTGCGGTAATCCGCGTAGCCCGGCGCGGGTCGCATGTGGAAGAGCTGGTCGAGCGAGAGCTCGCCGTGGAAGATGTTGCCGCCCAGCAGGCCGAGCTCTTGCTCCATTTCGTACGGACCGAGCACCTGGCGGTCGATCACGGCCCGCTTGAAGTTCGGGGCGAGCTGTGCGTAGAGATCGAAGATGCGGTCCGCGTAGGCCTCGAGCTCCTCGCGATGCGGGGAGCCGCTCCACTCGTGCGGTACCCACTGCGTGAACATCGAAAACACGTGGACCCCCTCGGGCGCGAGGTCCGGATCGAGCGTGCTCGGGATGGTGCCCTCCACGAACGGAGCCTCGGCCCCCTTGTGATCGACGTGGGCGTCCTGGAATGCGCGCTCCAGGTAGGCGGGTGTCGGGCAGAGATTGAGCGATCCCGTGTGGTGCTGCTGAAGATGGGTGCCGGGGGCGAAGCGGAAGTCCGGCAGCTCGGAGAGCGCGACGTTGATCTTCACGGTGCCCGATCGCGTCTTCCAGTTCTGGATTGCGCGCACGAAGTCGTCGGGGAGCGCCTTGCGTTCCAGCATCTGCAGGAACGAGATCTTCGGATGCACGCTCGTCACCACGACGGACGCGCGCAGCTCGTCGCCGTTCTCGAGGACGACGCCGCGCGCCCGCCCGCCCTCGGTGAGGATCTTCGCGACGCGCGCGCCCGTGCGCACCGTGCAGCCCGCGCTCTCCGCCGAGCGTCGGATCGCCTCCGAGACCGCGCCCATGCCGCCGTGTGGATAACCCCAGTCATTCATCGCGCCGTCTCCCACGTCCGCGATGTTGTGGTGGAGCAGCACGTAGGCGGTGCCGGGCGCGTCGGGCCCGGACCACGAGCCGATGACGGCCCCGGCCGCGATGGTGCCCTTGACCTCTTCGGATTCGAACCACTCGTCGAGCAGGTCCGTGATGCTCATGGTGAAAAGCCGCGTCAGATCCGCGACGCCGCGCTCGCCGAGCTTGCGCAGCTTCCAGGCGCTCTGCGCCTGGGCGAGCAGGTCGCCGAAGGCGAGCGAGCCGATGCGCGGCGGAACCTGCATCAGCAGGGGACCCACGACGGCGGCGACCTCCCCGAGCCAGGCATCACACTTGGGCATGATCTCCGCATCTCGCTTCGAGAAGCGCGCGATGGATTCGCGCGTGCGCTCGATGTCGCGGTTGAAGAGCTGGATCGCGCGCCCATCCGGGAGCGGATGCGTGACGCCCCAGACCGGCGCAATCCGATAGCCGTGGCGCTCCAGCTCGAGCTCCCGAATGATGCTCGGCGGCATCACGGCCATCACGTAAGAGTAGGTAGAAACCCGGATCTCGGGGTGGTCGGGGAACGGCGTGCTCGTGTCGGCCGCTCCTCCGACGCGGTCTCTCGCTTCGAGCACGATCGCGCGCGCGCCCGCGCGCGCGAAGTACGAGCCGCAGACGAGTCCGTTGTGCCCACCACCGATCACGACTGCGTCGTATCGATCGCTCTTCACGTTCCTCTCCAGCGCGTCCGGTGACGCCCGTTCGAAAGCGTCGAATCCACAGGGAGCCGGCGTTCCAAGGCGGACGGGCAGTATAGAGCGGGACCCGCTCCGCGGCGCGGGAGTCGCGTGGTGCCTCGGGGCCGGCGGCGATCTCGAATCGGCTCGCAAAATACGCCCCCTACGCGAACCGAACTTCGCGCCGAGCCTCCGCGCGGGGGGGCAGGCGAAATCGATCGCCCCGGGGCGGCTCTCGGCTGCCCGGCGGCGCTTCGCGCCTTTCTTCGGGCCCGCGGTCAAGCTGGCTTCCGGGTGGCCGATAGGCATGGACGAGCCCAAGCGGAATCCCCTTGGGGTCGCGCCGTGCGCCCCGGGGCGGCTCCCGCAGGAGTGAAGATGCGGCCGAAGAAGATTCTCGTCGTGGACGACTCGAAGGTCGCCGCGATGACCCAGCAGCTCATACTCCGATCGCTGAAGGGTTGCGAGGTGATCACGGCCGAAGATGGGATCAAGGGCGTCGAGAAGGCCGCGGCCGAGCAACCGGATCTCATCCTGATGGACGTCGTGATGCCGCGAATGAACGGTTTCGAGGCGTGTCGGCTGATCCGGAACCACGAAGCCACCGAGTCGATCCCGATCATCATGGTGACGACGCGAAGCGAGTCGGCTCATGTCGAGGAGGGCTTCGCGAGCGGCTGCGACGACTACATCTTCAAACCCATCGACGCCGCCCAGTTGTTGGAGAAGATCGAAAAGCTCGCGGAATCGCATCAGCGCTAGACGAGGTGTCGCGAACCTCCACGGCGACCGGTGCGAATTCGCCCGATCCAGGACCCGCCATGAACAGAGAAGAGCAGCGCAGCGAAGAATACGTCCTCCAGGTCCGAGAGAACACCCAGAAGTACATCGAGGCGCTGATCGCCGAGAACGAGCGGCTGCGATCGCTCGTGAACGATCTCGAGGAGCAGCGCAGGCAGACCGATCGACGCCTCGGCGTCGCCGAGTCGGAGCTCGGCCGGATCGAGGTGGAAAGACTGAAGCTCGCGGAGCGGATCGAGCAGATCGAAGTCGAGAGCCAGGATCTGTTGGATCAGTTCCAGGAGATCGAGCGGCAGAACAGCGACCTCGCGAGCCTCTACGTGGCGAGCTATCGGCTTCACGAGACGATCAAGCGCAATGAAGTCATCGCCGTGATCGAAGAGATCGTGGTGAACATGATCGGCTCGGAGGAGCTCGCGATCTTCGAGCTCGACGAAGACAGCGGGAAGCTCAGGCTCTTGGATTCGCTGGGCATCGATCCGGGCGATCTCGAGCGGGTGCGGCTGAACGAAAGCCGCATCGAAGAGGCCGCCGGTGTGCTGCAGCAGGTGGTCGAGACGGGCAAGCGCTACGTGGTCGATTCGCCCGAAGGGAAGGTGCCGACGGAGAACGCGGGACTCACCGCCTGCGTTCCGCTGATTCTCGACGGTCAGGTGATCGGCGCGATCGCGGTGTTTCGCCTGCTCGATCAGAAGGAGAGCAAGCTCGCCCCCCTCGACTTCGAGCTCTTCGATCTGCTCGCGACCCACGCGGCCGCCGCGCTCTACTGCTCGGAGCGAGCTTCCTCCAAATAGCTTCCCGATCGACCGGTTGGGGGGCGCCGCCTCGCGGCGCTGCGCATTGAAGTCGCTCTAACGCTTCCACCAGAATCGGTGGAAGCTGCCGCAATCGAGCCTGCCGAACTTCTCCCCCGCGAGTTTCGTGCCGGCCGGCACGTCCACGGGCGCCTCGCCGTCGAAGCGGAGATCGACGATGCCGTCGAAATCGGTGTCCTCGTCCTGTCGCGAGACGCCTCCGGGCCCGGCCGAGATTTCGATGTCCGGTTTGCGATCGTCGTTCGTGTCGACGTCCATGCGCACGCGCTCGCCGTTCTCGTAGACTTCTCGCGTGTCCGCCACGCCATTGCCCGTGGTGTCGATCAGGGCTTCGACCACCATTCCCCCGACGACGATGGTTCGCACGTTGAGCTTCTTGCCTTCCGCATCCAGCAGGCACTGCGCGGTGACTTCACCCGAGGTGTTCAGGAACAGCTTCTTGGCCGGGTTGCGGCCGTCCTCGCCCACCGCCTCTTGGATCGTCACGGCGCCCTTGGCGTCGAAGTGGTTCAACAGCTGCGGCCGACCCCGGCCCGCCGTGTCCTGGCCCTGTCGCACCAGCACGCCGTTCTCGAAGTAGCTCCAGATGTCGGTCTTGCAGTCTCCCGTGCTGTCGCGGTACTCGGCTCGCACCTTCTCGGCGCCATCGAACCACTGCTTCAGGTCGACGCATCCCCCGCCGTCGCCGTCCTGCTCCAGGCGCTCGATCCTGCCATCCGCGAAGAAGACGATGCGATCGGGCTTCCCATCGCCGGTCTGATCATCCTCCTTTCGCACGACGTTTCCATTCGCATCGCTCGTGATCCAGGCGTCGATCGCGCCATCCCCGTTGGTATCGACCTCCTGGACCTGCTCGCCCCCGGGGCCGCTTCGGTTGCGCACGTCGACGACGCCGTCGAAATCCGTGTCCTCCTCCTGGCGCGCGATCCGTTCACCCTCGAAGAAGATGAATACATCCGGTCGTCCATCGCCGTTCCGATCCTTCTCCGCCCGGACCTTCTCGCCCCCTTCGAAGAAGATCACGGTCTCGAATCGGCCGTCGTGGTCGGTGTCGTCTTCGATGCGCACCGGTTTCTCGCTCGCGTCGAAGTGGATGACCTGGTCGAAGCGGCCGTCGGTGTTCCGGTCCTCGCGTTGCAGCCTCTTGAGGCCGTTTTCGTACTCGATCGTGAGGTCGGCGGAGCCGTCGCCGTCGAGGTCCGCCTCGGTGCGCCGGGGTGCACCCTGTTCGTGGATCGTGACCAGCTCGAATCGACCGTCGAAATCCTGGTCGCTCTCCTCGCGGATCCGCACGCCCTTTTCGTAGAGGTTCTTGTGATCCGGGCGCCCATCGGCATTGGTGTCGATTTCTTCGCGCGCCGGGCGATTCTTCTCGTCGAAGTAGACGACGATGTCGGGCTTGCCATCCGCGTTGGTATCGCGGCTCTGGATCTTCTCGCGGCCGTCCTCGAAGACCATCGTGGAGTCGAAGGATCCGTCACCCTGGGTGTCCTGCTGCTGTCGAGCCCGGACGCCCTTCTCGAAGTGGGTGACGACGTCGTACTGGCCGTCGCCTCGGGTGTCCCGCTGCTCTCGGGTCTTGACGCCGCCTTCGTACTCGATCGCGCTGTCGAACCTTCCGTCACCGGTCGTGTCGCGCTCTTCTCGCTTCGCGGCGCCGGCTTCGTCGAGCGTCCCCCGAAAGTCGATCCTGCCGTCGAAATCGGTGTCCTCCTCGAAGCGCGCGGGCTTGCCGCTCGCGAAGGCGATCTTCCGATCGGGCCTGCCATCGCCGTTGCGGTCTTCCTCGAGCGCAACCGGAGAGCCGTCGCGGTCGTTCTTCCGCCAGCTGTCGACCTTGCCGTCGCCGTCGGTGTCGCGGCGGACGGCGATCTCTTTCTTGGTCTCGGGATCGAGCTCGACCCAGGTGTCGATCGCGGCGTCGTGGTCGGTGTCCTGCTCCTGCCTGAGCAGCTCGCCGCCCGGCGCGTAGAAGTTCCAGAGGTCGGGTCGGCCGTCGCCGCTCTCGTCGATCTCGGCCCGCGCCAACACTTCCCCCTGGAAGTATTCGATCCGCTCGACCCGATTCCCGCCCTTGGCCCGGACCAGCCGGCGCGCGCGCTTGCCTGCCTGGTATTCGATGGAGATCTCGAAGTGACCGTCGCGGTCTTCGTCGAGCTCTTCGATCTCGACCGCTCCCTTCGACCCGAACGCGTAGCGAACGTCCGGTCGGCCGTCCGCGTCGCGATCCTCGATCTGTTCGACCTTCTCGCCATTGCGGAACTCGATGAAGGTGTCCTTGCGGCCGTCTCCGTTGGTGTCGGCCTCCCTCCGGATCGGCGTGTCGCCATCGACGATCGTGACGATCTCGGCCTGGCCGTCGCCGTCGGTGTCCTCCTCCTCGCGCACGCGCTTGCCGGTCGCGTAGAAGCGGAAGAGGTTGGCTCGGCCGTCCTTCGTGGAGTCGATCTCCTCGCGCTCCATCTCTCCGTCGGCGTCGAGGTGGACCACCCGTTCGGGCTGCCCGTCCGCGTCCTCGTCCTGGATCTGCATCCGCTCGATGCCGTCCCGGTAGCGGGCAACCCGGTCGAAGTGGCCGTCGCCGGTGGTGTCCGCCTGCTTCTTTGCGGTCACGTCGTTTTCGTACGTGGTCACCACGTCCTTCCTGCCGTCGCCGGTCGTGTCCTCCTCGAGCCGCACCTTGACGTCGTTCTCGTAGTAGATCGCGGCGTCGTAGCGACCGTCGGAGTTGGTGTCCTGCTCTTCGAGGCTCTTGGTGCCGTCCGGATGGAAGCGCGCGCGCACATCCGGACGGCCGTCGTGGTCCTTGTCGGCTTCGATGGAGGCGACGACGCCGTTTGCGTAGGTGGTGATGCGGTCCGGCTTGCCGTCGAAGTTGGTGTCCTCTTCGAGGCGCCCGGGCTGCTCGCCCGCGTAGATCAGCGTGGTGTCGACCTTGCCGTCGGCATTCTTGTCGTCGAGCTGGGTGCTCGGCTTGCCGTCCTTGTAGTGGATCCAGCGATCGGCGTTTCCATCTCCCGTGGTGTCCTGCTGCTGCCGGCTGGGCTCGCCGTCGGGCCCGTAGAAGATCCAGATGTCCATCGCGCCGTCGAGGTCGGTGTCCTTTTCGGCGCGCTCCGGGGCGCCGCTCGCGTAGTGGACGATCTCGTCGTATCTGCAGTCTCTGTCGTGATCGACCCGCTTTTCGTGGATCTGTTCGTTCTCGTCGTAGAGCAGCTCGATCGGCGCACAGGCGGCACGCGCTTCGGCGAGCGGGGAGGAGATGGCGGCCAGCAGCGCACCGAGCAGTCCGAGGGATGCGCTGGAAGCGGCCATCCGGTCGCGGAGCGGGTCGGATCCGATTCGATTAGCCGGCAATGGGTTTGCTGGAGAAGGTGGCGACGATGTTCTTGTTGGCGAGGCAGCGCGCGCGGTCCGGGAGCGGCGGAAACGGGGACGACGCGCGCATGGCGTCGATCGCGCTCGCGCCCGTCGCGTTGTCGCCCGAAACGAGCTGGATGCTCGACGTGGATCCCGCGACATCGATGGCAAAGCGCAACGTCACGCGGGCGTTCTCGATCCCGTAGGGGAGGTTCCAGCGCGCAATGATGCGGTCGTGAACGTCCGCCATGTAGGCGGTGACTTCCGGTCGGCTGATGCAATCCGCCTCGGCGGCGTCGGGCAGCAGCCCGGTGCCCGTTCCTCCCGGGCCGGCGAGGTGGCCCTCGCCGACCGCCGTGTCGACGCTGACGAGTACCGCGCCCGTGGGAGAGCCGACCACGTCGCGCGAGGTGAGCACGCCGTCTCGCACCGACGAGCCGCCCTCGATCGCGAGCGAGCCCGTCCCGAAGGAGTTGCCGTCGGTGCCGGCCACCTTGCGCGGACCCACCGACGGGCCGACCGGCCCCACCGCGTCGATCGGGCCCCGCACGGCCGGGCCCGCCGCGTGATCGACGTCGACCTTCGAAGCCCGATAGCCGCCGACCACACCGATCGCCGACACGCGGTCGACGTCGATCGCCGCGCGCTTCACCTGCGTGGGCGCCGCGGACGCGTTGAGCGACTCCATCTCGAGCATCTCCGCGTCGATCGCGGGTGCGGCTTCGGCGATCACTCGCTTGTTGACGATCTGTGGCTGCACGGTCTGCATCGCGGGGGCGAAGTTGAGGCTGCGCCGCTCGGCGAGCGCCCGGCGCGCGGGTGCGGGCGTCTTGGGAGTCTTCTCCTTGAGGAGCTGGACGGGAATGATCTCTTCGACCATCTCGGGGTTCATGCTCGCGAACAGGAACAACAGGCCGATCACACCCGCGTGGAGCGCCGCCGAGATGCCGCCCGTCGCGAGCTTGCTCCTGCCCGCGTCCGGCTCGTGAAACTCCATCGGAAAGTCCGGCGCGGCACCGCCCGGGGTGGCGGCCTGGACGAAGGCCGTGCGCACCCGGCGCGTCGCGCCCGCGCAGACCTCCGAGCCGGCGCGGTGCGCTTCGCCAGCGGGGCCCCACGGGCTTCGGCGTTTTGCGCGGCTGCGCTTTGCGCGCGGCCGGAGGATCGATTGCCGTGTCATCGTGGGAGTTTCTGCTCCGAAGTTTCCGACCGGGCCGCGCGTGCCGGGTTTCTGCGTCTGGGTCGCGCGGTCGCGCGCGGCCGGCGCCCCTCGCCCGAGGCCGTCCGCCCGTTCTCGCTCGCTACCGCGGGTTTGCGCACCGGCTGATTCGACCCCGGAAGCGCCACCCGGGTTTCGCGCGCGATGATAGCGATGCCGGTCGGGCGCACACGCCTGCTGGATTCTTCGGCCGAACAGCGCTTAAATGAGACCCGAAAAATTTTCCCTTCAAGTTGCGGGGGATGAAGCGTCGAAAGGCCGATGGCGTAGCCTCGGGCGGAGGGGCGTCGGTGTTGCGCGTTCCCCCCGGATTGGCGACGGAAGCGACCGGCAGCCGTTGGTGCGGTCGATCCTGTAACCTGTTGAATTGACGGCGTAAACGGTGCCGACGCGGATGGCGGCGGGCGCTTTCGCCCGGGAGATGCGGGGCGATTCGAGCGAGGAGGGGCGCTGATGGACGCGCGAACACTGCTTCAACTGCTGCAGGACGGTGGCCTCACCGTCTACCCGCTGGCGCTGGCTTCCGTGATCACGCTCGCGATTCTGTTCGAGCGCATGTGGCGCTACCAGGGTCTGGAGCGCCAGACGCGCGCCGTCACGCGCGCGACCATCGAGGCGCTCGTGAAGCGGGACGTCGAGGGCGCCCGGGCCGGATGCGAGAAGTCCGACACGCCGATCGCGAAGATCTTCCTCGAGGCGATGCGCTGGAAGAACATCGCGATCGAGGACCTCGACCGCGTGCTCTTGACCGCGCGCCAGGAGGCTGCGTCGGATCTCAAGCGCGGGCTCTGGTTGATCGGCACGATCGGCTCGCTCGCGCCCTACGTGGGCCTCTTCGGAACCGTGGTCGGAATCATCCGCGCGTTCCAGAGCATGGCCGAGGCGGGCGTCGGCGGCTTCGAAGTGGTCGCCGCCGGCATTTCCGAGGCGCTGGTCGCGACGGGGGCGGGTCTGTTCGTCGCGATCGTCGCGCTGATGTTCTTCAACTATCTCCAGACTCGCGCCAACGCGCTGAGCACGACCTACGCGCGCTCGTGCGAGCGTTTCCTGCAGGCCCTGATCTTCGTCGAGACGGCGGAGAACGGCGGGCCCAATCGAGCGGAGGTGCAGGGTGGCAGCTTCGTACCAGCCTGAGCACGAGGGTTCCGAAGGCGAGATCGTCGCCGAGATCAACATCACGCCGTTGACCGACGTCTTCCTGGTGTTGCTCATCATCTTCATGGTGACGACTTCGGTGATCCAGAATCAGGGCAAGAACATCGACCTGCCAGGAGCGGACGTGCGCGACGAGACACCCCAGGGTGTCACGGTGACCGTCGGCGCGGACGGCGAGATGATGATCAACGACGCGGTCGTGACCGAGGATCGGCTCTTCGAGGTGCTCGAGGCGGCGCTCACCGACGCGCGCGAGAAGGTCGTCGTGCTGCGCGGCGATCGGGCCGTGCTGCTCGGCCAGGCGGTCAACATCCTCGACGTCGCCCAGCAGGCCGGCGCGCGCGGCATCGCGCTCGCGACGAAACCGCGGCCGAAGGATTCCTAACCCGCGCGCCCGCGCAGACCTCCGAGGCCGCACGTAACGCCGCACGGGCGGGGGCCCAGGGGCTTGGGCGCTGCGCGCGCCTGCGCAGACCTCCGAGGCCGCACGTAACGCCGCACGGGCGGGGCGCCAGGGGCTTCGGCGCTTCGCTACTGGTTCCTCGCGCGCAGCCAGACCAGGCCGCCGGCGATCAGCAGGATTTCGGGGACCAGCAAGCCGACGCCGTAGAACGAGCGCAGCGCGTGGCCGACCGGCAGCGGGAACTGCGAGGGCGGGACGGCCTTCGGGCGGATCGCAATCTCGCGATCGCGTCGGCTCACCCAGGCGATGGCGTTGAGGATCAGATCGAGGTTGTAGGCCGCGCGCAGGTGGCGGTTGGAGCAGAAGTCGCGGTCGCCGAACGCGACGATCCGGGTTTCGCCCGACGCGCGCCGATAGCTGCCGCTGACGGCGAGCGGGTGGTAGTCGCGACGCGCTCCCGCTGTTTCGGGGTGCTCCGAGCGACGCTCGAGCGCGGACGGGTCTTCGCTGAGCCACGATTCCGGGCCTGCGAGCGCGAGCGCGTGGATTCGATCGTCGGGGCTGGCCTTGCGGAGTGCGAAGCTTCGGGCCCCGCTGAAGAGCGTCACGCGGTTCGCGTCGAGTCCGCGCGTGATCGCGTGGGCGCCGTAGTGCGCGGCGATCGGATCGATGCCCGCCGTCCGGCCCGGCAGCGCGCCGGCGGCGGGATCGACGACCAGCGCATCGGGTGACGCCAACCCGTACGCGGCGAGCAGCGCCTCCAGGCCCGTCTCGGCTCCGGGTTCGATCAGCGCCACCAGGCCGCCTCCGGCGTCGAGGTAGCGGCGCAGCGCATCGAGGGCCTGCGGTCGCAGGGGCCGCTCGGGGCCGAGCGCGATCACGGCGTCGGCTTCACCGGGCACTTCGGCAAGCGAGGCCGTGAGGACGCCGCGAATCCGGTAGCCCTCGTCGGCCAGCACCGCGCGCAGCAGCGAGTGACCCGCGTCGTCGACGCGCTCGAAGTCGCCCCCTCCGTCGCCGCGCAGCGCGACGAGCAGGGCTCCGTCCGACGGGCGCAGCCGGCGAAGGGCCGCGTAGATCGCGCCGTCGCTCGGCCGCTCCACGGCCTGGAAGCGCCCACCGGACTCGAAGACGACGCGGTTGCCCGAGGCGATCCCGAATCGCTCGGCGCGGCGCGCATGGCGCTCGAGGGGTTGGACGTGCACCTCGAGCGAGCAGCTCCGCGCGAGCGCTTCGAGCAGCAGACGCGTGCGGCGCGCGCGCGGATCGCCGTTCTCGTGGAAGAGGGTGGCGCGAAGCCCATCGCCGAGCGCGTTACAGGCCGCGATCGTTGCGGGCGCGAGCTCGAAGCGTCGCTCGAGTGTCCAGTCGAAGCGCAGCGCGCTGCGTTCGGCCGCGAGCACGACCGCGACGCCTGCGATCAGCGCGAGCGCGATCGTCGCCGTGCCGCGCGCGAGCGCGCGGCGCGCATCGGGGCCGCACGCGCGCCGCAGCCTGCGCAGCGCGGGAACACCTGCGGCGGCGAGCGCGAGCGCTCCACCGACGAGGTGTGCGAGCGCGAAGGTCCCGGCGCGATCGACCGCGTGGTGGGCGAGCAACCCGGTTGCGATCATCGCGAAGCCCACGTACGCGAGCTGCGGCGTCACGGCCGGATCCGCCGCAGATCGAACGAGAAGCGCGCGACCGCCATCGCGAGCGCGAGCAGCGCGACGAAGTAGGCGACGTCTGCGAGCGAGACGACCCCCTCCGCGAAGCGGCCGTAGCGCGGGCGCAGCGCGAGCGCGTCGAGGACCGCGGCCATGTGCTCGCTCGCGAGCGGGTGCATCCAGGTGAAGTCCCAGCACGCAAACGCGATCACCCACGCGCTGATCGACGCGACGAGCTGAGTCGTGGTGAACGCCGAGCACGCGAGGCCGATCGCGCCGACCGCCGAGGCGTGGAGCGCCAGACCGAGAAAGACCGCGGCCAGGTGTTGGCCGCCCGCGCCGGTGCGCGAGATGGCGGTGGCCGGGTAGATGAAGCTCACCGCGAGCATCGCAACGACGAACGCCAGCGTCACCGCGTACTTGGCGATCACGATGCGAAGCGGCGTCAGGTGGGTGGCGAGCAGCAGCTCGTCGGTGCCCCGAGCCCGCTCCTCGGAGAAGACGCGCATCGTCACGAGCGGCACCGCCCCGAGGAGCGCGATTCCGAGGACCTCCGTGACCGGAGCGAATACCGAATCCCAGAGGTTGACGGTCTCCGGAATCTCACCCGCGTGCACGCCGCCGATGCCGGTGCTCGCAAACGCGAAGAGCAGCTGGTTGTAGAGGTGGAGGTGCTCGAAGAAGAGGATCGCGGTGACGACGCAGACGCCGATCGGGGCCGCGTAGGCGATCGGCGAGTGGAACAGACCCGCGATCTCCCGGCGCATCAGCGCGAGCAGCGGCGTCACGCGCGAGCCTCTTGTAGGCCGGGGCGGGTCTCGAAGAGCGACGGGGCCGCTCGCGGGTCGAGCACCTCCGCGGTCGGCCCCTCCGCGACCAGCCGCCCGGCGTCGAGCACGCCCGCGCGGTCGCTCAGCGCGCGCGCCTCGTCGAGATCGTGGGTGCAGAGGATCAGCGTTCGCTCGGCCTCGAGGCCGCGCAGGATCTCGCGCACGAGGTTCCGCTGGGCGGGGTCGAGCCCGTTGGTGGGCTCGTCGAGCACGAGCAGTGGCGGCTGCGCGAGGAAGGCCTGGGCGAGCGCGACGCGTCGCTCGAAGCCCTTCGAGAGATTTCCGATCCGCCGGCTCGCGACCGACGCGAGCTCAAAGCGCTCGATCACCCGATCGACGGCGTGCTCGAGCGCGCGACCCCGAAGATCGCGGGCGTTTCCGAGGAAGCGAAGCAGCCCGCGAACCCGCGCCTCCGGGTAGAGGCGAGCGGCCTCCATCGCGAAGCCGATGCGCCGGTGGACGGCTTGTGGGTTGCGGGCCGGAGAGATGCCGTCGACGGTCAGCGCGCCCGAGGTCGGGAGCAGGAAGCCCGTCAGCAGGCGGAGGAACGTCGTCTTGCCGGCTCCGTTGGCACCGAGCAACGCAAAGCGCGCGCGCGGCGCGATCTGCAGATCGACGCGATCGAGGGCGACGCGATCGCCGAAGCGGCGGCTCAACGCGCGCGCGATCACGCCCGCGCCGGCGCGGCGCGTCGCGGCTTCCGCCGACCCGGCTTCGGGCGTCGCTTCGCTCACGCGCTTCCTCCTTGCCACGCGACCGCGCACGCCTTATCTATGGCGCATGGCCCAGGTCGATCATCGCCCCGCCAGCGGGTCCGGCTCTTGCGCGCGCTGCCGGGACGGCCTCGGACTCGCTTCGATCAAGGTAGATGGCGCGTGGTACTGCAGCACCGCCTGCGCCGATGGAAGGCGCAAGATCCGATCGGCGGCAGCCGGCGTTCCCGAACCGTGGCTCTACGCGCGGCCGAGGCGCTTCTTCGGCAAGCGCCGGCCCAGGGAGCTGCAGTCGGGCGCTCGCGAGCGCGCCTAGGCGGCGAACGGCGCGGCGTTGACACCTTCACGAGCCTCGGGCACACTCGCCGATCTTGCCTCTTTTCTCAATGAAACCATGGGCTTAGTGACCGTGGGGCAGACGATCTGAACTTCTGGTTGGCAAGCGCCGAGCGGGTGCGGGTGGCGTCTGGCCGCGCGCCCGGGAGAGGTGACTCGTGGTGAAGGTTCTGGTTTCCGATGCGCTGGCGCCCCAGGGGCTCGAAATCCTCGAGCAGGCGCCCGGGATTTCGGTGGTCGTCGAGCCGGGGTTGAAGGGCGACGACCTGCTCGCGGCCGTGGCCGACGTCGAGGGGCTGGTGATCCGCAGCGGCACCCAGGTCACCGCCGAGGTGATCGCGGCCGCCGAGAAGCTCAAGGTGATCGGTCGGGCCGGGATCGGCGTCGACAACGTCGACGTCGCCGCCGCCACCGAGCGCGGCATCGTGGTGATGAACACGCCGAGCGGCAACAATATCACGACGGCCGAGCACACGATCGCGCTGTTGATTTCGCTCGCGCGTCACATCCCGCAGGCGACCACCTCGATGAAGGCCGGCAAGTGGGAGAAGTCGCGCTTCATCGGGATGGAGCTCTACAACCGAACCCTCGGCGTGCTCGGCCTGGGAAACATCGGCCGACTCGTCGCGGCGCGCGCCAAGGGTCTCGGGATGAAGGTGATCGCGTGCGACCCGTTCCTCTCCGAGGCCGCCAAGGCGGCGGCAGGGCTCGAGCTGGTCTCGTTCGACGAGATGCTCGCGCGCGCGGACGCGATCTCGATACACGTCCCGCGTACCCCGGAGACCAGTGGTCTGCTCGACGACGCGGCCTTCGAGAAGGTGCGGCCGGGGATGCTGATCATCAACGCGGCGCGCGGCGGAATCGTCGACGAGGCCGCGCTGTTGCGCGCGCTCGATTCCGGGCGCGTCGGTGGCGCCGCGATGGACGTCTTCCAGAAGGAGCCGCCGAGCCCCGACGATCCGCTCATCGCGCACGAGCGCGTGATCTGCACGCCGCACCTCGGGGCGTCGACCGAGCAGGCCCAGGTGAACGTCGCGATCGCGGTGGCCGAGCAGGTCCGCGATTATCTGCTGGACGGAATCGTGGGAGCTGCGGTCAACATGCCGTCGATATCGAAGGAGCTCTACGCGCAGATCCGCCCGTACCTGAAGCTCGGCGAGAAGCTGGGGCGCTTCCAGGGGCAACTCTGTCTGGGCTCGATCGACCGGATCGAGATCGAATACTCGGGCGATGCCGCGGAGCTGGAGGTCGCCCCGATCACGGTCTCGATCCTCAAGGGCATCCTCGATTCGGTGGCCGACGGAGTGAACCCCGTCAACGCGCCCGTGATCGCGAGACAGCACGGCATCGAAGTGGTCGAGTCGAAGGTGAGCCGCTCGCGCGACTTCGCGAGCGCGATCTCCACGCGCGTCGCGGGCTGCGGCGATCGGCTGATCGTCGGGGCCGTGTTCCACGGCGAGCAGCCGCGCATCGTGCGAATCGACGATTTCATGTTGGAGGCGATACCCGAGGGGCCGACGCTGTTCATCCAGAATCAAGACCGGCCCGGCGTGGTCGGGAGCGTCGGCACCGTGCTCGGGCAGGGCGGGATCAACATCTCGCGCATGCAGCTCGCGCTGATTCCGGAGCGCTCGCTCGCGGGGATGCTCGTGAACATCGACCGGGCGCCGGACGATGCGGTGATGAAGCAGCTGCGCGGTCTGCCGCACCTGATCTCCGCGCAGCTCGTGGATCTCGGGCCGTGACGGCGCTGGTCGCGGTCGGCGCGCAGTGGGGCGACGAGGGCAAGGGCAAGATCGTCGACTGGCTCGCCCCGCAGGCCCAGCTCGTGGTGCGATTCCACGGGGGCAACAACGCGGGTCACACGCTCGTCGTGGACGGCGTCAAGACCGTGCTCCACGTCGTGCCGGCGGGCGTGCTGAACCCGTCGACCGTCAACCTGATCGGGCCCGGGGTGGTCGTCAACCCGGACGGCTTGCTGGCCGAGCTCGCGGCGCTCAAAGAGCGCGGCCTGCTCGGCGACCCGTCGCGGGTCCGGCTCTCGGGCCGCGCCCACGTCATCCTCCCCTGGCACACGACGCTCGACAAGGCGCGGGAGCGGGCCGCGGGCGGCGCCGCGATCGGAACGACGCAGCGCGGGATCGGCCCGGCCTACGAGGACAAGGTCACGCGCCGCGGGATCCGCGTCGCGGACCTGCTCGAGCCGAAGGGCCTTCGCGCGCTGCTCGCGCGCATCGCCGAGCAGAAGAACTTCGAGCTCGTCGAGTACCACCGAGCGGAGCCGATCGACGTCGACGAGCTGCACGAGCGCGCGGTCGAGTGGGGCCGCCAGCTCGCGCCCTACGTGGACCACACGGTGCACACGCTCGACGAGGCGCTCAGCGCGGGGCGCAACGTGCTCTTCGAGGGCGCGCAGGGCACCTTTCTCGACATCGATCACGGCACCTATCCCTACGTGACTTCGTCCAATTGCGTCGCGGGCGCCGTGTGCGCGGGCGCCGGCGTCGGACCGACGCGCATCGACCGCGTGCTGGGGATCACCAAGGCCTACACGACGCGCGTGGGCGGCGGGCCCTTTCCGACCGAGGACAGCGGCGAGCTCGGCGAGCGCCTGCGCGATGCGGGCGCGGAGTTCGGCGCAACCACGGGCCGGCCGAGACGCTGCGGGCCGCTCGACGTCGTGATGCTGCGCGAGGCCGCGACGGTGAACGGGCTCACGGCGCTCGCGATGAACAAGCTCGACGTGCTCTCGGGCATCGGCGAGCTCCGCATCGCCTCCGCGTACCGCGTCGACGGCAAGTCGACCCGGGACTTCCCGATGACGCTCGCGGAGATCGAGCGCGCAGAGCCCGAGTACGAGATGCTGCCGGGTTGGGACGAGGACATCACGGGGTGTCGCCGCTACGAGGATCTACCCGCCGCCGCGCGCCGCTACGTCGAGCGCGTGGAGGCGCTCGTTCAGGTTCCGGTGGAGATCATCTCCGTGGGCCCGGGGCGCGACGAGACCATCGAGCGGATCGACCCCTTCCGCGCGGTCTAACGCCCGCGCAGATCTCCGAGGCGGCACGTACCGCCGCACTGGCGGGGTCCCAGGGGCCGGCGTGCCTGCACGCCCGCGCAGATCTCCGAGGCGGCACGTACCGCCGCGCTGGCGGGGGCCCAGGGGCCGGCGTGCCTGCACGCCCGTGCCGAGCGGCACGCGTCGGCGCTTTCCGCTCAGTTTTCGGCCCCGATGGGTCGACTCGTTCCCAGTGGGCAGCGCGGAGGCACGATGGGCGCCCATCTGCGCGTCTTTTCGGGAAATCTGATGAACGGCAGGGCCGACCCCGCGGCCTTCGCGGCGCTCGCCCGGGAGTGCGGCGCGGACGTCGTGGCCGTTCAGGAGCTCTCGCCCGAGCAGGCCGACGCGCTCGGCGGCGCGTTCGCGCACGCGCGCCTCGAGCCCGCACGAGACTTCACCGGGATGGGAATCGCCACCCGATACCCGGCCGAATTCGACCGCGTGCCGCTGGCCTTCCGCGACGCGCGCATCGCGCGGCTTTCGCCCGAGCACTGGCCCGCGCTACCCCGCGCGCTCGAGATCGCAAACGTGCACATCGCGTCGCCGACCTGGGGCCTGCGCGTCTGGTCGCGGCTCGCGCTGCGCCGCGCGCAGAGCCGCGGCATGCTCGAATACCTCGACCGCACCCCGGGCCGAACCCGCGTGCTGCTGGGTGACTTCAACGCCACGCCCGCGTGGCCCCTCTACCGGATGGTCGCGCAGCGCCTCGACGACCTCGCGCTCGCGCACGCGCGCAGCCGCGGTGCGCGGCCCGCGCGGACCTGGTCGCGCTGGGTCGGGGGGCCGCCGATGCTCCGGATCGATCACGCCTTCGGTTGCGGGGTGCGCGTCGACGACTTCCGGGTCGTCGCGATCCGGGGCTCGGACCACTCGGGTCTCGTGGTGGACCTCTCGGTCGAACCACTCGTCGCGTAGCCGCGCTCGCACGCGCAGGGGCGCGACGGGATCGCGCGCCGCGCCGCAGCCTCGCGCGGGTAAGGAAGCGCTCGCGCGCCCGCGCGAGATCATGGAGCCGGGCGAACCTTCGTGTTGAGGATCGTGTTCGCGTAATCCGAGACGGTTTCCACGCAGCCATCGAGCGAGGTCAGATGCCTCGCTGCCTCCTCGTAGGCGTCGCGGTAGATCCGATCGAGGGTCGCCGCCTGCTCGTCGGTGCCGCCGCTGCGTCGGTGGTGGGCGAAGAAGTTCGCGCGCTCGGCCTCGGTGTTCATCTGCGCGAGCTGTGTGAAGCGGCGCACCTCGATCTCGGAGATGACCGCGTACTTGGCGTCCTTGTCCGCCGCGATCAGCGGCATGCAGAGGTCGACGACCGCGTAGGCCTCGGCGATGTGCGTGAACTGCTCGGAGAGCGCGCGCATCTCGGCGGCGCTCCAGGGTTCCGGCGCGTCGTCCGAGCACGCCGCGGCGGCGGCGGCGAGACAACACAAACTGATGAGGCGGGGCATCTGGACCTCGGCGCCCGAGGTTCTAACACAGATCCCGATGCGGTGCGCGCGCTCGCGCGCGTCAATCGCTCGCATCCGCGGCGGCGCCCGCCGCGCGGTTGACCCAGCGCCGGTAGAAGCCGGGCGGGAAGAACGCGAGCCAGAGCATCACGGTCGCAGCCGCCTCGAGTCCGCCCGACCCGTAGTCGCCCCATCGCGACCAGACCTGCGTGGTCGCGTAGTCGAGGTAGAGGGGAACCAGCGAGGCGCTCCCGAGCGCCGCGAAGATCCCGAAGAGCGCCCAGAGCAGCAAGCGATTGGAGTCCTCGGGCCGGCAGAGGCCGAGCGCCTGGCGCTTCTTCGCGGCGCGGTAGGCGATCGCGGCCTCGACGCTGATCCAGACGTAGGGCGCCGTGTAGCCGACCCAATCGCACCAGAACCAGACGCTGTTCACGACCAGGCCCTCGATGTCGCCCGCGAGCATCGAGAAGAAGACGCCCGAGAACAGCGACAGCTCGATGGCCCAGACGAGCGCAGTCGCCCAGCGGGAGCCGCGTCGGAACACTTCGAGCGTAAACAGCAAGAGCGGCACGATGCCCACGCTGTAGATGATCCTCGCCGCGATCAGCACCCAGACGAGCTCGGCGGCGAGCAGCGTCGGCAGCTCGTAGAGGAAATAGGAGACGCCGGCGCTCAAGTAGGTCAGCGAGAGGAG
>JBFGGA010000042.1:0-20824 GCA_041579295.1 Myxococcota bacterium | reverse complement strand
TCGATATCGCTGCGACGGGTGTGGCCCGTCGGCGCTAGGAGCACCGATCCGCGAAGCGGTTGGGTGCGACGCCGCAAAAGCTTTGGCCGAAGGCCAACGCGCAGCTAGGAGCACCGATCCGCGAAGCGGATGGGTGCGACGCCGCAAAAGCTTTGGCCGAAGGCCAACGCGCAGCTAGCGGCGCCCGGCGTCCCACTTCTTGCGCGCATCCGCGAGTTGTTCCTTGAAGTGGGAGTTGTCGGGCTCGAAGGTGACGGCGGTCTGCAGGTTCCGCACGGCGCCCGCGTAGTCGCCTCTCCTGAGGCTGGCGCTCGCGAGGTTGAAGTACTGCCGACCCTGTGGCGTGCGGCCCTCGCGGGCCTCGGTCTGCTTCCGGCTTCCAGCCGCCTCCGCGTCCGCGAGTTGCATCCTCACGCCGGACTGGGCGGCCACCTGCTGATCGTAGGCCTTGCGCCGGCGTGGGTTGCGCAGGATGGAGTAGGCCTCGCTGATCCGCTTGGCGATCTCGTCGATCGCCGCGCGAACCTCCGGCGTCTGGTTGCGGTTGCTGTCCGGGTGAAACGTCCGCGACGTTTCGTGATAGGCCCGCTTGATGTCGCTCTGTTTGGCGTCGCGTTCCAGGTGAAGCAACTGGTAGTAGTCGAGTTCACCGAGGATCCCGGCGAGTGCCGTAATCTCAGTCGGGGCGAGATCGGCCACGTTTCACGCCTTCGATTCGCCGTCGCCAGACCCCGACAGGTCCGTGCCGGGTTTTTCGAACAGGTCGTCCTCGAGATCTTCGACCTCGAACTCCTCGACGGTCGGGCTCGTGGTCGCGAGGTCTTCGTCGATCGCGGTGATCTTGTCGCTGGGCGAGGAATCGGCCACGGCCGGCGGAAGCTTCACGTCTTCCAGACCCTCGAGCTCCAGCAGATCCTCCGATTCCGGCAGCAGATCGTCTTCCTCGAGCGAGGGCGGAATCGCGATCTCGTCGGTGATCAGATCGTCCATCTCGATCGGTCGGAGCGGCGGCCCGGATGCGCCCGGCGCGCTCTTCGGCTCTTCTTTCGGGGCAGGCCGCGGCGGCGGCTGCGCGACGACCTCGGTGGCCGAGTCGGGCGTTCCCGCGTCCGGCATCGCCACTTCCGGGGCTTGCTGGCCCGGCGCCCCCGCGATGAGCATTTCCTCGTCGAGGATCGCCTCGTCGAGGATTCCCTCCGTGCGCACGAGATCCTCGTCGGACTCCGCGGGCACAGGCGGCGCCTGCGCCTGCGCGGCGCGCTGCTCGTCGGACTCCGCGGGCCGCTCCGGCGCCACCAACGGCGCAGCGGGTTCGTCGACGGGCCGGGGCGGCGCTTCGCCCTGCGGGGAGTCGCCCCGGTCGCCCGCGGCCGGCTGGCTTTCCCCGATCGGGCGGGCGGACGACGGCTCCACGCGATCGGTCCGCCCCGATTGGATGATGTTCTGGATGTCGCCCTCCGTGAGCCCCGCGGAGAGCGTGATGCGCGTGGAGGCCTGTTTGCCGGTTGCGAGGTCCTTGGCCTTCACGTCCACGATGCCGTCCGCATTGATCTCGAACGTGATGTCGATCGAGACCTCGCCGCGCCGCGCCTTCTTGAAGCCCGAGAACATGAACTGGCCGAGCAGCTCGTTTTCCTGCGCGTTGCGCGATTCGCCCTGATAGACGCGGATGTCCACGGATTCCTGATAATCCCTGAACGTCGTGAACCTCCGCGTTTGCTCGATCGGCACCGGCGTGTTGCGCTCGATGACGGCCTCCGCGAGGCCACCCGCCACCCCGATGCGCAGCGAGAGCGGGGTGACGTCGAGCAGGAACGCGTCTTCGCGCGTCGGATTGACGAGCGACGCCGCGTGGATCGCGGCGCCCATCGCGACGACCTCGTCGGGATCGACGTCGGATCTCGGCTCCTGCTGAAAATACTCGCCCACGGCGTGTCGGATCAGTGGGAGCCGCGTGGGGCCACCCACGAGAATCACGCCGTCGAGATCCCGCGCGACGACGCCCGCCTGCGAGAGGGCCGCGTCGCAGACTCCGAAGGTTCGCTGGATCAGGTCGTGGACCAGCTTCGAGTACTCGTCGATCGAGAGCGTGCGTTGGATCGACAGCGGTTGTCCATCCGGCCCGGAGACCACGTCCGGGATCCGGATCTCGATTTCGTCATCGGTCGAGAGCGCCTTCTTGGCTCCCTCCGCGGCCACCTTGAGCTTCTCCAACGCGAAGGGGTCGTGGCGTAGCCGGATGTTGTGCTTGCTGAGGAATTCGTCCGCGAGCAGGTCGATCAGGCGATCGTCGAAGTCGTCCCCGCCGAGGAAGGTGTCGCCGCAGGTGGCGAGAACCTCGAATACCTCGCCGCCGATCTCGAGAATCGAGATGTCGAAGGTCCCCCCGCCGAGGTCCCAGACCGCGACCTTCTGGCGCAGCCCCTTCCCGAACCCGTAGGCGAGCGCGGCCGCCGTCGGCTCGTTGAGGATTCGCAGCACCTCGAGGCCGGCGATGCGCCCCGCGTCCTTGGTCGCCTGTCGCTGGTTGTCGTTGAAGTAGGCGGGAACCGTGATCACCGCCTTCGAAACGTTCTCGCCGATCTGCGCTTCGGCGACGGTCTTCATCTCTCGCAGGATCATCGCCGAGATTTCCGGGAGCGTGAACTGCTCGTCGCCGACCTCGATCGCGACGCCGTGGTTCTCGCCCTCCACGATCTGGTAGGAGCAGATCGCCTGGGCCTTCTTCACCTCTTCGGAGCCGTAGAAGCGCCCGATCAGCCGCTTCGCGGAGGCGATGGTCCGCGCGGGGTCGTGGATCAGGCCCGCCCGCGCGGCGTTGCCGACCGAGATCGACCCGCTCTCCTGGAAGAAGACGACGCTCGCGGTGGTCCGCTCCCCGTAGGCGTTGGCCAGCACCCGCGTGTCGTCGCGCTCGCGGACCGCCACGCAGGAGTTGCTCGTTCCGAGGTCGATGCCGATCGCGATTTCGGACATATTCGTCTCGTTCCCCGCTGCGGTCGGGCGGCTGCCGCCCGCTCCGGGCCCGACGCCCGGGCGCTGCCCACCGTGTCGCCATTGGTATCGGCAGAAATCCCGCTTGCTCAAGCGGTGCGCGCAGTTGTCGGGCCTTTTCCCGCACCCCGAACCCGTGCCCCTCGGGGACGTGCGCGCGCTTCCCGGATGGGATCTCAAAAAGCCTTCGAGATCGAATACTTGGCCTCGATCCCGTCAAGTGCTACCAAGGCCCACTCGCCTGGAGCGCGCATGTCCGGTCATTCGAAGTGGTCCACCATCAAGCGCAAGAAGGGCGCGGCCGACGCCAAGCGCGGCAAGGTCTTCACCAAGCTGATCCGCGAGATCGCCACCGCGGCCCGCCTGGGTGGCGGTGACATCGACTCCAATCCGCGCCTGCGCCTGGCCTGCGACAAGGCGCGCGCCGCGAACATGCCCAAGGACAACATCGAGCGCGCGATCGCGAAGGGAACCGGAGCGGGGGAGAGCGAGGCCTACGAGGAGGTCGTCTACGAGGGCTACGGGCCCGGCGGCGTCGCGGTCTACGTCGAGGTGCTCACGGACAACAAGAACCGCACCGTCGGGGACGTGCGCCACGTCTTCTCGAAGCACGGCGGAAACCTCGGGGCGAGCGGCTGTGTCAGCTATCTCTTCGAAAAAAGGGGCGTTCTGTGGTTCGATCGCGCGAGCGTCGACGCGGACCGGTTGCTCGACGCGGCGCTCGAGTCGGGCGCCGACGACGTCGTCGAGGATGCCGAGCGCCTCGCGGTGGTCGTCGCGCCGACCGGCTTCGAAGCGCTCAAGCGCGCGCTGATGGCGGCGGGTTTCGAGCCCGAGCAGGCGGCCATCGAGATGGAGCCGACCACCACGGTCGCGATCGCGGCGGACCAGGCCGAGTCGATGCTGAGCCTGACCGACGCGCTCGACGACCTCGACGACGTGCAGAACGTCTACGCGAACTACGACATTTCCGACGAAGAGATGGCGCGCATCGCGGGCTGATTTGCGCGAGCGCGCGAGCGTTCGCGCAAGGCCGCCAGCGAATCCGCAGGATTCGCCGCTGACTTCTGCGAGCGCGTCGGCGCGCGCAGTGATCAGCCAGCGAATCCGCAGGATTCGCCGTGGAGGGGCGCGCGCCTCCGGCGCGCTTGCTAGACTCGGCCTCGCCTCCCCCCTCGACGACGCAAACGACCGGGCGAAACCGCGACCTCGCGCGCGGGTCCGTCCGTCGCAGGCGCGAGGTTTCGATGCGCATCCTCGGAATCGATCCGGGCTCCGCCGCCACCGGCTTCGGCCTGGTCGACTCGACGGACGGACGGCTGGTCCACGTGGCGCACGGAACGCTGCGTCCCGCGCCGCGCTCGTCGATGGCCGAACGCCTCCACTACCTCCACGAGGCCGTGAGCGCGCTCGTGCGCGATCACGCGCCCGACACCGCGGCCATCGAGCAGGTCTTCGTCTCCGCGAGCGCGCGCTCGGCGCTGGTGCTCGGGCAGGCCCGGGGGGCGACGCTGGCTGCGGTGGGCGCGAGCGGTTGCGCGGTCGTCGAGTACTCCGCGTCGCGCATCAAGCTCGCCGTCACCGGAAGCGGACGGGCCGGCAAGCGCCAGGTGCAGCAGATGGTTCGAAGGCTGCTCGCGCTGGAGCGCCCGCCGGCCCGCGACGCCGCGGATGCGCTCGCCGCGGCGATCTGCCACGCAAACGCCGGGCGAATCGGCGCGCTGACGCGAGCCGCGCGGCCACCCGCGAGACGCGCCGCGCTGCGGGTGCGGGGCGCGCGGTGATCGCGCGGCTCGAGGGCGTGCTGCGCAACGTGGCGCCCACCTGCGTGGTCGTCGACGTCGGCGGGGTCGGTTACGAGGTCCACATTCCGCTGTCGACCTTCGCGGAACTCCCCGACGTGGGCGAGCCCGTCGCGCTGCGGATCTACACGCACCTGCGCGAGGGCGTGCTCCAGCTGTTCGGTTTTCTCACCGAGGGCGAGCGCGCGGCCTTCACGCTGCTGCTTCGCGCCAACCGGGTGGGGCCGCGGCTCGCCCAGACCGTGCTCTCGGGGATCTCGCCCGCGGAGCTGCTCGAGGCCATCCAGCTGGGCAAGGTGGCCGTGCTGCGCGCGGCGCCCGGCGTCGGGAGCAAGATGGCGGAGCGCATCCTCGTGGAGCTCCGCGATCGCACCGCGGAGCTCGCCGCCACGCTGACCGCGGACGGAGAGCTGGAGCCACCGCCCGAGGGTCCGGGCCCGTCCACGACGTCGCTCGGGCAGGCGTTGTCGGCGCTGCTGAATCTCGGCTATTCCAAGCAGCAGGCCGACCACGCGCTCACGCGTGCGGCCGAGGAGGAAGGGGATGATCCGAGCCTCGAGGAGCTCGTGCGCGGCTCGCTGCGGGTGTTGATGAAATGACGCTCGCGCGCGAAGAGACCGGACCGCTTTCGCGCAGCGCGCTGCCGGGCGAGGAGGCCGTCGAGGCCCGGCTGCGGCCCGCCACCCTGGACGAGATGGTCGGTCAGGATCGGCTGCGCGAGAACCTCGCGGTGTTCATCCGCGCCGCGCGAGAGCGCGGCGAGGTGATCGACCACCTGCTGTTCTACGGGCCGCCCGGGCTCGGCAAGACCTCGCTCGCCCACGTCGTCGCGAACGAGATGGGCGCGCCGCTGCGCGTGACGAGCGGTCCCGCGATCGAGAGACCCGGCGACCTGGCCGCGATCCTCTCGAACCTCCAGTCAAGGGAGGTGCTCTTCATCGACGAGATCCACCGCATGTCGGCGGCGGTCGAGGAGATCCTCTACCCCGCGATGGAGAACTTCCAGCTCGACATCATGATCGGGCAGGGCGCGGGCGCCCAAGCGATCCGCCTCGATCTGCCGCGCTTCACGCTGATCGGGGCCACCACGCGCGCGGGCCTGCTGACCTCGCCGCTGCGCGACCGCTTCGGCTGGGCGGCTCGGCTCGACTACTACGCCGCGGGCGAGCTCGAGCGCATCCTCGCGCGCAGCGCCCGGGTGCTCGGCGTACCGATCGAGGCGGGCGCCTGCGGGGAGATCGCACGGCGCTCGCGCGGCACGCCGCGGATCGCGAACCGCCTGCTGCGCCGGGTGCGCGATTTCTCGGAGGTCGCGGCGGGGCAGGGCAGCGCGATCAACGGCGCGCGCTGCCGTTACGCGCTCGAGCGACTGGACGTCGACGGCTCCGGTTTCGACGGCCTGGATCGGCTGCTCGTGCGCACGCTGCTCGAGAAGTTCGACGGCGGTCCGGTTGGGATCGAGACGCTCGCGGCCGCGATCGGCGAAGACCGCGGAACGCTCGAAGACGTCGTCGAGCCCTACCTGATCCACCGCGGCTTCCTGAACCGCACCCCTCGCGGGCGCGTCGCCACGCGCCTGGCGCGGGATTACTTCGAGGTGCCGCTGCCCGGCGCGGCCGGCAGCCAGCCGA
This sequence comes from Myxococcota bacterium, assembly GCA_041579295.1. Classification (GTDB taxonomy): domain Bacteria; phylum Myxococcota_A; class UBA9160; order UBA9160; family SMWR01; genus JACZVU01. Next base: position 14,397 of record JBFGGA010000042.1, on the reverse strand, counting down.
AGCTGCTCTGACACGACCGGGCGTCCGTCCGACCCCGCGGCCGGGCGCGCGCTGCGCTCGAGACCCGCGCCTGGGCCCGCCCGCCCCTCGCGCCGCTGGGGGAATACCCCTCAACGCGCGGCCGTCGCCAGCCGATACTTCTCTTGATGCGCTGCGGTCTCGCAGCGCATTGCGATTCGAGGCGAGGGGCGGCGGACGTGGTCGTAGTGCTGATCCTGGGGCGGATTCTGGCGATCGCCGGCGGCTTCGCGCTGTTCGCGTTCGGCCTCGCGGCGCTGAGCGTCGCCTACCTGCCCGAGAGCGAGGTCGCGCGCGTGGCGGGCCGGCTGGCGATCGGCATCGGCTCGACCGCGATCGGCCCCTTCGTCTCGTCGGGCGATCCGCGAGAGGTCATGGCGGCCGTCCTCGCGGGCTTCGCGATGCGCTTCGTCGCGGCGCCGGTCGGCTTCATCGCGTTCGTCGCGGCCCTGCTCCCGGGCAGCCCCCGGATCTCCGAAGCCGAGATCGCGGAGGGCGGTACGCTGTCGCCCGAGGCCGGCTCGGGGGTGGTCCGCAAGGCGCGCGCCCACGCCGCCAGGCTCGCCAAGCGGGACGGCGCACTCGCGGCCGCGGAGTTCTGCTTCGACGGCGGTCTGATGGAGGAGGCCGCGGACTACTTCATCGAGGCCGAGCAGTGGACGCGCGCGGCCGAGATCCGCCACGACCAGGGTCGCTTCATCGAATCCGCCGAGCTCTACATGAAGGCCGAGCGCTTCGACGCGGCGGGTCGCATCTTCGCCCAGCAGGAGGAGAACGGGCGCGCCGGCGACGCCTACTACCGCGCCGGCAACCACGGCATCGCGGCCGAGCTGTTCGAGAAGGCCGGCCAAAACCTCAAGGCCGCCGAGGCCTTCGAGCAGTCCGGCTACACGCGCCAGGCCGCGCAGGCCTACGTGAAGTGCGGCAAATGGGAGAAGGCGGCGATCTGCCTGGAGCAGAACATCCTCGAGGAGGCGACCGGCGGCCGCTCCGACGCCATCAAGACCCCCGCCGTCCAGAAGCTCGTGCGCATGACGGGCAACCTGTTCGAGCGGGCCGGCCTGCTCGACCGCGCGCAGGCCGTGCTCGAGCGCGGCGAGTGCTACGAGGCCGCGGCGGAGATGGCGCTGCGCCAGGGCCGGGAGGAGGCCGCGGTCGACCTCTTCCTGCGCGCCAAGGACGCTCCGCGCGCCGCCGAGGTGATGACGCGGCTGGGCCAGGAAGAAGAGGCCGCGCGGGTGCTCGCGGAGCACCATCGCGAGCTCGGTGACGACGAAGAGGCCGCGCGCTGCTTCGAGAAGTCGGGCGAGCTGCTCGCCGCGGGCGACATCTACCGGATGCTCGAGCAGTACGCGAAGGCGGGCGAGTGCTACGAGCGCTTCGGGGATTCCGCCCAGGCCGCCGAGATGTTCTCGATGGCGGGCGACCGCCAGCGCGCCTCGGCCAGCTACGAGCAGGCCGGCCTCCACGCCGAGGCCGCGGAGTGCGCCGCGGACGCCGGCGACGAGGCCCGGCAGGCCAAGCTGCTCGCCCAGGCGGGCGAGCACCTCAAGGCGGGCGAGCTTCACGTGAAGGCGCGCCGGATCGACGAAGCGGTCGCCGCGCTGCAGCAGGTTCCGTCGGAGCACCCCGATTTCACCGCGGCGTCGGCGAGGCTCGGTGAGATCTTCCTCAAGCGCGGCAAGCACACGCTCGCGATCGTGAAGCTGCGCCACGCGACCGACGGCGCCGAGATCAACCACGCCAACGCGGCGGCCTTCTACTACCTGGCGGTGGCGCTCGAATCGAACGGCGATCTCGCCGACGCGGACGAGCTCTACGAGCGTATCCTCTCGTTCGACTACGGCTTCAAGGACGTCCAGCAGCGCCTCGAGCGAACCCGAGCGAATCTCGCGAAGCAGCGCGAGCAGTCCAAGTCGACCCAGGCGCCGCCGCTGACCAAGACCGCCGAGCAGGGCCGCTACGAGATCACCGGCAAGCTCGGGAAGGGCGGAATGGGGGTCGTCTACAAGGCGCACGACACCGTTCTGGATCGCCCCGTCGCCTTCAAGGTGCTGCCCGACACGCTGCAGGAAAATCCGCAGGCGCTGAAGAACTTCCTACGCGAGGCCAAGAGCGCCGCCAAGCTCAACCACCCGGGCATCGTGACCGTCTACGACGCCGGCGAGCAGGACGGCGCCTTCTACATCGCGATGGAGTACGTCGACGGCAACACGCTCAAGGAGATCATCAAGCACCGCGGAAAGATCTCGCCGGGGGGCATCGTTCACGTGCTGAGCCAGATGTGCGAAGCCCTGGCCTACGCGCACGAGCAGAAGGTCGTCCATCGCGACATCAAGACCGCGAACACGATGTGGACCCGCGATCGAAAGGCGAAGATCATGGACTTCGGGCTCGCGAAGGTGATCGAAGAGGTTCGCAACCACACGACCGTCGTCTCGGGGACGCCCTACTACATGAGCCCGGAGCAGACGCTCGGGAAGAACGTGGACCACCGCACGGACATCTACTCGCTCGGCGTCTCGGTGTTCGAGATGGCCACCGGAACGCTGCCCTTCCGGGAGGGCAATCTCCCGTATCACCACGTCCACACGCCCCCGCCCGATCCGCGGGAGTTCAACGCGGCGCTGCCGCCGCTGATCGTCGACATCATCGCGCGCTGCCTCGAGAAGGACCCGGCCAACCGCTATCAGAGCGCGCTCGAGATCTCGAAGGAGCTGAAGGCGGCGCTGCAGAGCTGAGCGCGGGCTCAGTCGAGGTGTTCGAGCTCGGTCGCGAGCGCGCTGGCGGCCGCGCGGTTGACGAACTCGACGCCCATTCCCGTGGCGCCCGCTGCGCCGAGCGCGGCGCACTTCGACCAGACGACGCGCCCCTCGATCTCGTGCCGCGCGCCCGCCTCCGACAAGCGAAAGCGGAGCTTCAGGAGCGAGCCCGGCAGCTCCGGGGCATCGGTCTCGATGAACAGACCCCCGGCGCCGAGGGTCGTGGCCCGCTCGCTGCGCGGGCCGGTGTCCGAGAGGTACTCCACGCTGATCCGGACCGTCCGACGGCGATAGCGACGCCCGGGTCGGTCCGCGACTCTACTCATCCCGGTTTCCCCTGAGGTTCGCGGCTCCGCGGGCCGGCCGCGCTACAGCTGGCGGAGCCACGACCGGATCGCCTGTCGCAGCAGCGCGTTGGCGGCGGGCCGCTCGGCCACCCAGGCCGTGAGGTCGGCGCCGTCCGAGATCTCCTCGGAGCGGTGCTCGGAGGCGTCGCGCGCGAGCGCGATCAGCGCGCTGCGCAGCTCGATGTCGCTTTCGTCGACCGCGATCGCTGCGGCCAGCGCGCGCACTTCGTCGCGCCACCGCGCGAAGTCGACGCGATCGATCTCGTCCAGCGAAACGCCTTCGAGGTGTCGCCGGAGTCGTCGCCTCTGGCGCCGCTTGATCGCCGAAGAGACCGCGTTGACGACGTGACCATCGCCGCGCGCGCGATCCAAATCCAGCGCGAGCGCGGCGAGCAGCACCAGGAGGTCGCCCAGCTCGCGCGCGGACAGCGGGAGCAGCGCGGGTGCGGTGAGGCGCCCCTCCGCGCGGAGCGCTTCGGCGTGGAAGGCCGCGACGGGATCCTCGGGCGCTTCGCCCGGTGCGGGTTCGGGCGTGTCGAGCGCGGCCGCGAGCTCGCCCGCCGACTCGTGGACGAGCTTGCGCAGCCGTTCCCAGAGCGGATTCGCGAGCTCCCCGTTTCCGCCGTAGTGCGGCCGGAAGTCCGACTCCCGCTCGAATTCCTCGCGATCTCCGGGCGACGCGAGGCCGAGCGCGCTGACGATGCCCAACCCCGTCGCAGCGGCCTGCCGGTTTCCGCGCTCCCGGGCGACGCGCAGCAGGGAGCGAAGCGAGCCCGCGTGGCACGGGTCGGCGTCCAGCACGTGCTCGTAGTGGCCGAGCGCCTCCCGCCAGTTCGCGGGTCGATGGCTCAGGAATTCGGCCAGCGAGGCGTGCATGTCGATGCGCTGCGGGCTCAGCAGGACCCCCTGGCGGTAGGCGGTGATCGCGCCCTCCGGGTCCTCCAGCGGTCCCGCGAGCAGGCGGCCCAGCTGTTGCAGCACTTCCGAGAGCCCCTCGTGATCGTGGCCTCGGTGCTCGCGATGAAACTCTCGGAGCGCATCCGCGGCCGCCTGCCACTTGCCGAGCCCGCGCAGCAGGCGCGCGCGCGCGAGCGCGGCTTCCACGCAGTTCGGATCCGCGCTCGCCGCGAGTCGAAACGCGTCTGCGGCCTCCTCCTTTTCGCCGAGCTGCTCGAGCACGCGGCCGCGGATCAGCGAGAGCACCGGGCTGGAGGTGGCGCCCTCGACGCCGCTCACCGCCATCGACGCCACCTGAAGCGCGTCTTCCGCGCGCTCCGACTCCCAGAGGAGCGTCGTCAGGGCCTCCCAGGCGCGCAGCAGGCTCGGGTCCGCGTCGAGCACTTCGCGCAGATGGGCTTCCGCGGATTCGGTCTGGTTCTCCTCGCGCAGCTCCCACTCTGCCGCTCGAAGCAGTCGCTCCGCGCGCTGTGCGTGCTCGCTCGCGATGTCCGCCCAGCGCACCAGACAGCCCACACCCTCGTCGATCCGCTCCCTCGCCTCCCAGATCTCGACCAGGCTGCGGTGGGCGTCGTCCAGCTGCGGGTCCTCGCGCAGCGCGGCCTCGAGCTTCTCGACCGCCGCTTCGTGCTCTCCCGCCGCCCAGTGCGCGCGCCCGACGATCGCGAGCTGGGCCGCGCGCTCCGGGTTGGGTCCGTCGAGCGCGAGGCGCCGCTCGAGCACCGCCTGGGCTCTCGGAAGATCGCCCTGCTCGGCGAGTGCCGCTCCGTGGCGCGCCGTGATCTCCGGATCCTCGGGCGCGAGCTCGCTCGCCGCGGCAAAGCAGCGCACCGCGGTATCCGGATGACCGAGCTCCCGGGCGGCCCGGCCGCCCGCGAACGCCGCGGCCAGCTGCTGCTCGCGCGACAGCCCGCCGGCGCCGGCGGCGAGGTCGAGCGCGCGCGTCGCGGCCGATTCGGCCTCCGCGAACTCCCCGAGCTCGCCCGCGAGTCGCGCGAGCTGCGCGTGTGCGTCGGCGGCGCCCGGGTCGCTGCCGATCGCGGCCCGGATCAGCTCGGTCGCGCGCTCGATCGACGAGCGCTCCGCGAGCGCCGCGGCTCGCATCAAGCGCTCGCAGCGGTCGCGGTCGTCGCAGAGATCCGCGGCTCCGCAGAGCGCCGTCGCGGCGCCCTCGAGATCGCCCGCGCGCTCGCGCAGCCGCGCCGCCGCGTCCCAGGCGGGCCGGTGTCGGGAATCGAGCTCGAGCGCGCGGTCGATGCGCTCGCGCGCGGCATCGCAGCGGCCGAGTTCATCCAGGGCTTCCGCGAGCCTCACGTGGTCCGCGCAGCTCGCGGCGGACTGCGGGTCGTCGCACCAGCGCTCGAAGGCCCTCGCAAACGCCTCGCGATCGCCCGCTCGCTCGTAGAGGAGCGCGAGCTCGCGCAGCGAGTCGGGCGACAGGCCCGCGATCTGCGTCGCGTACTCGTAGTTGCGGATCGAGCGCTCGGTCTCCTCCGTGTGGTCGCGCGCGATCTCGGCCGCGCGAATCGAAACCTCGAAGCGTCGGTCCGGCTCGTGGTCCCCGAGCATCTCGGCCTCGCTCTCGTAGAGGTCGAGCGCGCCGCGCCAATCCTCCATCGCCTCGAGCAGCTGCTGGAGGGAGCGGAGCGCCTCGAAGTCCTGCGGGTCGGCTTCGAGCGCGGCCGCGTAGGATCGACTCGCGCGCGTCGTCGAGTACAGGCGGCGCCAGCAGACGTCGCCGAGCCGGCGCAACAGCGCGGCGCGCCCCGAGCGGAGCGTCGGCGCGACGTGCTCGAGCTCGTGTTCGAGCGTCTGCGCGACCTCCGCCCAGCGCCCCAAACACTCGAGGTTGGCGCGCAGCGCGCGCAGCGCGGGGATGCAGAGCCGGTCGCGCTTCAAGACCTCGCGGTAGGCGGTGATGGCGGCCGCGGGCAGGTGCAGCCGCTCGGCCCGCAGGCGCCCGAGCCGGAGCCAGCCCTCGGGGTCCTCGGGGTGGCGCCTGAGGTGCTCGGCGAGGCGCTCCTCGAGCTCGATCCAGTTGCCCTGGGTCTCGAGCAGCTGCAGCAGCGCGTTGTCCTTCGCCTTGCCCGACTCCCCCTGCACCTCCTGGTCGTGGCCGCCGTCCGCGAGGGCGCGCAGGTGGTGGAGCGCGGCGTCCGGGCGCCCGAGCTCCCGCGCGTAGGCGCGCGCCAGCTCGCGGTGCAGCTCGAGTCGGCGGTCGTCGAAGACCGGCGCGTCCGGGTCGAGGGTCTTGAGCTCCTCTTCCGCGCAGCTCGCCCACGAGCTCGGATCGTGCGACTTGAGCAGCGCGGAGCCGAGCTCGCGCAGCAGCTCGCCGTGCTTGCGGGTTCCCTTCTCGGCCTCGGTGATCGCCATGAGCAGGCGCGCCGCGGCGCGCTTCGGCTCGGCGAGCGGGCCCTCGTAGAGGCTCGCGAGCCGTTGCAACAGCTCGATGCGCTCCGCTCCCTCGGCGTCCGTCACCCGGCATTCGAGGATCTCGGCGAGCTCGCGGCGCCGGCCGAGCTTCTCGTAGAGCGCGCAGAGCTGGCTCAGGATTTCGGGATCCGAGGGAGCCAGCCGCCTCGCGTCCTCGAGCGCCGAGGCCGCGCGGCCATCGAGCTCGAGTCGCTGTTCGAAGATGCGCGCGCGCTCCAGATGCAGCTTGCGCAGCCGATCGGGATCGTCGATCAGCGCGAGCTGCGCCTCGAGCGCGTGGAGGGTCGCTTCGTGTCGGCCCGCGAGGCGGTGGATGTCGGCGATCCGATCGAAGAGGGCCGGATCGTCCGGGCGCTCGCCGCGCAGCCGCTCGAGCCATGGCAGCGTCGCTTCGGGTCCGAGGTGCTCCCAGGCGATCGCGATCGCCTCCTCGTAGAGCCCCGCGCGTCGCGCTCCGACCGTCGCGCTGGCCTGGCGGAAGATGCAGTCGAGCGCGTCTTCCCAGCGCCCCTGCGCGGTGAGCAGCGAGCGCAGCTGCTCGAGCGCGCGGGGTTGCTGCGGATCGAGCGAGAGCGCTTCGCGAAGGTCGCCGATCGCCTCGTCGGGCCGCTCGAGGCTCTTGCCGAGCAGCCGCGCCCGCCGCAGCAGCTGGGCTGCGCGCGAGGCGGTCGCGTGCGACCTCGCGAGCTGGGCGTTCAACAGCTCGAGCAGGACCTCTCCGCTCGCGCGGTCGGCGGACTCCTGCTGGAGCGCCTCCGCGATCTCGAGCGCGCGGTCGAGGGACTCGGTCTGATCGGGGTCGATCTGCAGGATGCGCTGCAGGTGCGCGAGGGCCTCGTGTCGGCGCTCGCGCACCTCTCCGAGCAGCTGCGCGAGCTCCACGCGAATCGGGATCTCGTCGCGGCCCGCGAGATGCGAGAGCTCGACCTCGAGCAGCCGGATCAGCGGTTCGCGTTCACCCAGGCGCCGGTAGATGTCGCGAAGCGCCGCCTGCGATTCGCGGTCGTCCGGGCGGTCCGTCAGCGCGTCGCGATAGGCGACCGCGGCGTCGGCGTCGCGACCGACCGCGCCGAGCACCGCGCCGAGCCGCATCCACCAGCCCGCTCGCTCCGAGAGGTCGATGCACGCGCCCGCGGCGCGGCGGCAGAGTTCGATCAGCGCCTCGCTTCGCCCGGCGCGTTCGTAGAGCTCCGCGAGGGGCTCGGCGACGACCGGCTGCGGGCCGATCTCGTCGAGCGAGGGCTCGAGCGCGTCGATCGCCCCCTCGGCGTCGCCGAGTTGGTTCAGCAGCAAGCCCGATATCTGGAGCCGCAGCGAGATGCGCAGCGACGGCTCTTCGGCGTCGCGCGCGGTGCTTCGCTCGAGCGCCTCGAGCCGGATGCGCAGCAAGCGCACCACGTCCTCGAAGTCGCCCTCGCGCTTGTAGTGATCGACCAGGAAGTCGGCTGCCCTCGAGTGCGTCGAGTCCAGCTCGAGGACGCGCTCGTAGTGTTCCCGAGCCCGGCTGCGATCCTCCAACGACTCCACGCAGAGCTGCCCCGCGCGGCCCCGGAGTGCGAGCTCGCGGTCGGGCCCCGGTCCCGTTGCGATCTCGGCTTCGAGCGCGCTGACGACGTCTTCGACCCGACCCTCCTCGAGGTACAGCTCCGCGAGCATCTGCCAGAGATCCGCCCGCTCGGGGGCGATGGTCGTCGCGATCTCGAAGTGATCGATCGCGCGCGGCGCGTTTCGCATCCGGTCGCGGTAGAGCCTGCCGAGCCGCTCGACGGTCGCGAGGTCTTCCTCGCCGGGCTCCGCTCCGATCGACGCCTCGAGGTGTGCGCGCAGGCCCTCCCAGTCTTCCGTGCGCTCGAGCAGCGCCGCGAGGCGCTCGCACGCCTTGCGGCGGAACGCGCGGTCGATCCCCGACTCGATCATTTCGCGATAGGCCGCGATCGCCTCCTCGGCGCGATCGAGGCTCTCCTCGAGCAAGACCGCGCGCTCGAACCCACAGCGGTCGCGGATCGCGGTGTCCGAGGTGGACGCCATCTGCTCGCCGAGGAACTCCGCGAGCCCGCGCGGGTTCCCGGCCGCGCGGAGCGCCTGCTCGAGGCCGATGCGCGCGGGCTCGGAATCCGGATCGACCTCGTAGACCGAGCGGTAGGCGGCCGCGGCCTCGTCGAAGCGGTCGAGGTGTTCGAGCAGCACGTCGGCGCGGCGCAGCTGCAGCGCGCGGGTCTCGTCGGCGGAGGGGTCGAGCCCGGCGATCCGCGCCTCGAGGTGGGTCGCGAGAGCCTCGAACATGCCCGCGCGTTCGAGCAGCGACTCGAGGCGCGCGTTGGCGTCGCTCGGCGCGTCGGGCTCGGCGGCGAGCTGGCGGAGCACGTCGATCGCGCCGCGCAGGTCGCCGAGGCGATCGGCGAGCAGCGACGAGAGCGCGTCGAGGCGCGCGCAGCGCTGCGGCGGGGGCGCCAGGTCCGCGAGGCGCCGCTGCACGACCGCGAGCTCCCGCAGCTCGCCCGCGTCGGAGAGCTGCGCGGCGAGCGCTTCGAGCGCGAACGCGTCGTCGGGGTCCGCCTCGGCCGCGGCCCGATATGCGGCGATCGACGCCTCGGATCGGCCGCGCTCGGCGTGCAGCTCGCCCAGCCGTCTCCGGATCGCCGCCACCTCGCCCGAGGGAGCGAGGTCGGCGAGGCGCTCGAGGTCGGCGATGAGCTCCGCATCCTGTCCGAGTCGTTCGCGCAGCTTCGCGGACGTCGAGAGGGCCAGGCGATCGGCCGGGCAGGCTTCGATCCAGCGCTCCGCCCAGCGCAGCGCTGCCACCGCTTCGCCGCGCGCTTCGAGGTGGGTCACCAACTCGCCGGCGAGGAACGCGACGCGCTCGGGGTTGGCGGCGATCGCCGCTTCCGCCTCGTAGGCGCGGATCACCGTGTTCTCGTCGCCGGTCGTCGCCGCCAGGTGTTGCAGGCCGCGCAGCGCGGCCACCGAATCGGGCTCGATGGCGAGCACCGATTCCAGCACCTGGGTGGCGCGCTCCGGGTCGTCGAAGTGGTCGCTCAGGAGTGCCGCAAGCGAGCAGAGGTGGCGGACGCGCTGATCCGGTAGCGCGTGCTCTCCCGCATACTCGAGAAACGAGCGCAGCGACGCCCAATCCTCGGCCTTGCGGTAGAGGCGCTCGAGCGCCGCCGCCACCCCGGGCGCCGACGGATCCGCCTCGAACGCGCGCCGGTAGGCGCTGCAGGCGGCGTCGGCGTCGGAGAGGCGCCCCTCCCAGAGCGAGCCCAGCTCGGACAGCACCGCCGCGCGCGCCGCGCCGTCCGCATCCAGCGAGGACGCGCGCTGCTCGAGCACCTCCACGAGCTCTTCGTCCCGGCCGAGCTGCGTGAGGATCTCGGCGAACGCGTCCGCGACGAGGTCGTTGTCGGGCGCGAATTCGAACGCGAGCGCGAGGTTCTGGTAGGCGCGGTTCGCTTCTCCGCGCTCCGAGTAGAGCGTCGCGAGCTCGAGCAGCACGGAGACGGGTGTCGGGCCGCGGCTCAAATCCGCGATCCGCTCGAGGTGCTGGATGAGGCTCTCGTCGTCGCCGCTGTCGCGCGCGAGGTCCGCGAGCGCCGCGAAGCACTTGCGGTTGTTGGGGTCGAGCGCGGCCGCTTGGTCGAGCCAGAGCCGCGCGGCGTTTTGATTGGAAAGGTGTCTCCACTGGATCTCGCCCGTCTCCATCGCGATCGCGGCCTTGCGCTCGGCTTCGGGCGTCAGCTCGAAGCGGCGCTCCTGCAGGTCCGCGAACAGCGTCCAGTTCTGGTCGCCGAGCGCCTGGCTGGCCACGGCTTCGAGCGCCGCGAGATTTTCGGGGTCGTCGGTGAGCGCGCGGCGATAGAGCTCGGCGGCGAGCGCGACGTCGCGCAGCGAGTCCTCCGCGAGGCGCGCGCGGGCCACCAGCGCGCTGGCGCGCGCGGGTCCGCGCAGCCGCTCGATCACGCGATCCCACGCGTCCGCGGCGCGTGCGATCTGGCCGGCCGCCGCGTAGGCGCGCGCCGATCCCTCGAGCGCGTCGATCTGCGTCGGGTGCTCGTCGAGCGCGCGCTTGAACATCGCCACCGCCTGGTTGCGATCTCCGAGCTGCTCGAGCCAGATCGTGCCCATCTCGGCCAGCAGCGCGGCGCGCTCCTCGGGGCGCATCGGCAGCGCGGCCTCGACCTCGCCGATCTGGACCGCGACCTCCCACTGCTGCTGGCTCGCGTGCAGCTTGCGCATCCGCGTCAGTGCCGGGCGGTAGCCGGGGTCGACCTGCAGGGCCTCGCGGTAGCGGGCGATCGCGCGCTCCGGCTCGCCGAGGCGCTCCTGGTGGACCCGTCCGATGCGGCAGTGGATCGCGGCCTGTTCGCGGGGCTGGTCGGCGATGCTCTCGGCGCCGAGCCGGCACTCGTAGACCTCGATCACACCGGTCCAATCGCCGGCGAGGAACAGCTCCTCCTCCAACGCCTGGAAGGCCTGCGCGTCGTTCGGGTCCGCGAGGAACCGTTCACGCTGGCGATCGAGCAGCGGCGTCAAGACTTCTCCTAGGGCATCGGCGGGTGCGCTTCTCCGCCCTCATCGACCGTCGGATGCGGAATCTTGACGAAAATCGCTTGCGGCGCATGGCGTGTTTAATTAGCTTTTTCGCCACCTTAGAGATCCTCGACGCCGCTGCGGGCTCGCCTGGATGAGGCCCGAGGCCGGATCCCATCAGGCGCGGGTGGCGCGTCGGGGCGGCCGGGGGGCACCCGAGCGCCGCGCCCTCTGGAGCGATCCGGAGCGATCTGGAGCGAGGCGGGTCCGATGGCTGAAGCAGTCTGGGAGGTCGGCGGCGAGCGCGTCGCCCCGATTCGCGCCGAGGCCGAGATCGTCCGCAATGCCGGCGAGGGCGCCTCGAACTGGCGCCTCGTGCTGCGCGTGCCGGGCTGGCCGGGGTTCGCGCCCGGACAATTCGCGATGCTCGCGGCGGGCAGCGTGTCGGCCGCGCGCCGCTCGGACCCGCTGCTGCCACGGCCGATGGCCGTCTACCGGGCGCAGGCCGGCCGCGGCTGGTCGGACGTCGAGATCCTCTACAAGCGCGTGGGACGGGGGACGGCGCTGCTCGCGGAGGCGTTGCCCGGGCAGCGCGTCGCGATCGTGGGGCCGCTCGGCAGGGCGTTTCCGCGCCCGCGCGCGGGCGAGCGCGTGACCGTCGTCGCCGGCGGAACCGGGATCGCGTCGGTCCGCGAGCTGGCGGCGCGCTTGGCCGGTTCGCATCCCGTCGAGCTGCTGTTCGGCGCGCGCACCGCGGGCGAGCTGATGGCCGTCGAAGACTTCGAGGCTCTCGGCATCCCGCTTCGGATCGCGACCGAGGACGGCAGCGCGGGCGAGCGCGGCGTCGTCACGGATCTGCTCGAGTCGGCGCTCGACGCGGATGCGCCCGCGCCGGGGCGCCGCGTCTACGTCTGCGGACCGACGGCGATGATGCGCCGCTGCGCGGAGATCGCAGCCGAGCGCGGGGCGCCCTGCGTCGCGGCGCTCGAGACCACGATGGCCTGCGGGTTCGGCGTGTGCCTCGGTTGCGCGGCGCCGCTGCGCCGCGGAGGGTACGCGCTCGTGTGTCGAGACGGCCCGGCCTTCGACGCGGCTGTGATCGACTGGGAGCGGCTGCCGTGAAGCGAGCGCGAGGGGTCGACACGGCGGTGGATCTCGGCGGGATTTCGCTGCGAAACCCCGTTCTGACGGCGTCGGGCACCTTCGGCTACGGGACGGAGTTCGCTCCGTTTCTCGACCTGCGCCGACTGGGGGGATTCGTCGCCAAGAGCCTCACGCTCGAGCCGAGGATCGGGAATCCGCCGCCGCGCATCGCCGAGGCGCCCTCGGGAATGCTCAACGCGATCAGCCTCGAGAACGTCGGCGTCGAGGTCTTCATTGGCGAGAAGCTGCCCGCGATTCCGGAAGGCGTCACGGTCATCGCGAGCGTGTTCGAGACCGACGTCGACGGCTACGCAGAGGTGTGCAAGCGGCTGACGGGGGTTCCGCGCGTCGCGGGCCTCGAGATCAACGCGTCGTGTCCGCACGTGAAGAGCGGGGGGATCGAGTTCGGCCAGGACCCGGCCGTGCTCGCGCGGCTCGTGCGGGCCACCCGCCAGGCGACGACGCTGCCGCTGCTCGTGAAGCTGTCGCCCAACGTGACCCACATCGGTGAGATGGCGCGGGTGTGCGAGGGGGAAGGGGCGAGCGGGATCTCGCTGATCAACGCCGTGCAGGCGCTCGAGGTGGATCCCGAGACGCGCAGGCCCGTGCTCGCGAACGGGCTGGGCGGGTTGTCGGGCCCCGCGATCCGGCCGATCGCGCTGCGGATGGTCTGGCAGGCCGCCCAGGCCGTTTCGATCCCGATCTGCGGCGTGGGGGGCATCGAGAGCGCCGCGGACGCGATCAAGTTCCTGCTCTGCGGCGCGACGGCGGTCCAGGTGGGCACGAGCAACTACCTGCGACCCTCGATCGCCGGCGAGGTGGCCGACGGGATCGCCGAATGGGCGGAGCGCCACGGGGTTGCGCGGATCCGGGACCTGGTGGGCGCGCTGGAGTTTCCGGCCCGCTGAGGGGCCGATTGCCGCGATCGCGGTATTTGGTTACGTTACGCGGGCTTACGCGAGCAGCAGTGGGTCGCGTCGCCCCCGTCTGAGCGCCGTCCGATGGCCCGAGTTCGGGCGGGCGCGCTCGGTCCACGGGGCCCGAGGAGCTGAGCGATCGGCCGATCGGCGCGCCCGAGCAGGTGTGTCGTCGAAAGTGGGCTGTAAGTCCGCTTTTTTTGTTTGTGGAAGCGGTGGTGACCGTGTATCGGGACATTCCGGAGGATCTGCGAGCATTGATCGAACCGGTCGTCGACGGAGCGGGCTTCGAGCTCGTGGACGTGCAGCTGGCGCGCGGCGGAAGGCCGTGGACGCTCCGGGTCACGATCGACACGCCAGAGTGTGATGGGCGGGTTTCCGTGGACAGCTGCGCGTCGGTCTCCCGAGAGCTCGGCTCCCAGCTGGACGTCGCCGACGCCATCGCGGCCCCCTACCGGCTCGAGGTCTCCTCGCCCGGGCTCGACCGACCGCTCACCCGGGAGAAGGACTTCGCGTCCGCGTGTGGCCGGGAGGTGCACGTCGAGACCAGGCAGCCGATCTCCGGGCGACGGCGATTCCGGGGTGTGCTGCTGCGCTTCGAGGGGGAGATCGCCGCGATCGAAGTGGACGGAAACGAGGTGGAGATCTCGTTTGCGGACGTGTTGAAGGCAAAGACGGTCTACCAGTTCAGCCGCGCCGACTTCGTCGGACGAGCGGGCTGAGACCGCGGACCAAGGGGTCGAATCTATGGCAGAAGGGCTCGGTCTGAAGCGAGAGATTGATCAGATCGCCAGGGACAAGGGAATCGATCCCAACGAGATCATCGGCGCGCTGGAAGAGGCGATGAAGCAGGCGGCCCGGCGCGAACACGGCCAGGACATCGAGATCGAGGCCAAGTACAACGAGGATCTCGGAGAAATCGAGCTCTTCGAGTTCCGCGACGTGGTCGATTCCGTATCGGACGAGAAGAAGGAGATCGGTCTCGACGCGGCGCGCGAATTCGATCCCCAGGCCGAGATCGGCGACGAGATCGGCGTCAAGATGGATACGACCGGCTTCGGGCGAATTCTCGCGCAGACCGCGAAGCAGGTGATCATTCAACGCATCCGCGAAGCCGAGCGCGAGAACGTCTACGAGGAGTACAAGGACCGCAAGGGCGAGGTCGTCAACGGGATCGTCCGTCGGTTCGAAAAGGGCTCGATCATCGTAGACCTGGGCCGAACCGAAGCGGTGTTGCCCCTCAAGGAGCAGGTGCCGCGCGAGAACTACCGACCCAACGATCGTCTGCGC
>JBFGGA010000041.1:0-20841 GCA_041579295.1 Myxococcota bacterium | reverse complement strand
GCGAAGCTCGCGCCGCTCGACCTCAAGCTGAAGCACCAGATCCAGAAGGCGCTGTCCACGGCGAAGAAGGCGAGCCGAGCGGCCTGAGTTACCATCGCCGTCTTCGATGACGGCGTTTCGCTTCCTACACCTGGCCGACCTCCACCTCGAGACGAGCTTCGGGGGTCGACCCGAGACGCGCGCGCGCCTGCGGCACGCCACGCTCGAAGCCTTTCGCAACGCGATCGACTACGCGATCGAGAACGAGCTCCACGCGGTGCTCGCCGCGGGCGACCTCTACGACGACCCGCTGCTCTCGGTGCAGACCGAGCTCGCGCTGCAGCGCGAGCTGCAGCGGCTCGGCGAAGCCGGCATCTGGTTTCTCGCGGCCTGCGGCAACCACGACCCGGGCGGGCCGTCGCACCGCTCGCTGAGGCTGGGCATCGAGAGCGACGCCACGGGCGCACGGCGAGAGCGCGTGCAGGTGTTTCGCGAGCGCGCGCCGCGCAGCGTGACGATCACCGACCGCGCGGGCGCGCCCGTCGGAGTGGTGATCGGCGCGGGGCATCCGAGCGCGGCCGAGGGCGAGAACCTCGCCGCGCGCTTTCCGTCCGCGGCGGGCGAGCTCCCGACGGTGGGCCTGCTCCACACGCACGTCGAGAGCGCGCCGCAGGCCGGCGCGCACGACCGCTACGCGCCGTCCGGCCAGCGCGATTACGAGCGCGCGCACTACAGCTACTGGGCGCTCGGCCACATCCACATCCGCCAGTGCGCGGTGCCGGGCCAACCCGTCCACTACGCGGGCAACCTGCAGGGCCGCAACGCGCGCGAGACCGGCGAGAAGGGCGGGCTCGTCGTCGAGGCGCGCGCGGGCGCCGCCGCGCAGCCGCGCTTCGTGCGCTTCGCGCCCGTCCGCTGGGAGCGCGTGCGCGCCGACCGCATCGCCGACTGCGAGACGCCCCACGCGCTGCTCGCGCGGCTCGCGGAGGCGGTCGCCGCGCTCGAGGCCGAAAGCGACGAGCTCGTGGTTCGCATCGAGCTCGCGGGCGAGACGCCGCTCGCGCCGACGCTGCGCCGGCGCCAAGAGCGCGACGCGATCGCGCGCGAGCTCGAGCCCGCGACGGGCGCGCTCGAGATCCAGCTGCGCGACGCGGGCGTGCGGCGTCCGATCGACTGCCGCGCGCTGCGCGAGTCGCCGAGCGCGGTCGCGAACGCGCTCGAGCTGATCGAGCAGGCGCACCGCGACGACGCGCTGCTCGAGCGGCTCGCGCCCGCGCAGCTCGCCGCGGACGTCGAGCCGAGCGAGCGCGGCGCCTATCTGCGCGAGCTGCTCGCGGAGCTGCCCGAGGAGCTCGTCGAGCGCAGCTTCGGCGCGGACGGGCGATGAGGTTCACGCGCCTCGAGACCCACGCGTTCGGGCCGCTCGAGGCGCGCGCGCTCGAGGTGGACTGCGACATCGTGCTCGTCTGCGGCCCCAACGAAGCCGGCAAGTCCTCGTTTCGCGCGGCGATCGAGACGCTGCTCTACGGCTTCAGGCCCGCGGACCGCAACCTGCATCCGCTCGCGCAGTGGGATCCCGACCATCCGCAGACGCTGCGGATCGCGTGCGAGCTGAGACTTGACGGCGGCGACCGCCTGCGCGTCGAGCGGGTGCTGCAGAGCGCGGTGCGATCGCGCATCTGGTCGAACGGCGAGGAAGGTCCGGGCAGGAATCTCGCCAATCGCCCGCTGCCGTGCGTGGACTGGCTCGCGCGCGACGTCTTTCTCGAGCTCTACTCGCTCGAGCTCGAGCAGCTCGCGGAGCTCGATCCGAGCGCGCGCGCCGACATCGACGATCTGCTGATGCCGCACACGAGCGCGCTGCCGCTGCGGCCGGCGTCGGAGATTCGCGCGGAGCTCGACGCCGAAGCCAAGCAGCTCTGGCGCTTCGACCGGCGCGGCAACACGCGGGAGCGCGAGCTGCGCCGGCGGCTCGCGAACGCGCGAGACAAGCTCGCGGCCGCGCGGCAGCGCGATCGCGAGCTGCGCGACGCGCGCGCGGAGCGCGCCGAGATCGAGCGCGAGCTCGACGCGCTGGGCGCGCGCAAGCGCGAGCTCGACGCCGAGCGCGCCGACGCGGAGTTCCTGGGCGCGCTGTTCGACTGGAACCGCGGCCTGCGCGCGCTCGGTCCGGCGATCGACCTCGCGGCGCTCGGCGAGCGCAGGCTCGTGCGGCCGCGCGAGCTCGACGCGGAGATCGAGGCCCTTCAAGACAAGCTGCGCGAGCCGAGGGCGCGCATCGCAAGAGAGCCGCGCGGCTGCGGCGAAGCCGCCGAGCGACTGCTCGCGATCGCGCCCGACGTCGAGGCCGCGCTCGAACGATTTGCAGGCTGGAGCGCGGACCGCGAGCGGCACGCCGAGCAGCGGCGGCAGGCCGCGGGCGCGCGCGGGCGCGCGCGCGACGAGCTGCGCGCGGCGCTCGGCGGGCAGCCGGCGGACGACGCGCTCGAGCGCGTCGCCGCGCTGCCGATCGAGGTGCTCAGCAGCGTGGCCGGCGCGTGGTCGGAGGCGCGCGATCGCGAGCTCGCGGCGCGCAGCGCACCGGGCGGCCGCGCGCAGATCGCCGAGATCGCCGCGGCGATCGCGGGAGGCGCGGCGATCGTCTTCGGAGTCATTCCACCGCCGCACTGGGGGCTGATCGGGCTCGGCGCGCTGCTGCTCGGAGGCGCGCTGGCGCTCGGCTGGCGCGCGCGCAGCGCGGCGCGACCCGACCCGGTGCAGCCGCCCGACGAGCTCGGCGCGCTGCTGCAGGGCCTCGAGCTGCCCGGCTCGTTCGCGCAGAGCCCCGCCGCGCTGCAGCGGCTGGTCGCCGTGCTCGACGGCGCGCAGCGCGCGCTCGCGCAGGCGCGCGAGCACGCGCGCACCGCCGACGCGCTCGATACCCGGCTTTCCACGTGCGAGCGCAGCTGGCGCGAGCTCTGCGCGCGCGCGGGCCTCGCGGTAGAAGGCGACGGCGAAGCGCTCGTCGCGCGGCTGCGCGCAGCGCTCCACGCAGCGCGCGAAGAGGCCGAGGCCGTCGAGGACGATGGGCGCGAGCGCGCGGAAGCGCAGCGGCTGATCGAGTTCGAGCAGCCCGCGCTCGACGCAAAGCTCGAGCACCGCGAGCAGCTGCGCGCGGTGCTGCGCGCCAGCGAGCCCGAGTGCGCCGACTTCGACGAGGCCTATCAGCGCGTCGAGCAGCGCCGCGACGACGCCGACTACCTGCGCCGGCTCGGCGCCGAGCTGAATCGGGACCCGCGCTTCGCGCGCTACGAGCGCGACCCGCGGGTGATCGCCGAGCAGCTGCCCGAGGACGCGCCCTGGCGCGACGAGGTGGCCGACGCGCGCGAGGCCGAGCTGCGCGAGCTCGACGCGTCGATCTCCGCCAAGCAGCGCCGACTCGGCGAGCTCGGCGAGCTGCTGAGCGGAGACGCTCCGGGCGCCGTCGCGGCCGCGGCTGAAGAGGAGCTCGAGGTGCGCGGCGAGATCGCGAGCTGCGAGCGCGAGCGCGATCGGCTCGCGCTGCTCGAATCCATCCTCGCGCATGCGGAGCGCGCGTTTCGCGAGGCGCACCAACCCGATGTGCTGCGCCGCGCGAGCGCGTACATCGAGCGGATCACGGGTGGGCGCTACCGGCGCATCGAAGTGTTGGACGACGGTTCGGGGCTGCTCGGCGTCGCGCTCGATGGACGCAGCGAGCCGATCGAGGTCTGCGCGCCGATCAGCCGCGGCACGCTGGACCAGATCTTCCTGTGCCTGCGGCTCGGCATGCTCGACCACCTCGACGACGGCCGCGAGCGGCTGCCGCTGATCCTCGACGACGCGCTGCTGCGGATGGACGACCAGCGGCGGCGCGGCGTCTACGCGCTGCTCGGCGAGCTGGCGCCGACGCGGCAGGTGTGGATCCTCACCTGCCACGGCGCGCTCGCGGACGAGGTCGAAGGCGACCTCGAGGTCTCGCGGATCGACCTGTGAGCGCGCGGACCGCGCGCCGAGGGAGACACGAGCAAGCGAACGACGCAGGGCTCGCGCAATAGGCGGGCGCTGCAAGCGGGGAGGCGATTCGCGGGCCGCGCGCGGACGGGACCCGGCGCGAGCCGAGGAGTGGCGAATGGATGCCCGGGGCAAGGTCTGTCTGGTGGCGGGCGCGGCGAGCGGCCTCGGCCGGCGCGCCGCGCAGCGCTGGGCGCGCGCGGGCGGGATCGCGGCCGCGGCGGACATCGACGAGGCGGGCCTGCGCGAGACCGCGCGCGGCTCGGCTGCGATCCGCTGTTTTCCGCTCGACGTGACCGACCGCCGACAGGTGGAGGCCGTCGTCAAGGCCGTCGAGGCCGAGCTCGGCCCGCTCGAGCGCGTCTACAGCTGCGCGGCCATCCAGCCCACCGCGCTGCTGCTCGACCAGGACCCCGACGAGATCCACCGCGTGATGCAGGTGAACTACGGCGGCGTGGTCAACGTGAGCCTCGCGGCGCTGCCGCGGCTGCTCGAGCGCGGGCGCGGCGCGCTGATCAACTTCGCGTCGATCGCGGGCTGGATTCCGACACTGCACTTCGGCGCCTACAACGCGTCGAAGTTCGCGAGCGTGGCCTTCACCGAGGTGCTCTACCACGAAAACCGCGGCAAGGGCGTGCACATCTCGTGCGTCTGCCCGTCGCAGGTCGACACGCCGCTCGTCGCGCAGGCCACCTCGAATCCGAAGATCCTCCAAAAGGGCCCGCCGCCGATGCAGCCCGACGTCGTGCTCGACGCGGTGGACCGCGCGGTGGAGCGCGGCCAGTTCTGGGTGTTTCCGGGCGCGCACACCCAGGCGGCCTGGCGGCTGCGCCGCTTCCTGCCGTCGCTGATGTGGAAGATCGACCACGACGCCGAGGGATTTTGACCGAGTCGCCCGCCGCACGGCACGCGTTCGTGTCGAAGCCGCACCGGACGCTGCTCGCGCTCTCGCTGCCGGTGCTGGTCTCGCTGATCGCGGAGCCGCTCACCGGGCTCGCGGACACCGTCTTCATCTCGCGGCTCGGCACCGTGCCGCTCGCGGCGCTCGGCATCGCGACCGCGGCGCTCTCGGGCGTGTTCTGGAGCTTCAACTTCCTCGGCATCGGCACCCAGACATTGGTTGCCCACGCGGACGGAACCGGCGCGCGCGCGAGCGCGCGCGACGCGGCCGGGCTCGCGCTGGCGCTCGGCGCGGCGATCGGCGCCGGGCTCGCGCTCGTCGGCTGGCTCGGGCTCGAGGCCGCGCTGCGCTTCATGAGCGACGATCCAGAGATAAGGAGTGACGCCTTCGTCTACCTGGAGATCCGGCTGCTCGGAGGCCCCGCGATCCTGATCGGCCTGGCGGCCTTCGGCGCGCTGCGCGGCCTGCAGGACATGCGCACGCCGCTCGCGATCGCGCTCGCGCAGAACGCGCTCAACATCGCGCTCGACGCGGTGCTGATCTTCGGCGCGGGCCCGATCCCCGCGCTCGGCATCGCGGGCGCCGCCTGGGCGAGCGTGATCAGCCAGTGGCTCGGCGCGCTCTGGTCGATCGAGGCCGTGCGCCGGCGCCTCGGTCTGCCCGATCGCATCCACTGGCGCGGCGCCGCGAACCTGCTGCGCATCGGGCGCGACCTCTTCTTCCGCACGGGCTCGCTGATCCTGTTCATCTTCCTCACGACGCGCGCCGCCACGCTGCTCGGCGCCGATGCGGGCGCGGCCCACCAGGTCATCCGGCAGTTCTGGATCCTGAGCGCGCTGCTGCTCGACGCGTTCGCGGCCGCCGCACAGAGCCTGATCGGCTTCTTCCTCGGCGCGGGCGAAATCCGCCAGGCGCGCCGCGTCGCGGCCGTCGCGTGTCTCTGGGGAACCGGAACCGGCATCGCGCTGACGCTCGTGATGCTCGCCTCGTCGGGCGCCATCGCGGCCGCGCTGCTGCCCGCGGAGGTGCACGCGACGTTCCGCAGCGCTTGGATCGCCTACGCGCTCGCCCAGCCCGCCAACGCGCTCGCGTTCGTGACCGACGGCATCCACTGGGGGACGAGCGACTACCGCTTCCTGCGCAACGCGATGATCGCGTGCACCGCGGCCGGCCTCGCCGCGCTCTGGGGGATCGATCCGCAGGGCCGCAACGCGCTCACCGTCATCTGGGTGATCACCGCGGGCTGGATCGTGATTCGCACCGCCTTTGGCATCGCGCGCGTCTGGCCGGGCTTCGGCTCGAGCCCGCTGAAGCTTGCGCCGGATGCGGAGCGAGCTTTGCCGCAGGCGTGACGCGCTTGCAGCCGGTAGTCCCCCGGATTCGGGCGAAGATTCGCCGCCTGCGACGGCCCTTGACCCGCGCGCGCCCGGGCTGTAAGTAAGGGCCTACATACGCGCGCTGGTGCCCGCGTCGGCCGACGCGGGAAGAGGGAAGGCCGTGAGAATCGGCCACGGACCCGCCACTGTGTTTGGGAAGCACCGCCCGCAAGGGGCCACCGGACGGCATTCCGGGAAGGCGCGGGCGGGGCGCGTGGGCCGGGGAAGCACCCCCGGCGCCAGGACCCATCAGTCAGGAAACCTGCCGGCGCGCGACTGCGCACGCTGCTCTTCGAGGAGAAGGAGTGGCGATGCGGCGTCTCGGCCTTCCCTTCCGCCCAACCCGGACGCTCCATCGCCCTCGTTCGCTGGGGGCAGGTGGAGGTTCCGATGTTTCCGATTCGAATCGATCGCGCCGCGCCGGCGGTTTGCGCCGGCCTCTGCACGCTCGTCTTCGCGCTGGGCGTTGCGGGGATGAGCCATGCCGAGGCGGCGGAGGGCGCGGGGGTCGCCGCTTCTGCGCCCGCGGAGGTCGCGGGGATCGACTCCGCGGAGCCGATGGAGGTCGCGCAGACCGAGCTTGCCGGTCCGGCGCGCGCCGAGGGGATCGCGCCCGCGGTTTCGGCCGAGGTGGCCGCGGTCGCGTCCGTGGAATCGGCCGCTTCCGCGGTCTTCTTCGAAGACGCGATGCCCCAGGGCCCGAGCGTCGCCGAGCGGCTCGCGATCATTCGCGAGAAGATCCAGCAGGCGCTCGAGTACCCGCCGCTCGCGCGGCTCCACGCCTCCGACGGCGACGCGCTGGTGCGCTTCGAGATCGACCACTCGGGCGTCGCGCGCGACGTGCGCGTGGTCCGATCGAGCGGACACCAGCGACTCGACGACTCCGCGTTGCGCGCGGTGCAGGAGGCGCGCCCGCTGCCCTGGGTGTACGGGCCGCTCGAGGTGCCCGTGCACTTCGAGCTCATCGAGTAGCGCCGATCGCGCGCTAGCCCGCGAACAACGCCATCAACGCGAGCATCGCCGCGTAGCGCGCGGGAAACGGCGAACCGCGCGACGACGCCACGTGTACCCGCAGGATTCGCGCGTCAGCCCGTCAGCTCGCTGACGGCGCGGTATGCCTGGTCGATCGCGGCGTCGATCACCGCGCGGCCCGCCGCGTCGCAGTTGGCGATCGCGATCCGGCCGAAGCGCCGGCGGCCGATCTCGTGGGGATACGCGCCGTCTTCGTAGTGCGGATCGACGAACGGGTTGGGCCAGTAAGAGTAGCCGTGCGCCCAGCGGTTGACGGTGATCGCCGCGATGTCGCGCGCGGGATCGAACCCGCCGCCGCCGAGCGTACCCGCGAGCTGCCTGCGAATCTCCCGCTCGATGGTCTCGAAGCTCGTGCTCATCAGCTCGTAGCGCCCGGCGCGGTACTGCTCGCGCGGCGTCCGGCCCGCGTCGGGCTTCGTCGCGAAGCGCTCCATGTGCACGACGATCGGCTCGTCGGGGCCGCGCGCAAACGCGTAGCCCCCGAGGCTCACGGGAAAGTCGAGCATCGCCACCGCGTGGTAGCTGCCCGGCGCCGACACCGCGCCGAGCCCGAGCTTCTTCCAGGCCTTCCAGTCGCGCAGCAACACGTTGGTGTAGAGGATCGGCACCTTCACGGCGAGCGCGAGCGCCTCGCGCTGCGCTTCGGGAAGCTCCCGACAGAGCGCCGGAATCATCGAGTTGTAGCCCGCGAGCACGCACGCGCGCCCCCACACGCGGTAGGCGCGACCGCCGCGCACGTAGCTCACCGCGACGCGCTCGGCGCTGTTCGCGGAACCGTCGTGCTCGGCGCGGATCGCGGTGCTGCTCAGCCGCAACCGCACCTTCGAGCCCGGCGCGTCGAGCCGGCTGTAATCGAAGCGCGCCGTCACGACGTCCTCCATCGTCGACCCCGGCGCGACCTCGGGGATCAGTCCGCGCACGAGCAGCCGGGCGACCGACGCGTTGCCATCGGGGAAGTGATTGATGTAGGGCTCCTCGAAGAGCACGTTCGACGGCAGCGCGGTGGCGTTCAGGCCCGGAAGCCCCACGTAGCCGATCGCGGTGATCGCCGAGCCCACGTCGAAGCTCACGCTCATGTCCGTCGCCATGCCGTGCAGCAGCGCGAGGAGCTCGGGATGCGTGATCCCCAGGTAGCGCGCGAGGAAATCGCGGTAGCTCATCTTCCAGAGATACTCGGCCTGGCGCTCCGCGGGGACGTCGGGGATCCGGTTCTCGTCGATCAGCAGCGCGGCGAGCAGCTCGCGCTTCGCGGGCTCGGAGAGCGGCATCTGCGCGACGGCCTGCTGCGGCGTCAGCGTCGAGCGCGCGAGCGGCAGGTAGTTGGAGAAGTCGAGCAGCTCGTAGGGAATCACGCGCTCGACTCCATAAGTTTGGCGGTCGAAGTAGATGCCGCCGCGCAGGCCGTGGCGTCGGAAGAAGTCCTGGTCGTAGCCCGCGGCGAGGCGCGGGATGTCGATGCCGATCTCGCGCAGCAGGGCCTGCGCGACGGCGCTGTAGCCGCCGGGCTCTTCGAGCGTCTGGCTGCCCCCGTAGCCGATGATCGTGCGCCCGTCGAGCGCGAATTCGTTGCGCTTGGCGTGCCCGCCGAAGTCGTCGTGGTTGTCGAGGATGAGGATGCGCGCGTCGCGCGCTTGCTTGCGGTAGAAGTGCGCGGCCGCGAGCCCGCTGATCCCCGCGCCGACGACGATCAGGTCGTAGAGCTCCGGATCGGGCTCGCGCACGGGCCCCCAGTCGCGGCGGCCCTCGCGCGCGAGCGCGTGGGCGACCTCGAACGACCCCGGATGGCTGCCGCGCATTCCGACGAGCCGCGGCGGATACGCGCCGCCCGCGCTCGCGGGCTGCTCGAGGGCCGCCCTGGCGCACCCGAGCACCTGCCCCGGAACGAGCGCCCCGGCTGCGACGGCGGCGGCGCCGTTGAGGAAGTCCCGACGGGAGATCGGGCGATCCATTCCGAGCTCTCGATCGCTGCGCTTCATCCCTCGCTTCCGTCGATCACGCGAACCCGCGGATTCGCTCGCCGCCTCGCGCATCCCCGTGCCGGGGACGCGCTCGTAGGCTAGCGGCCGCGCGGGGCGATCCACCAGCGGGGGTGCGATATCATCCCGCGGAGCCTCCCGCGGACGCCGACCATGCCGAACGACCCCGAGACGCCGAGCCCTTCGGGCAGCTCGGATGCGGCCCTCGCCGCGCTCGACTTCGAGCGCGCCGAAGGGGTTGCGCAAGGCGCCGCCGTCTGCGCGCAGTGCCAGACGGCGATTGCAAGCCGCTACTTCACGCTCGGCCCGCACGTGCTCTGCGAGCGCTGCCAGCTCGGATTTCGCGACGCCAACGCGCCGGGCAACCCCGCGAGCCGCTTTCTCGGCGCCGCGGCGCTCGGCAGCGCGGCGGCGGCGATCGGCTGTGCGCTCTGGATGCTCGTCACGCAGCTCACCGGCTACGAGATCGGGCTGATCGCGATCGTCGTCGGCTACCTCGTCGGCATGGCGGTGCGCACCGGGGCGCGTCGTCTGGGCGGCCTGCCCTACCAGCTGCTCGCGATCTTCCTCACCTACTCGGCGATCGTGATGACCTACGTGCCGATGATCGCGGCCGAGTTTTCGAGCCGGCGCCACGAGCAGCCGATCGCCGGCGAACCAGGCCAGCCGGGTGCGGCCGCTCCGGAACACGAGATGGAAGCGGCTGCGGAGAGCTTCGCGTCCGATGCGACTGCCGCGCCCGGCGGCGCTCCCGCGGAAGATCCAGCCCCGCCCGTGAAGCGGCCGGGCGCGGATCGGCTCGCCGCGTGGATCGCAGCGATTCCGCTCGCCTACGCGCTCCCGTTTCTCGCGGGCTTCGAGAACGCGATCGGGATCCTCATCATCGGCTTTGCGCTCTGGCAGGCGGCGCGGATGAATTCGCGCAGCAAGATCGCGCTGCAGGGCCCGTTCCGGCTCGAGGCGCGCGACGGCGCACTTGGTTGAAGGCAGCGCCGCCTTCGAGTGCGCGTGCGGCTCGCAGGTGCCCGCGCAGCTGCTCGCCTGCCCGGGCTGCGGGCGCCTGATCCACGCGGACCGGCTCCGGGAGCTCATCGCCGACGCCGATCGGGCGCGGGCGCGCGGCGACGCGCGCGCTGAGGCTGGGGCGCTGCGCGACGCGCTCGCGTTGCTGCCCGCGGATTCCCGCCAGCACGAGGTGATCCGCGCGCGCGTCGCGGAGCTCAGCGAGCAGATCGACGCGGGGCACGCACCCGTCCGACCGGGCCCCGAAGCGACGGATTCGCACGCAGCGGAGCGGTCGCGTCACAGGCTGCTCAAGCTGGGGTCCGCGGCGGGCGTGATCGCGCTGCTGCTCTGGAAGTTCAAGTTCGTGCTGGTCTTCCTCGCCACGAAGGCCAAGCTGCTGCTGCTCGGGCTGAGCAAGTCGACGACGCTGTTCACGATGCTGCTCTCGCTCGGCGTCTACTGGGCGGCCTGGGGCTGGCGCTTCGCCCTCGGCGTCGTGCTCTCGATCTACGTGCACGAGATGGGACACGTCGCGGAGCTGCGCAAGTACGGGATCCGCGCCACCGCGCCGATGTTCATACCCGGGCTCGGCGCGGTCGTCCGGCTCCACCAGTACCCGCAGACCGCGCGCGAAGATGCGCGCGTCGGGCTCGCGGGCCCGCTCTGGGGGCTCGGCGCGAGCGTCGCGACGCTCGCGCTCTACTGGGCGACGCAGCTTCCGGTGATCGCCGCGATCGCGACCGTCGGCGCGTGGATCAACCTCTTCAACCTGCTGCCCGTCTGGCAGCTCGACGGCGCGCGCGGCTTTCGCCCGCTCTCGCGTGCGCAGCGCGGAATCGCGCTCGCGGTGATCGCCGCGACGTGGCTCGTCACGCAGGAGGGCCTGCTCGTGTTGCTCGCCATCGGCGCCGCGTTCCAGTGCTTCGCGAAGGGTGTTCCCCAGCGCGGCGACGCGCGCGGGCTGCTCAGCTACGCGGGCCTGGTGGTGAGCCTCGCGCTGCTGTCGAAGTTTCCGGTGCCCGGCCTCGCGGAGCCCTGAGGTCCGACACCGGTCGAATTCATGAAGACGAAGAACGCAGCGCGGGCGGAGTGCGAAGATTCACCGATGTCCGCGCGATCCCGCGATCAGTTTCCGATCGGCGTCCACTCGGCGCTCGCGACGGCTTCCAGCGCGCCGACACGCGCGAGGATCTCGGGCGCCTGGTGGCGATTCCGGCAGCGCACGTAGGCGTCGATCTCGCAGGTGCGCGCGACCGGATCGATGCGCCCCGCGACGTCCTGGATCCGGACGCCGCAGCCGGCGAGCAGCTCGCGCAGCGCGTCGCTGAGCTGCTCGAGGTCCATCCCCGATCCGACCACGACGAGCCGCCGGTAGATGATGGGGTTTACCCAGCGGAAGATCCGATCGAACCCGATCAACACCGCGAGCATCGCCGCCGCGCCCGCGAGCGCCATCGCGTAGCGCTCCTGCCCGATCGCGATGCCGAGCACGGCGACTGCCCATACACAAGACCCTGTCGTGATGCCCCGGACGATGTCGCCGGAGCGGATGACCGTGGCGGCCCCCAGGAAGCCGATGCCCGTGACGATGCCCGCGGCGAGCCGGTTGGGATCGAACACGAGGTTGCCGACCGCGGTGTCGCCGAGCGCGCTCGGAAGGCGCTGCGACGCCTGGATCGCGATCGTCGCCGAGAGGCAGACCATCATGTGGGTTCGGGCGCCGGCCGGCCGGCCGTGCAGCTCGCGTTCGAACCCGATCGCGCCGCCGACGGCGACCGCCAGCAGCAGGGCCGTCCAGTTCAGATCCTGGAATTGCTGTGCGATCAGAAGCAGGTCCACGTACGGAAAATCGGCACGCGCGCCGCTGCGATTGAGGTGAATCCCGCACAGCGCACACGAGATGCTGCTTGGCCTGTGGCGATCTCCACACGTGACGGTGGCGGTTTGCAGTCGCGGGGCGAGCGGGACCGCAGACGGTCGCTCGATCGCCGAACGCGCGAGGCCCCAGCGGCGCGCGGTCGCCGGCATCGGCGATCCCACGGAGCGCCAACGGCCACCGGTCGGCGCCGACCGGTGGCCGTCTCGCAGGTTGCTGGCGCGCCCAGCACGACTCGAACGTGCGACCTCCTGGACCGCAACCAGACGCTCTATCCAACTGAGCTATGGGCGCGTTTTCAAAGCGGAGCAGAAGCTTACCGAATCGGCGACGGCTCCGAGTACCCCGCGCTGGGCGCAGTCTCGGGAGAATCCGCGCCCGCACCCGCAAACCTCGATCCACCGGGAAGATACGGGGAAATCGCCGCGGATCCGGCCTGCCAGCGCTGTCGAATGCCCCGATTCGGCCGTCTCGCCCACGCCCGTCGTCGCCCGCGGCTCGATCGGCCAGCGCGTTGAAGCGGAGCTCCGGCGCTCTCGGAGCCCGCGGGACGCGCGTTGGCCTACCGGGCGCGGCGCCGAGCCGAGCCGCGCCAGCGCCGGTCCCGCCGCCCCGGGCGCGCCGGCTCGGAATGCGTCCGCGTGGGACGTCGAGTGCGATGTCGTTGGCGCTCGGTAGGCGTTGTCCGGGCCTCGCATGACTCGTCGGCCTCGGTCAACTGCTCGATCTGACGCCTCGGGATTCGCGCTCCGATCATTCGCTCGGTCGCTCTCACCCAACTCCAATCGTCGCCGGCCACGAAGGTGCTGGCAGTTCCCGTGCACTCCGAGCGCCCCGTGCGCCCGATCCGGTGGGTATATGCTTCGGGTGTGCTCGGCACATCGTAATTGATTACGTGAGAGACGCCGCTGACATCGATCCCCCGGGCGGCGATGTCGGTGGCGACGAGGATGTCGTATCGGCGACTTCGGAATCCGCTCATTGCGCGGTCGCGCTGCCCCTGCGACATGTTGCCCTGCAGGCCGACGGCGCGGTGCCCGACCTTCACGAGCTGCTGGGCAATGCGTCGCGCCCGGTGCTTGGTGCGCGTGAATACGATCGCAGGTTTACACCCGTCGGACGCGAGGATGTGCTCGAGCAGGTGTCGCTTTCGCTCGTCAGCGACGGGAAACAGCGCGTGGTCGATCGTCTCGGCGGGCGCGGCGCCCGCAATGTCGACGATGCGCGGTCGCACGAGCACCTCTTCCGCCAGCCGACGAATCTCGCGCGGCATGGTCGCGGAAAAGAGAAGATTTTGACGAACCGCGGGAAGCTCTGAGAGGATCCGTCGAATTCCCGGCAAGAAGCCCAGATCGAACATGTGATCCACCTCGTCGATGACGAGGATCTCGATTGCATCGAGTCGAACGTCTCGTCGCTGCATCAGATCGATGAGGCGTCCGGGGCAGGCCACGACGATTTCCGGTTTGCGGCGTAGCGCGTCGATCTGGCTGTGAATGGATACGCCGCCGAAGACCAGCGCGGTCTTCACGCGGGTAAATCGCGCGAGCAGTCGGATTTCCGCCGCGATCTGCGCCGCCAGCTCGCGCGTGGGCGCGAGCACCAGGGCGCGCGGGTTGGCATTTTGCTTGTGCAGCAGGCGCTCGAGCAGCGGTAGCGCGAACGCCGCGGTCTTTCCGGTTCCGGTCGGAGCGAGTCCGAGCACATCGGCGCCTTCGAGGGCTGCAGGAATCGCCTCCGTCTGGATGCGCCTTGGTTCGAAGAATCTCGCTTCGCGCAGTGCGCGCGAGAGAGCCGGATCGAGTGCGAACCGATCGAAGCCGGTCGCATCAGTGTCTTGAGATTTGGACATATTCAGGGTGATCTCCCCCGTGCGGTACGCATAGACGTACCCCGCGGGTGGTTGTTTCCGACCCGTACAACAGTTCTGGGTAAGAAAGGATTTTGCGGCACGACCCCGGGTGGGGTCCTGTTGTTTCACCGCTTGTCGGGCGCGGTTGTCTCGCCCGGTGCTGGAGCGTTTAGCCTTTTTCGCTTGGCCGCGCTAGGGCGGCGTCTCGTCTCCCACTCGGTTCGAGGGCGCCCGGGCTGGAGCAGAAACTGCGAAAATGCAGCCTTTCGGCGGGCAGTCAGAGGCGAGCGGTGGAGCCCGAAACGGGCGACCGGCTCGTGGTGCGCCCCGCGGTCCGCTCTCGTCATCGAGCGGCCGGACGCAGCTCCGTTCGCCCGATCCGCCGCCATCTCGTCTGGTGATGCGGCTCCGCTCCGGCCACGAGCCGGATCCGTGGCGGGAAGCCCGCGGCGATCGGAGAGCCGCGTAGGCGCCAGCGCCCGCGAGGGCGACCGGGGTTGCGGGCTTCACTTGCCGGGCTCCCCTGCCGGGGCGAACTCGTTGTCGAGGTCACGGCGCCCGCCGAAATCTACGAAGTTCCTGCATTGTTTTTCGAAAGCCGCCGCTGGAGAGGATGCGTAGCTGTAGGCAAACCGCGTGTAGCCGGTGTCCTCGCCTACCCCCACGCGCCCGAACGCGGGTTGTCCCAGCGGCACCGCAGCGCGCGACCGCAGCTCCCATGCTGCCCTGTTGGCGGGCGCGTATCGATCGAAGCGAGTCGGCATTCCCACCCATGCGTGGAGACAACTGCCGATGTCCGAATCGGAGCGTCCGATGTAAAAGACGCTGAACGCCTCGTCGATCACGTATCCGAGCGCATAGTTTCCCGGCGCAACGCTCGCGACTCGCCGATCGATCGCCTCGTGGTTGAGGGGAAAATCCCCATTCATTTCGAGCAATCCCAGCGTGTTGCGTCTCTCACTGCACGCGGGGCAGACAGGATTGAATTCGAGTGGAGAGCTGGGTTCGTGGAGCACGTGACACCAAGTGCAGCTGATGAGATGGATGGGCGGAAAAATCGCCCCTGATGGATCGTTCGTCGAGTCCCGAAATCGCTTCCGATGCGTCATTGGTGCAGCTTCCTTTGCGCGGGCTTAATGACACTTGATTGTGTCTGCTGGCGTCCGGCGAGTCGACTCGACATCTGCGTCGACCGAGAGCGCAGCAAGGGTCGTTGCGGGGCCGGCGTGCGGCCGCTGAAGGCGTCGATGGGCGGCCGGATCCCGCTGCTGAGATGCGGCGTTCATCGCGGCTTGCTAAGCGTACTTAAATCGCGTACTATGTCAAGCAGTGGCGAAAACCATCGATATATCGAGGAATAAGCGGCATGCCGTCGGCGCGCGGCGCGGGCGAAAGACGGCAGCGCGGAAGCGCTCGGCCTTCGTGGGGTGCCCGAACGAGTTGGGAGCTCTGTTGGCGGACTTGCGCCGCGCGAAGGGATTTTCGTTGCGCGCAGTAGAGCAGGCGACGGGACGGGTGGTTTCAAATCCCTATCTCAGCCAGCTCGAGAAGGGGAAGATCCGGAAGCCGTCGCCGAATGTCCTGCAAGCCCTCTCCGGAGTCTACGGCGTTCCCTACGAAACGCTGATGGAGCGAGCCGGCTATTTGCTGGCTACAGAGAATGGGAGCGGGCGACGCAGACGGCTCGCCGTTTTTGCGATCGATGACCTCACCGCTGAAGAGGAGGAGGAGCTTCTCAAATACCTGGCCTTTCTTCGCAGCCGTGCGCAGTGAAGGAGCCGCAACGCCGTGATACTGGAGCCCGATCAAAGCCTGACCGCACGGGGCTCTGTTGAAGGAGGATTGATTTCCATGAGATGTCAATCGTCGAAAATCCAGCCATGAGCCTGGTTCGCGTATTCGTCAGCTTGGATGTCGACCGAGATGGAGAGCTCTTGCAGCGACTCCATTGCGAGTCCGGACGTTCTGGGTTCACGATCGTGGGAAGCTCCGAGCGCTGCTCGGCTTCGGCTACTTCAGCTGCGAGGCTTCGAAATCGAATCCTGGCAGTCGATCAGGTGATCGTGATCTGCGGTGAACACACGGAATCCTCGGTGAGCATGAGCGCCGAATTGCGTATGGCGCAGGAAGCCAAGATCCCTTATTTGCTGCTCTGGGGGCGCCGAGAAGCCATGTGTACCAAGCCGGTCGGGGCCAAACCAGGCGATGGGATCTACAACTGGACCCTGCCCATCCTGCAAGATCAGGTCGCGTGCGTCTCGCGGAAAGCCAGGTCGAATGAGCAGGCCGAGTCGATGCGGCGCGCGGCTCGGAAGGTCTGATTCGTCTCACTCTGGGCCCGCGTCCCCACGACGCCGAGGCAGCACGGTTGACAGGATTCACCCGGCCCGGCCGACGGCTCGACGTTCAATGAAGAACGGCGCGCACCGCAGCGCCTTCTAGACCCGGAACCCGCGCTCTCCGATCCGGTTGCACCCCGACCTCTCCGCCAAGGCCCCGCGAAGGCGCGCGAATTTCTCGAGCTGTTGGCAGGCGTAAGGGGGAGGTCTCTGCAACGCGTGACTGTGTGGCGGAGCAGCCAGTCTGCTGCGAGTCGGTCTCTGGCGACCAGGGGCCCTGATCGAACCGCATCTCTTCGAAGGCTGTCCGCTGCAATCTCTCGAAGGCGACCAGCAGCGCTTCGCTTCGCGGGTACAGCAGGCTGCCCATGGGCAGGAACGTGAAGGGCATCTGGATGAATTCGGTGATTTGGCCATTCGCCCGGTAGGTTCGAGAATCGGTCTCTCCCCGCCGGCGCACCTCCGCGGTGAGCTCGATCTCGTGATGCTGCCAAATCGGAACGATGCCGAGCGTAGCGGCGAAGCCCAGGATGTGGAGCGCGCGAACAACCGAGAAATCGGTCGGGGTCGGCATCGTGGTGATGCTCAGCTCGATGATACAGTCCGCACCCTGCATCGCCGCGGGCCGGAGCAGCCCATCGGTCCGAAGCCAGTCCGCGTCGCCCAAGAACACCCGGGCGATCGACGCACGGTCCCGCTCGGGTCCCGGGTAGGCGCGATGCACCCTCTCCGCTGGCGGATTGCCGACAATGAAGAGGGGCGCGCGAGGGTTACCGCTGACAACCTCCCGCTGTGTCACGTCCTCGATCCACAAGAACACGGTGTACCCCGGCCCGGTCGTGCGGTCCGCGCCCAGCCGGTAGACATGCCCCGGCTTCAGCGCGAGCTCGGCCTGTCGCATGGGATCGATCGACATCGTGGCGTCGATCATGTGGCTCACAGCGAACCGCTTTCCCCACTCGACGCTGTACGTTCCGGGGATCAGGTCCACCGCATCGTGCGGGGGGCGCGTCGTAAGGTGGAGATCTGGATCTTCATCGAGGCGGACGACGCGCAGTCCCGCATCCCCCGCGACTCTCTCTGCGAGATCCTGAAGCGGCAACTCGAGTTGCACCGGCGAATACGAGGCATCCAACGCGCTCACGACCACACGCGGATCTGCGCGCAGGACCACGCTCACGGTCTCGGAGGCGTGCGAGAAGGGTCGAGGTGGCGGCTGTGGGACGCGCCCGGTCAGGTAAGCGGGCGCGCAGGCCGAGCTGACGCCAAAACCGATCACGATCACCGCAAGGAGCTCGCGAGCGTTCATCGAACCGGCTCCCGGAGTCCCGGGAGAATCACCAACGTTTCGCTCGCCCATGCGCTCTGCGGATCGCGAGCGGGGCCTGTGCGATCCCATCGAGCACGCCCGACTTCCCCGCAGGCTCGCGCCCCGACGAAACGGACCCCGGAGACGCGGATTCGGTGGCGGAGAGAGTGGGATTCGAACCCACGGTACCTTTCGGTACACACGCTTTCCAAGCGTGCGCCTTAAGCCGCTCGGCCATCTCTCCGGATCATTGGTCTTGCTCAGCGGGGGCGGGCTTCGCCCCCGTTGCCGCGCGTCTAGCGAAGGGAGCGCACGTCGCCCCCGATCTCGACGTCGGGGCGAGTGTAATTCAGCCGAATGCGCGGGACACCCCGCGCGTCGTCCGAGCGGATGCGACGGCCGCTCGCGAGCGGCGCGGCGCGCGCGAGTGCGCGCGGGGCGATCGCGCGCAGCCGATGCTCGCGGGCCCGCCGCGGCGCACCTCGGGCCGAGCCGAAGTGCTACGCGGCCAGCTCGCGGCAGATCGCCGCAAAGCCGCAGAGCAGGTCGGCGAAGCGCTTCTCGTCCCAGGCGAGCGGATGGGTCGACTGCTTGGCGATCACGACGTCGGCCGCTGGGTCGATGTAGACCACCTGGCCGTGGATCCCGAAGCCGCAGTAGACGCCGTGGTCGTCGCCGCTGACCCACCACTGGTTGCGGTACGAGCCGCGCGGCCACTGCTCGACGCGCTCGCCGCGCGTCCAGGCCGCGTTGTCGCCGCGGCGGACGGTGTCTTCGATCCAGCTGCGCGGGACGATCTGGCGATCGCCGACCGCACCGCCGTCCAGGTAGAGCTGGCCGAAGCGCGCGAGGTCGCGCAGCGTCACGCACAGCCCGCCGCACGCGACGGGCGCGCCGAGCCGGTCGAGCGTGATGTAGGCGTCGAACTCCGCGCCCATCGGCTGCCAGATCTCGCGGCTCAGCAGCTCGGCGAACGACGAGCCGCTCGCGCGTTCCAGCAGCCAACCGAGCAGCTCGGTGTGCGCGGACACGTAGTGGAACCGCGCGCCGTGCTCGCCCGCGGGCCGAAGCCGCGTGAGGAAGTGGCGCAGGCCGTCGGGCGTCTCGCGGTCGACGCGCGGCAGCCAGCCGATCGCGATCGTGAGCGCGCCGACCTCGCTCTTCGGATCCTCGTAGTCCTCGCGGAACTGAACGCCCACCGTCATGTCGAGCACGTGGCGTACGGTCGCTCCGCGGTACGCGGAATCCGCGACCTCGGGGAGGATGTCCGCGACGGGCGCGTCGGGATCGAGCGCGCCGCGCTCGACGAGGATGCCCGCGAGCGATCCCGCGAACGATTTCGTGACCGACTGCAGCAGGTGCGGCTGTTCGGGCCGCAAGCCGTTGCAGTACTGCTCGGCCGCGATGCGTCCGCCCTTCAAGACGATGAAGCCATCGGTGTAGCCCTCTTCGATCAGCTGCTCGACGCTGAGCGCCGAGCCGTCACTCCCTTCGAAGCGAATCGAATCGAGATCGCGCGGCGCGTGTTCGAGCGCGCGCACGGCGCCCGTGCCGCGCGAGACGTTCGCGGTCGGCAGCAGCTCGCGCATGTGGAGGAATCACCAGCGCAGGTACGGAAACTGCTGGAAGTTCTCGAGCGTGATCTGCTCGCCGGGCGGCGGCGGAAAGCCGCGCATCAGGGTATCGGTGGTCATGTCCGTTGCGAAGGGTTGGCGGAGAGGGAGGGATTCGAACCCTCGATACGGGGATAAACCGTATGCAGGTTTAGCAAACCTGTGCCTTCAGCCTCTCGGCCACCTCTCCGAACGCCGGCCATCATACCGAGATTTCTGGGCCGGCGGGAGGACGCCGCGCGCAGCCGCGCCGTGGCGGCGTCCGGCGGGCCCTGCGACGCGGGCGCGGCTTCGGCGACCGCGGGGCCGCGCGGTGCGGCGCAGATCATGACCGCGCGACGTCGATCGAACGCGTGCCAGGTGGCGGAGAGGGAGGGATTCGAACCCTCGAGGGGCTTGCACCCCTGGCGGTTTTCAAGACCGCTGCCTTCAACCGCTCGGCCACCTCTCCGCGTTGGGAATCACTAGCTTAGCGAGTGTTGCCGAATCCGTGATGCGAGCCGGGTGCAAGCAGAGTCCTCGCTCGGATGCTGCGCGAGCACAAGAACCTGAGCCAGCAGACCGTCTACGAGATTTTTGACGCGCGGGTCGGAGCGGGCCGGGCTTCGTGTGTGACCGCGGTCGGCGCGCCCTACCGATACGATGCGAAAGCGGCGCCCCATGACCGCGCGACGTGTGGCGTCTGCGGGCGGCTGCACGACGTTCCGGCGCGTGCGGACTCCGCGATCCGCGGGCTTGCGGAGCTTCCGGAACGCTTCTGCGTCGAGAAGATCGACGTCGCGATTCGCGGCTTGTGCCCGCGCTGTCGAGACGAGATCTGATGCAGATCGCCCACGGTCGAGCGACGCGGCTCCCCGCGTTTCGCCCAATTGACGAAGTAACAATGGATGTTATCTAAGTGGGGCCGCAGCCCGACGGCGGGTGGCCCCATCCGGCGCCCGTGCGGCGTCCCTGTCCCTGATCCCAGAGGAGACCCCCATGCGACGCCATTTCCTCCCCTCGATGTGCGCCCTCGCAGTCGCGCTTTCAGCGCTGGCGCCTTCGAGCTCCGTCTTCGCACAGGAGAAGCCGAAATCCAACCAGTTCTGGTGGCCCGAGCAGTTGGATCTGTCGCCCCTGCGCGACCACGACCCGTCCTCCAATCCCTACGGTGAGGACTTCGACTACGCGAAGGCCTTCGCCAGCCTGGACCTCGAGGCCGTCAAGCGGGACCTCGCGCAGCTGATGACCACATCGCAGGACTGGTGGCCGGCCGACTTCGGCCACTACGGCGGCCTGATGATCCGGCTGAGCTGGCACGCCGCCGGTACCTACCGGCTCTTCGACGGCCGCGGCGGCGCCGGGCAGGGCATGCAGCGCTACGCCCCCCTCAACTCCTGGCCCGACAACGCCAACCTCGACAAGGCCCGCCGGCTGCTGTGGCCGGTCAAGCAGAAGTACGGCCAGAAGGTCTCCTGGGCCGACCTGCTCGTCCTCGCCGGCAACGTGGCGCTCGAGGACATGGGCTTCCAGACCTTCGGCTTCGCATTCGGCCGTGCCGACGTCTGGGAGCCCGAGGAGGTGTTCTGGGGT
>JBFGGA010000040.1:0-20869 GCA_041579295.1 Myxococcota bacterium | reverse complement strand
GTCCTCGCTCGGCTCGCTGTTCTTCAGCGAGATCATGCAGCTGCCGCCGTGCTCGCTCTGCTGGTACCAGCGCATCTTCATGTTTCCGCTGGCGCTGATCCTGCCCTTCGGGCTGTTTCCGTTCGACCGCGGCGTGCTTCGTTACGCGCTGCCGCTCGCGGTGCTCGGCTGGCTGATCGCGATCTTCCATCTGCTGCTGATGACTGGGGTCATCCCCGAAGAGCTCGAGCCGTGCACGGAAGGGGTGCCGTGCTCGGCACAATTGATCGATTGGTTCGGATTCGTGTCGATTCCGCTGTTGTCGGTGGCGGCTTTCACGGCCATCATCGCGCTGTTGGCTCTGACGCATCTTCGAGGTTCGAAATGAGACAGAAGGTCCTATTCATCGCCGCCGCCAGCGTCTTGCTGCTGGCCTTCCTCGTGAGTGCCTGGGTGTACAAGAGCGGAAAATCGGACGCGCCCGCATCGCAGGCGGATCCCGCCAAGCGGATCGCGCTGCCCGACCAGAAGCATCTCGTGCGGATGCACGCGCCGACGCTGGGCCGGCCGGATGCCGCGGTGCAGATCGTCGAATTTCTCGATCCCGCGTGCGGAGCCTGCCGGGTCTTCTACCCGCGGGTCAAGAGCATCCTCGACGCGAATCCGGACGACGTCCGGCTGGTGCTGCGCTTTGCGCCCTTCCATCGGGGGGTGGACGAGGTGGTCGCGGTGCTCAACGCGGCGAGCAGGCAGGGCAAGTTCTGGCCCGCGCTGGAGGCGCTCTTGAACTCGCAGGCGCAATGGGCGCCGAACCACACCGCGCGGGTGGAGCTGGTCTGGAAGCACCTCGAGGGTCTCGACCTGGATTTCGAGCAGCTTCGGACCGACATGGCCTCGCCCGAGATCAGGCGGTCGATTGCCCAGGACATCGCCGACGTGAGGGCGCTCCAGATCACCAAGACGCCGACCTTCTTCGTGAACGGTCAGCCGCTGCCGAGCTTCGGCTACGAGCAGCTGAAGAACCTCGTCGACGAGGCATTGCGCGCGTCCGGCCGTTAGTCGGCCTGGCGCGATTGTTTCGACCCCGGCAATCGCCCTAGAGGGTCCGTGGGAAACCCCTACGCCAGATCGCTGCTTCGTCGCCGTCGACGCGACGGACCGAGTGGGTCGGTCGACTGCGCGGCCCCATCGAACGCTCGTCGCCGCACCGCGTTCGCGAAGATCGGCGCCGCGGCGCCGGCGCAGATCTCGCGGTTTTGGTGATTTCGCTCACAGAGCGTCTTCCACAGCTGCGATTACGTACCCGCGACAGAGGGTGAAGAACGTATCGTCGCGAGGGGAGTGCCTCGCGGCGTCCACTGAGCTGGAGTTGCTGCGTGCCTTCGCGATCTGTCGCGATCTCCGCAACCGCGGTGATCGCCCTCGTACCCTTTTTTTGCAACCTGAAATCCAATGCCGCGGAGTGGTTCGACGGCCAGGAGGTCCTGGTCGAGTGCCCGATCTGGAGCTGGGCGCCGTCGTCGATTCCCGGCGTGGATTACGAGATCTGCTTCGACGACGTCGACCACTGCGCGTCGGCTGAAATCGGGGGCGCCGTGTGCATCCCTTCGTTGGGCGTGCACGATGTCTGGGTCACCGCGATCGACCGCCGCGGGGATGCTCCCGTCCACTACGACGGCGACATCGTGGTGATCGAGCGGCTCAAGACGGCGGACTTCACAGGCGACGGCGTGGTCGGCATCGAGGACGTCGGCCGATTCTTCCAGTTCTTTCAGTTCGGATACGGGCCGTCCGGGGACTTCGACGAGGACGGGGTCATCGGAATCCTCGACTTCGCGCAATTCAGCCGCGCCTACGGGAAGTGCGTCGATGCGAGCGGCAGCCTCTACGAGCGCTGCTGACCGCTCCGCACCCGACGCCTTCCGGTACCATCTGCGCGGGGTGCGCGAGATGTCGGTTCCCTGTGCGAGCTGCGGCCGCGAATACGACGTGACGCTCTTCGAGTTCGGGCGCACGATCTGGTGCACGTGTGGGAACCGCGTGGGTCTCGAACCGCGGGTCCGGAGCATCGAGGCGGACGCGGAGCCGCATTTCAGCGCCGACGCAATGCTCGGCAAGCTCGCGCGCTGGCTGCGCCTGCTCGGTTTCGACTGCGCGTACGAGAGCGACATCGCCGACGAGACGCTCGTCCGTCAGGCGATCGAGCAGGGCCGGGTCGTGCTCACCCGCGACCGGTCCCTTCCGGAAGAATGGTGGGTGGGCGACATCTGCGTATTGAGCGAAGCGCGAACCTTCGAGCAGCTCGTCGAGGTGATGCGGCGCTTCCGCCTCGCGAACCGGCTGCGCCCGTTCAGCCGCTGCAGCGAGTGCAACTGCCCGTTGCGCGATGCTTCGGCCGAGCGGGCGCGCGGGCGAGCGCCCGCCGGTGTCCTCGCGACCGCCGAGCGGCTCCGCGAGTGCCGGGTTTGCGGGCGCGTCTACTGGCGGGGCTCGCACACGCGGCGCATCCAGCGCGTCGTCGAGCGGCTGGAGACAAGTGCCCGGGCGGGTCTGCGAGGCGCCGCGCCGCGACCCGATCGCGAAGTGGGGTAGGGCGCCACAGATCCGTGATGGTGCAGGGATGTGTGGAGCTCACTACGTCTGGCCGTCGATGACAGACCCGCGCATCTGTTATGCTGGCCGCGGTGGGTACGCGCAGCGCGGAAGCTCTGATCCGCGAGCTGTTCGAGGCCGCGGGAGTTCGGATCGGCGGCACCGGCCGACACGATCTGCAGGTTCACGACCCACGCTTCTATCGACGCGTGCTCGGCGACGGCAATCTGGGTCTCGGCGAGGCCTACATGGACGGCCTGTGGGACTCGCCGGCGATCGACGAGATGATTGCGCGGCTGCTGCAGGGCGGTCTCTACGACAGGGCGCGGACGGGCCCGCGCGAGATCGCGCTGTTCCTGGGTGCGCGGTTTTGCAACCTCCAGAGAATCGGTCGCGCGTTCGAAGTCGGGCGCAGACACTACGACATCGGGAACGACCTCTTCGAGGCCATGCTGGACTCGCGCATGATCTACTCCTGCGCGTACTGGCGAAGCGCCCACGCGCTCGAGGAGGCGCAGCTCGCCAAGCTCGATCTGGTGTGCCGCAAGATCGGACTCAAGCCAGGCGCGAAGGTGTTGGACCTCGGATGCGGTTGGGGTGGCTTCGCCCGACACGCCGCAGAGAACTACGGCGCCGAGGTCACCGGGCTCACCGTGTCGCGGGAGCAGGCGGAGCTGGCCGAGCGGCGTTGCCGCGGGCTGCCCGTCGAGATCCGGCTGCAGGACTACCGTGCGGTGCGTGGCCGCTACGACGCGGTGATCTCACTGGGCATGCTGGAGCACGTGGGTCCGAAGAACTATCGAACCTACATGGAGGTGAGTTTCCGCTGCCTCGCGCCCCACGGCGTCTCGCTGATCCAGACGATTTGCGGCAACCGCAGCGCGCGTTACGTCGATCCCTGGATGAACCGCTACATCTTTCCCAACGGCGTCATCCCGTCGCTCGATCAGCTGAGCCGCGCGATGCAGGGCCTGTTCGTGATGGAGGACGTGCACAACTTCGGCCCCTACTACGATCGCACGCTGCTGGCCTGGCACGAGAACCTGTGCGCGGCATGGCCTCACCTCGGCGCGCACTACGACGAGCGGTTTCGGCGCATGTGGAACTACTATCTGCTCAGCTGCGCGGCGACCTTCCGCGCGCGCCACCACCAGCTGGTGCAGCTGGTGGTGACGCGCGCCGGCGCCCCCCAGCCGGACTGCCGACACACCTGAGGGCTCGGCCGCGCGACGAGTGCCGACGGGACGCCTCGAAACGGGTTAGCATGCCGCGGGGTGCCCGAAGAGGCCCATCGCAGGGCGCCCCATCGAGGGGGACGATCGCGGTGCGCAATGGCTGAGGCGGACGGGAATCTCGAGCGGGCGCGGCCGGCCCTGCCCGAAGGCATCGTCGCCTTCGTGAAGCGCGACTGCCCCACCTGCGAGCTCGTGGCGCCCGTGCTGGCCGCGCTCGATCGACGCGTGAAGCTGACGGTCTTCACCCAGGACGATCCGCGCTTTCCCGAGGGCGTCGACGCGCTGGACGACACGCAGCTGCGCTTCTCCTGGCACCACGGCATCGAGGCCGTCCCGACGCTGCTGCGGGTCGAAGATGGCGTCGAGACCAGGCGCGCGCTCGGCTGGCACCGCGGCGAGTGGGAGCAGCTCACGGGCGTGAGCGGCCTCGGCGAAGCGCTGCCCGGGTCGCGACCGGGTTGCGGTTCGCTGAGCGTCGATCCCGACCGCGCCGCCGATCTCGCGGTGCGCTTCGGCGGCTCGAAGCTGCGCTCGCGGCGCGTCGAGCTGGCGGCGCTCGAGGACGAGTTCGAGGCGATGTACGCGCGCGGCTGGAGCGACGGCCTGCCGCTGGTGCCTCCCACCGAAGCGCGCGTGACCGCGATGCTGGCCGGCACCGCGCGCAGCCCCGACGAGGTCGTCGCCGCGGTGCCGCCGAACCTGGCCCCCTGCACGGTCGAGAAGGTCGCGATCAACGCGGTGGCGGCGGGGTGCTGCGCCGAATACCTGCCCGTGGTGCTGGCGGCGGTGGAGGCCGCCTGCACGGACGAATTCAACATCCACGGCCTGCTCGCCACCACCATGCCGGTTTCGCCCGTGATCGTCGTCAACGGCCCGATCCGCCGCGCGATCGGCATGAACTCGGGTGTGAACGTCTTCGGCCAGGGCAATCGCGCGAACTGCAGCATCGGCCGCGCGCTCCAGCTCGTGGTCCGCAACGTCGGCGGCGGCCGCCCCGGTGAAGTCGACCGCGCCACCTTCGGCAACCCCGGAAAGCTCTCCTTCTGCTTCGCGGAAGACGAGG
The DNA here is from genome assembly GCA_041579295.1 of Myxococcota bacterium. Lineage (GTDB taxonomy): Bacteria > Myxococcota_A > UBA9160 > UBA9160 > SMWR01 > JACZVU01. The sequence goes on along the minus strand of JBFGGA010000040.1, from coordinate 16,000 downwards.
AGGGCTCTCCCTGGCAACCGCTATCGGTCGACCTCGGTGCGAAGCCCGGCGCCGATACCGTCACGCTCTTTCCCGGCGAGGCGCCGCGCAGCATCGTCGATCAGCTTTCGCGCGAGCCGGAGTCGCTGGCGCGCTCGTTCGCCGTCAACCTGCGGACGTTGCATCACCCGAAGCTGCTCGTGGCCTTCGACTGCCTGCTCGCCGTCGGCCCCGAGCACGCCCGCGTCTTCGCCGAGGCCGGCTGGGACAAAGCGCGCCTGGTCGCGAGGCTGCACGAGCTGCTCCAGGTCCCCGGAAGCGAGGTCGTGCGCGGTGCGGGCGGCATCGCGGAGGGCTTGCCGGAAGAGGTCGCCGATGCCACGCTGCCCAAGTTCAGACCCGGCGGCATCCTGGTCGTGCACTGCGGCGGCCGCGCGGGGCTCTTCTCGACGATGATCGGCGGCTGGGTCGGAGGGGAGATCGGAAGCCAGCCGGTATGGCGGGAGATCCGGACATGAGCGGACGCGACACGACGGTTCTGCTCGACCCGACCTCCGAGCACGCGCCCGCGATCCGCGCGGCCGCGACCCGCCTCGAGGGCCTGGAGGGCCGGACGATCGGCCTGCTCGACATCTCGAAGCCGCGCGGCGATCGCTTCCTCGACGCGATCGCGCTGCGTCTGCGCGAGCGTGGCGCGCAGGTGCTGCGCTTCTCGAAGCCGACCTTCACCAAGCCGGCACCCGCAGACCTTCGACACGAGATCGCGAGCCGCTGCGATGCGGTGATCGAGGCGCTGGCGGATTGAGGCAGCTGCACGTCGTGCAGTGTGCACGACACGTCGGATCTGGAGCTGCGCGGGATCCCGACGGTCTACGTCGTCACCCGCGAATTCGTCGACGGCGCCGAAGCCCAGGCGAGATCGCTCGGCTTCGCGCATTCCCCCGTCTACGTCGAGCATCCGATCCAGGATCGCACGGACGACGAGATGGCTGCGATCGGCGCAGCCGCGTTCGGGGAAGTGATCGCGCGGCTGGTGGCGCAGCGCTGAAGCCGGTGCCGCCATTGCCGAAGTCGCCACCCGCCGAGCCTGCGACGCGAGAGCGGGACTTGCCGCCCCTGCGTGGGCCGACCGACGCCGCGGGCCGCGCCGGGTGGATCGCGCTCGCGCTCGTCTTCGCGCTCGCGCTCGCGATGCGTCTGCTCCCCTGGCAGCAGGTCTTCGCGAACGATCGGATCTACTACTTCGATCCCGACTGCTACATGCGCCTGCGCAAGCTCTGGGTCTATCTCGCGGGCTTTCCGAAGACGGCCATCCACGACTACTACCAGGGCTATCCGCACGGCACGGGCGTGATCGCGGCGCCGACCATGGAGTACCTGCTCGCCGCCGTGCTCTCGCCGTTTCGCGCGGCCCCATGGCTCATACCGTTCGTCGAGCGGGCGATCGCGCTGATTCCGCCACTGGTCGGTGCGCTCACCGCCGCGCTGCTCTGCCGCTTCACGGCCGCGATCGCGGGCGTCTCCGCGGGGCTCGCGGCGGGCCTGCTGCTCGCGGTCACGCCGACGCACGTGGAAGCCAGCGTGCTCGGGCGATTCGACAACGAGATGGCCGAGCCGCTGCTGCTGCTGCTCGCCTTTGCGGGATACGCGCGGACGCTCGGCGACGCCGATCGAACGCGATCGTGGATTGCGGCGGGGTGCCTCGCGTGTCTCTATCTGAGCGTCTGGCGCGGTGGGATCGCGCTGCTCTCGCTGGTCGGAATCGATGTGCTGGTCCGCTTGTGGGGAGCGCGGCGCTCCCCGCAAGCGTTGCGAAGCATCGGTCGCGGTGCCGCGCTCATGTACGCGGTCGCGGCCGTTGCGCTCGCGCTGGCCTGTCTGAGCGATCTCTGGGGCAGCCGCGCGCTCTTCGGCTTCAACGTCCTCTCGTGGTTCCACGTCGTGCTGTTCGCGGGCGCGGCTGCGCTCGTCTGGGCGGTGTCGCGCGGCCTCGTGCGCAGCCCGAACGTCGGGGTCGCCTGCGGCCTCGCGGTCGGCTTGCCGCTCGCAGTCGCTCTGGGCGGCGAGCTGGCCTCCGGATTCTCGCTGTTGCGGGGCGGCAATCCCTGGGTCGATTCCATCATCCAGTATCAGCCGCAGACCGATCCCTCGGTCTACGCGCGCAACTTCGGGCTTGCGCTGCTGCTGCTTCCGTGCGGGCTGCTCCTGTTGACGCGAGAGTCCCATCGGGCGCTGCGCGTGCGCCGCTTCCTGATCCTCTGGAGCCTGGCGGCGCTCGCCGCGACGATCGCCCGGCAGCGCTACGCCGAGTATCTGGCGCTCAACAGCGCGATCGCGGCGGGCCTCTGCGTGGCCTGGGCGCTCCCGCGCATTCCGCTGCCGAGGGCGATCTCGAGCGCCGCCCTGGTCGTCGCGGTGCTGCTGCTTCAACTGCCCACGCTCGCCGCGCTGCGCGCGATCCAGGAGCAACGCACCGCGGACGTCTTCCGCGGCGACGTCGAGGAGACGATGCTCTGGCTGCGCGCGCATACTCCGCCGCCGGGCGATCCGTTTCGCCCCGACCGCAAGCCGGCGTACGGCGTGCTCGCGCGCTGGGATTACGGCGGCTGGATCGAGGCCGTCGCGCAGCGGCCGGCCGTCGCGACGAACTACGGCACGGAGACCCACGGCATGCAGGAGGCGGCCCGGTTCTTCCTGGCGACCGACGAAGCGGAGATGATGGCGGTCTTGCGGCGCAACGGCGTCCGCTACCTCGTGGTGGACAACGTCGTGACGGACCTTCCGATGTACGCGGCGCTGATCGGCGATCCAACCCGGGTGCTCCACGAGTACCGCGATCCGCAGAGCGGGGCCGTGACCTACCTTCCCACGCCCGCGCTGCAACGCCTCGTCGTAGCGCGGCTGTTCTACGCAGACGGAAGCGCCGCAAGAGCGGGCGTTTTCCGCTTTGCGCCCGTCGAGGGCGTCCGCCTGCTATTCGAGTCCTCGTCGCACGCGCGGGTGAGCGGGCTGCCCTGGCACGTGGCGAAGCTCAAGGTGTTCGAAGTCGTGCCCGGTGCGCGGCTGCTCGTCGAGGCCTCACCGGGCAGTGCGGTGGTGTTGACGCAGCGCCTCGAGACGAATCGCGGCCGCCGAGTCGACTTCCGGATCGAGAAGATTGCGGACGCAGATGGCCGAGCGCGCTTCGCGGCCGTCTACGCGCCGAAAGCGGGGCAGGCGACGGGCGCGGTCGGCCCGCTGATGCTGGAATTCGACGGGCGCCAAAGCGCCGTCGAGGTGACGGCCGCCGACATCGACGCGCAGCGCCAGATTCGGGTGGCTCACTGACGCGTCCGTCGTGGTCGCCGGTGGCGCGTGCGCTTGCGCGCGACCGCGCGCGGTGCCTGGCGATGCGCGCTCGATCTCGGGGGTGGCCTCGCCGGGCGTCAACGCAGCTGGATGACGTGGGTCGCCGCGCACGCGCTTCGGTCGATCGCCTGAACGAAGAGGCCGCAGCGCGCGGTCGGGAGAACTCGCTTCAGCTCGGCGTATCCGTCGGCATCCGCGAAAGTTGCGCCCAGCAGGCTCGGGCGATCGAGTTCCAGCCACAGGCCGCGGCACCAGCGGCCGCGCAGCGAGAAGTCTCCCTCGTTGGGCGACCCGACGACGAAGATCGACGCACCGGGAGTCAGATCGCGAATCTCCAGGGTCACCTCGCCCGGGCACGAGCCGGAATGGCTGAGCGCAGCGGGCTCCGCCAGGACCGCCGCGCCGGCGAGGATCGCCTGCACGATGGCGCGGGCGAGCTCGAAGTCGTTGGCGCTGCGGCCGATGGTATCGCGGACGGTGTGGATGTAGGGGCTGAAGCGGTCGATGTCCTCGAAGTAGAACGCCGCCGGAAACCCATCGTTGAAGAAAGCGGCGTGATCGCTCGCTCCCGCGAACAGCGGCCCCTTCACGACGGGAAGGTCGGGGAGGTACAGGTTCGCGATCGCGATCAGGTCGTCGGTGAGCCAGTCGGTCGCGCTCGAGGTCACCATGTCGAGGTCGAGCCGATCGAGCGGCCTGCGATAGGCGTTCATGTCCGTGTTGAGCATCGCGACGACGTCGACATTCTCGTCGAGCATCCGTTTCGAGTAGGCGCTCGACCCCAGCAGACCGAACTCCTCGGAGGCGAAGGCCACCAGGCGAAGCGTGTAGCGGAATGCGGCGCGCTCGGCTGCGAAGATGCGCGCGATCTCGAGCAGCGCCGCGACTCCCGACGCGTTGTCGTCTGCGCCCGGTGCGGGGCCGCCCCCGAAAGCGACCGAATCGTAGTGGGCCCCGACGATGACGACCGCTTCGGGCTCGATCGCGCCCGGGATCTCCGCGATGACGTTGTCGGCGCCGCCGTCGAAGCTGTGGGTCGAGGTCGCCAGCCCGAGCGCCTCGAAGCGGTCGATCAGCCACTGCTGCGCATCCGAGCCGCCCGGGGTGTCGGATTGGCGCGTGTCGAACAGCGTGGAGAGGCTCCTGACGTCCGCCCGCAGGTTCGCTTCGGATACGGAGTCGAGCCAGGCCTGGACTCGCGCGTCCGGCTCGAGGGGCGCCGCGGTCGGCGGAGCGCCCGCCTGGGGCCGCTGGCGGCGGTCCGGGATCCGGGCGATGCCGTCGTGGAACAGGCCGCTCCGGCGCTCTCGCAGCGCGCTCACCACCGCGGGAGCGCTGCCGCTCGGCAGGCCGACGAGCGCGAGGTCGTCTCGCTCGAGCAGCAAGCGCGCCGCCGCGCTCGGTTTCAGTCGCTCGCCGGGCGCGAGGTAGACGGCGAAGACATCTTCGTCGGGTCGATGCTCGGCGGCGCGCAGCGCGCGGGGATGGAGGTGCAGAAGCTCGTCTTCGGCCGCCGCGTCGACGATCGCAAGCGTCACGCGGCCGTGAGTACCTCTCAGCTCGAACCGCTCCGCCAGGCGATCGACCTCGGCAGCCGTGAGATCGGGAATCGCAAACCAATGATCTGCGTGCGCCTGCGCAGCCGCGAGCCCGAAGCAGCACAAGAGCAGCAGCGCGGTTCGATACGAGCTTCGCAGCAATTCCGGTTCTCCCTGAGGTACTCGGGGGCGCGAGCCTCGCGCGCACGCTCTCTGCGCTACTGAGCGAGCGCGCTCATCAGCTCGCAGTGGAGCTTCTTCGGATCGTTCACGGCCCGATACGTCCCGCCGGTCGCTCCGGCGATGCGGCTCAGCATGTGCGGCGGGTCGGCCGCCGCGGCCTCTCCGAGGCCGAAAGTGTTGAAGACCACCCGCGAGCGAAGTGCGCGCTGCGCCGCGACGGCCATTCGGGGATCGCTGTGAACGACGGGCCCGTGCGGGTCCCCGTCCGGCGTTCGATAGAAGTACTGCGTGGGGCCGGGCATCACCGGCGTCGGGCTGTCCGCCAGCATCAGCACCACGCGCGTGCGCCCATCGTCGGGTGCGCTGCTCCAGCCGACGCGCAGGGCCTCCAGCGAGCGGCGCATCGCGGCCGCGAAGTTCGACGTGCCCCGGCTGCCCCCCTTGAGCACATGGTCCAGCGCGGCTTCGATCTCGCGAAGGTCGGAGGTGAGCGCTCCGCGCAAGGCGGCGTCGGGAAATGGTTCGACGCTCGCCGGGTCGTCGAATCGATCCGCTCCCGAGAAGCTGACGATCGAGAGGCGCAGATCCCGGAGGTCACCCGCGGCGAGCGCGGATTTGATTCCCGCTACCTGCGCGGCGAGCAGCGAATCGCTTCTGTCCGTCATCACGTCGCCCGCAAATTGTCCCACGACGCCATCCTCATCGATGTCCACCCCGCTGGGCCCGGCGGTCGATCCCGAGGTGTCGATCGCGATCGCGACGTCGAGCCCGGGTCTCACCTCGAAGCCCCGCGATCCGCATGCCTCGAGACTGCGCACCGGCAGCGCGTCGATCCCGGGCTGCGCGGGCGCGCAACCCGCGAGCGAGATCGCCGCGAGCAGGGGCGCCCATCTCATTCGCGTTCCCTCCGCCTCCGCATTATGCCAGAGAACCGCCGCTGCGAGCGGCCGGAGGACATGCCGCGGGAACTCGCGCGCGTGCAGGCGAAGCGCAACTCAGCCCCCTTTTGGGGCCGGCCGGCGGGTTTCCCGATCCGCCGCGCTTTTGGTTGCTGTCGATCCGCGGCGCCTGGCCGAGGGCGCGCCCCGCGAGCGCCGCTCAGGCTGCCTCCCGCTTCTCGAGCCAGCCCTTGCCCGGGACGTGGTTCACCTCGATCCGGATGCCGTCGCGATCCTCCAGCAGCACCGAGTAGTAGCCGGGCGCGTAGCCGTCCTCGCGGGGCGGGTGCACGATCGTCGCGCCCAGCCCCCGGACGAACTCGAAGATCGCGTCGACGTGTTCGCGCTCGCGCGCGCGCAGGCAGAAGTGATGCAGGCCCACGCGGCGCTGCACGAAGCGATCGTCCGCGAGCTCGGGATCCGCCTGACAGATCGCGATGCCGGTGCGGCTGCCGATGCAATAGAAGAACTCGTCGGTCTGGATCAGCGTCTTCATCTCGAGGAAGTGGAGAAACGGCTCGTAGAACTTCGTCGACTCCACGACGTTCGAGACCGTGAGCTGGATGTGCGCAATCCCGTTGACTTCCATCGGCGCCTCCCGGGTGTGGATGCGCCATCAGCCTATCACGCGTCGCGGTCCGGCCAAGCGCACCCGAAAGGCTTCGTTCGCTGCGCGCGGCCGCGACGCTCGGCCGGCTGCGCGCCGCCTAGCGGTCGAGCTTCCAGCAGAGCTGAAACTCGATCTCCTCCTCCGACGAGCCGCGCTCGTGCTCGATGTTGATCCTCGCCGCGGGCGGGACCGAGACGCGCTCGCCGGCCACCTGGATGCGGAAGCGCTCGCCGTGCTCGATGCAGTCGGCCAGCCGGCGGAGCTTGGCGACGAACTGCTTCGCGGGGTAGTCCTTTTCGATGTCGCGTTTCTTCCTGGCCTTGCGCCGTGCCACGATCGGACCTCCTCGGCTCGTCCAACAAGAGCTCAGCGCCGGATTCTAACGCCTCGCGTGCGACTTCGGCGCCGCCGGCGCTCGGGCCGCAGCCGCGTGGTCCGCTCGGCGCCGGCGGCGGGATCGGCGCGCATCCTTGCCCTGGCCCGATGGGCGATCATATCTTCCGCCCGTGAGCGATCCTTCGATCATCGCGGAGTTCGACCGGCGGGCCGAGCAGCGCCTGGCCGGCGATCTGGGCCAGCGGCTCGCGGCCGTGGCGGCCGACCACGCGCCGAGCGTCGCCATCGTGACCTGCGCGGACGCGCGGGTGGTTCCCGAGGCGCTGTTCGGCCTGTCGCCCAACGAGGCGCTCGTGGTGCGCAGCGCGGGCAATCTCGCGAGACCCGGTGGCGGCCAGTTCTCCACGCTGCTGCTCGCGATCGGGGCCTGCGAGGTCGGCGACGTGATCGTGCTGGGACACAGCGACTGCGCGGCGATGCGATGTCTGCGCGATCCCGACCTGCGGCGCGAGCAGAGCGAGCTGGTCGCCTACTTGCTCGACTGCGACCCGGGCCTCGACGAAGCGCTCGCCGCTGCGCCGAGTCTCGAAGTCGCGGCGAAGCGCAACGTCGAGCGCCAGCTGCGGCTGATCGGCGAGGCGCTCGCGGCGCGCGGCTTGGATCGCGTGCGCGTCCACGGGCGCTATCTCGACCTCGCGCGCGCTCGTCTCGAAGCGCTGCGCTGACCGAGCCTTCGGCGTCGCGCTGCGCGCCCGCGCGATCGGACCGGGCCCGCGAAACCGAGCGGGAGGCCCGCAGGCGCCGCCGTTCGGCCCGAGCCTCAAGCTGGCGGCGCCGCGATCCGATCCGATCCGGGTGATCTCCTTTCAGCCGCTGCTGCGCGCGCCGAGGGCCGCGGCGCTCGCGCCGATCCTCGTCTTCGCGCTCGGCGCGCCCGCGAGCGCGCGCGCGGGCGAGATCTGCGAGGTTCCGAGCGCCGGCCCCGTGGCGCTCGTCGTCCTCGCCTCGGAAGCCAAGGTGAAGGCCTACGCGCGGACCCAGAAGGGGACCGTGATCCGTCGCGACGCGAAGACCGTGGTCTTCCTCGACGGCCGCGTCATCACCTCCGACATCGAGGCCGCCGGCCGGCATTTGAACGCGCTCGGCTGGGGCGCGCGCCGGATCGACGTCGTGGCGTCGTTCGCGGCCCCGCGCGCCCGGCCGCGCCGCTCGCGCGGCTGAGGCTGAGCCGCGCGCCCGTGCGGCGCGCCCCCGCTCGCAGGCGCGCGTTTCGTGTCGCGCCGCCTGGTCCGAGACAAGCGTGTCCTTGCGAGAGAAGAGGGCCCCGACCGGTAGGGGCGGGGCCCGCCTCGGGCGACGATCTCGCGGAGACTCAGGACGTCAGGATCGCTCTGGCGACATCATCGCTCTCGTCCGTGATGAACGGGATGCCCGTCTCGCGCTCGGTTTCGCGGTTGGCCGACCAGATGTCCTTGCGCGAGATCTCGGAGATCGAGAACTTCCGCGCGCCGGCCATCAGTTGCTGCAGGCCCGCCGACAGCTTGTCGGCGAGCGTCCAGGCCGCGATCGCGCCGAACGGGATGTTCTTCATCTCGTCCTTGCCGACCTTCTTCTGGACGTCGAAGTAGCAGGCGAAGATCTCGCTCTCCCGGTGGCCCAGCGCGGTCACGGAGGGCGGCAGCTTGTTCCAGTTGCCGCCGTTGTGCTCCCGCTTGTCCGGCTTCAGCACGCCTTCGATGTTCGAGCCCACGAACGCGGGGACCATCAGCGCGCGCCCCATGCAGACCAGCTTCGTAAACGGCGCCCCGAGCGCGAGCGCCTTGAAGATCTGGTCTTCGCGGGCGAGCCCGCCCGCAAACGACAGGTCGACGACGTCGGCGCCTCGGTCCGCGAGGATCTTCGCGTACTGATGGGCCTTGGCGTGCAGCAGCACGGAGGGGACGCCCCAGGTCTCCATCATGTTCCACGGGCTCATCCCGGTGCCGCCGCCCGAGCCGTCGATCGTCAGCAGATCGAGCTTGGCCTTGGTGGCGTACTTGATCGCCATCGCCAGGCCTTCCATGCCATACGAGCCGGTCTTCAGCGTGATCCGCTCGTAGCCGAGCTTGCGAAGATGGTCCGCCGACTCCATGAAGCTGTTCTCGACCGCGTCGCGCTCCTGGAGGCTCGTGTATCCCAGGCGACTGTGGCGCGCGAACGACCGAATGGAGTTGTTGTGGAACGCCTCCTGCACCTCGGGCGAAGTCGGGTCGGGGTCGACGACATAGCCCCGCTGTTTCAGGAAGAGCGCGTAATCCAGCGAGTTGACCTGGATCTCGCCGCCGATGTTCTTCGCTCCCTGGCCCCACTTCAGCTCGATGATCACCTGATCGCCGAACTTGTCGATTGCGTATTCGGCCACGCCGTTGCGGGTGTCCTCGACGTTGAGCTGGACGAGGATCGCGCCGTATCCGTCGAAGTAACGCAGATACGTGGTGATTCGTCGGTCCAGTTCCGGCGCCTTGAGGATCTTGCCGTTCTTGATCTCGGCCTCGCGGTCGATGCCGACCACGTTCTCGCCGACGACGATCGGATATCCGACGAGCGACGCCCCAATCGATAACGACTCCCAGTACTTGGCGGCGATCTGGGTGGAGCCCAGCGCGCCGGTCATCAGCGGAACCCGGCTCTTCGTCTTCCGCGCCTTGCCGAATTGCGTCTCCAGGCTGACGTTCGGGAAGATGCAGTCGTCCTCCGAGTGGGACAGGCCCTGCGCCAGCCCGTAGGAGCCGTAGTTGTAGCCGTTGATCCGAAGGGAGTTGTAGGAAATGCCCACGTGGGAGGTATTCGCGCTTCCCGCCGTGACCAAGCCGAAGTCGCGTGGGTAGAGGAGCCTCCTTCCCATCAGGCAGGACAGCCAGGTCTCGCAGCGCCCCTTGCAGTCCGCACGGCAAAGCGTGCACAGCGACGATTCGCAGGGGTCTCCCCGGTTCGCCGCGCCGATCGCATCGTTGGACTTCGATCGCTGATCCATTGCGTACACCCCTCTTCGAGCGGTGTCGTGACCTCGGCAGAGCCGCGGAGACCTCAACCGCTCGCGTTGATGAATGTGATAAGAGAATTCCGCGAGAGCGGTTGTATGAAATATAAACCAGGCGCTTCGCCCAGCAATGCCCGGCTTCGAATGCGCTGCGCCGCGCGAAACGCGCGGGGCAATCTGGGGCACATCCGTTGAGCTGTTGCTTCTCGTTAAGTTGTTAAGTCTGGGACGGCGAATCTTCGAGCCGTCGCGGCGGCACGACCGCTCTCGCTCAGCGCGCGACGGATTTCCGGGGCGTCGCATCGGAATCGCCGGGTGGGCTGCGGGTCTTCCCCTGGGTGCGGCGCGGGACGTCCGGCGCGGCGCGCGATCGCTGCGCGGGCAGCGCGACGATTGCGAGCGTGTGCTCGTCGCCCGCCGCGATCGCGAGCGCCGTTGCGGACGGGCCGTCGACGGCGCCTGGCGGCATCGCCTGGCCGTAGTGGTCGTCTCCCCAGCAGACGACCCGGTGGCTGCGCGCCTGGATCGCACAGCTGTGGCTGCCGCCCGTCGCGATCTCGGTGGCGGTTCCCGAAGCTCCGTTGACGTCGTCGGGGGGCGTCGACTGCCCGTAGGAATCGTCTCCCCAGCAGACGACGCGGGACGAGCGCGCCTGGATCGCGCAGCTGTGGCTGCCGCCCGCCGCGACGTCGGTCGCCGCTCCGGAAGTCCCATCGACGTCGGCGGGAGGTGTCGCCTGGCCGAAGAAGTCGTCGCCCCAGCACAGGACGCGTCCGGTCGCGGTCTGGATCGCGCAGCTGTGCCGGTAGCCCGCCGCGACGTCCGTCGCGCCCCCCGACGCTCCGCGCACGCCGCCGGCGGGCGTCGACTGTCCATGGGAATCGTCGCCCCAGCAGACGACGTCGCCCGTAGCGGTCTGGATCGCGCAGCCGTGCGCGCCGCCCGCCGCGATGGCGGCCGCACTGCCCGCGGTGCCGTCGACGGCGTCCGGTGGCGTCGCCTGTCCGTGCGCGTCTTCGCCCCAGCAGACGACGCGGGCCGTACCCGATTGGATCGCGCAGCTGTGGGCGCTGCCCGCCGCGACGGCGCTCGCGCCGCCCGCGCTGCCGTCGACCGCGGCGGGAGGCGTCGCGCGGCCCGCACGGTCGTTGCCCCAGCACACGACACCCCCGGTACCCGCGTCGATCGCGCAGTCGTGGGCGTCGCCCGCCGCGATGTCGATCGCGGTGCGCGCTCCGTTGACGGCTTCGGGCGGAGTCGACTGGCCGGAGAAGTCGTAGCCCCAGCAGAACACGTAGCCCGTGCCCGCCTGGACCGCGCAGCTGTGATGAAAGCCCGCCGCGACGTCGCTCGCGGTGCCCGCGCTGCCGTCGACGGCCGCGGGCGGCCGCGATTGGCCGGAGGTGTCGTCGCCCCCGCAGACGACGCGCCCCGTACCGGCCTGGATCGCGCAGCTGTGGGCGCTGCCCGCCGCGACGTGCGCGGCGGTTCCGGCGCTGCCGTTGACGGCGTCGGGCGCCGTCGCGCGCCCGCCGGAGTCGTCGCCCCAGCAGACGAGCTCAGCCGTGCTCGGCTGGATCGCACAGCTGTGGAACCTGCCCGCCGCGATCTCGGTCGCGTTGCCGAGCGCCTTGGCGGCGCCGTCCGGGGGCGCCGCCGAGCCGTCGGCGCCTTCGCCCCAGCAGACGACGCGGCCCGTACCCGCCTGGATCGCGCAGCTGTGGCGGTAGCCCGCGAAGATTGCGCTCGCCGTTCCGGACGTGCCGTCGACGGCATCCGGCGGGGTGGCGCGGCCATCGGCGTCGTCGCCCCAGCAGAAGACGGCGCCCGTGCCGGCCTGGATCGCGCAGCTGTGAAACTTCCCGACCGCGATCGCGCTCGCGGCGCCGAGCTTTCCGTCGACCTCTTCGGGCGGTGTCGACTGGCCGCGGCTGTCGTCCCCCCAGCAGACGACGCTCTCGGTGCCCTTCTGGATCGCGCAGCCGTGCGCCTTGCCGAGCGCAATCGCGCTCGCGCTGCCCGTCGCGCCGTTCACCGCGTCCGGTGGCGTCGCCTGCCCGGCGTGATCCCAGCCCCAGCAGACGACGTGACCCGTGCCGGCCTGGATCGCGCAGCTGTGATCGCAGCCCGCTGCGACGCTGGCCGCGGTGCCGAAGACGTTGACGGTCCTCGCGGACTGCGACGCGCCGTGGGTGGCGTCGCCCCAGCCGACGACCGGACCCTCGGCGGCGGCCGCCACGCCGGCCATGGCGAAGCAGAGCAGCGCGCCGCGGAGGGTGCGGTGGAGCCGGGCGAAGCGATCGGGCATCGGAAAACTCTGGGCTTCGCCTCCTGCCCTCGGGGCGGACGATCGCGCAATCCAACCCATGGTTCCGACCATCGGGGCGGAGTGTCAAGTTCTTTATGCAACTTTTTGTCTTATCAAATATGTAGATCGAAGATCAAAAGTTGATAAGAAAAGAAACCCGAACGACGAGGCTTCGGCCGTCAGAGGCCTTGTCGGCGTTCCGGCGGCGCCTCGCTCAAGAGCAGGTGCCGCCGAACGCCTCCTCGCAGCACTGCGGATGCTGGTTGAGGTTGCACGCGTTGCTGCACGTGGTGGCGAGCGCCGGATCCGCGCAGCGCTCCTTGAACAGCGCCTTGATGTCTCTCACCAGCGTCCGCGATTGCTGCCGGACTGCGATGACGGCGGCTCTGCAGGTCCGCGGGTCGGCGGCCGTCTTGCAGAGGATCCCCGCCGCCGAGGCGCCCGTCCTGACCAGGCCGTTCACATCCTGCGCGAACCGGGTGCCGGCCTGCCTGCAGCCCGCCTCGAGCTTCTTGCAGATGATCTCGCAGTCCTGCTCGGTGGGATTCGTGTCGAAGACGTCGTCGAAGACGACCAGCGCGTAGCCGAGCGCATCGACGAGCTCCCAGATGACCTCCTCTTCCTCCGTGCACGACTGCGCCTGTGCCGGCGCCGCCGCGAGCGGCCCCCCGACGAGTAGCGCCGCCGCGCCAAGCCATGCCCAGATCCGCCGCTGAATCTCGCGCTTCATGTTCCTCCCTCCGGCAAGTCGGGATGCGACCCACCGCCGTCGCCGTGCAAACCGCGCCCGTCTGTCGTCGAGCGTCGCGCCCTTGCGCGCTGGCTCGCAGCGCGAGCCCGTGCGCACCACGTGTGCGGCCCATCCACCGCAGAACGCGGAGCGCGCATCTCATCCGTACTCCTGCGCAGTGGTTTTGTCAATCGATTCGGCGGATACGCTCCGACGAGCGGCGATCGGTCGAGCCTGGGATCGCCGCGGCCCGGTGGGCCGTCGAGAACGGACTTCCGACGGAACGGCGGGAGCCTCGGCCCGCCACCCCGAGGCGCCGCTCGGGCTTGGACCGCTTCGTTCGAACCGGGTGAGCTCGTCAGCCCGCGCGCGTGCGCGCACGCGAACGCCGCAGCGCGCAGAGCAGCGCGATCCCCGCGAGTAGCGGCAGCCAGGCGCGCGGCTCGGGGACGATCGCGAGGGTGAATCCGGGCCCGACAGCGATGTCGATTGCGGTGATCGCAACACCGTTGACGGCGTCGGAGGGTCGAGCACGTCGAAGGTGAGTCAGCCGACGACCGGTTCCGCCGACGCGCTCGCATCCAAAGCGCCGGCCAACGGCCCTCAAACGACGGGAGGCGCCACAATTTCTTGTGACGCCTCCGAGAAGATTGGTGGAGCTGAGGGGGATCGAACCCCTGACCCTCAGGCTGCCAGAACGTGAGAAACGTCAGAAATGACGTGTGCTTACAGCTCCTGCCCTGCAAGGAGCGGCAGGCAGCGGCACAGAGCGGCATCGGTGGCGGCTCCCGGCTCTATCCGGTTCCGGATTTGGCGAATGGCCGCTCCCCCCACCACCGACGGGCGTGGGACTCCTTTGGCTGGTTCAGCCTGAAAACAAAGAGCGGCTTCCCGACGGAAGAGAATTCGACTCGCGCCCCCGGCAACTTGTGGTCAGCGGGCCGGGCTAGCTCGATCCCGTCGCTGTGCGTCGGATTCTTCAGTAGGCGAAAGTAGCCGTTATGCCGTAGGTCCTCGGATCCGCGTAGGCATCGAGAATGATGCCAAGCCCTCTGGACCGGTCGAGGGATTGGGTCTTGTAGTGCTCGTCCAGAAGATTGCGGACCCAGACCGTCAGCGAGAGCATCTCGTTCTCTGAAGTCCACGTGAGAGCAGCGTTGAAGATCCAGAAGTCGTCCTGCCCGAAGAAACCCGGCTCGAAGTTGCAGCGGTTGCCCCGACCCCCGCAGGCGTCGTAGAGCAGCTCGTCCTTCCAGCTGAACGAGAAGCGGGGGGTCAGGGTGCCGAGGCCCCGGCCGGCGACCTGCCCGGGCAGGGGGATGTCGTATTCGATGGAGCCCGTCGCGGACCAGTTCGGCGACGCGATCAGGGTGTTGCCCGTGTAGTCGAACTTCCTCTCGATGATGATGAAGCGGGGATCCGGGGGCGGTCGACCGCGCTGCCTCGGAAACACGATTCTCTGGGAGAAGGTGACCACGAATTCCTCGTACTCGCTCTCCACCCAGGCGGCGTTGAGGGTGATGTAGAGGCCTTCGATCGGCTCGGTTCGCATGTCCAGCTCGACGCCGTAGACCCACGCGTCGCTGGCGTTCGCCAGCTTCGGAATCGGATAACCGAGTTCGGTCTGTTCGACGATGAAGACTTGAAGATCCAGATAGTCGTAGTAGAAGCCCGTGACATCGAGGTCGAGGCGGTTGTCGAACCAAGAGGAGCGCAGCCCAACCTCGTAGGAGTCGACGACTTCGGGGTTGACCCCTGTGACGATGTCGAATACCGAGACGGCGCCGCCGTTGAAGTGTCCTCCCTTCCAGCCCTTGGAGTACTTGAGGTAGACGTTGCTGTCCTCGGAGTAGTTCCAGGTCAGACTGAAATCTCCGCTCCAGTCGTCCCACAGGGCATCGTCCCTGCCCATGAGCGTGTCTCTTGTGATCCCGGCGATGGGAGCTTCGACGACGGTGGTGTCGAAACTCTTGTGCTCCCAGTTGTAACGCAGCCCTGCGAGCAGCGTGAAGTCGCAGGAGATGCGCTCGCATCCGGGCTGGATTCGGTACTCGATCTCTCCGTAGACGGCGAAGTTCCACAACTCCTGGGTGTATGTCTGGTGGAGGTCGGTGCGCCCCTCTCGATCGAAGAAGTTGCTTACGTCGAGCTCGTCCTCGAGGTAATAGACACCGAGTGTCCAGTCGCCGTCACCGAATTGCCACGGCCGAATTGGACCCCGGATTTCGAGCTGATCGCTGATCTGCCAGGCGGTGTCGCTGTACTCGCTCTCCAGCGAAAACTGGGGGCTGCCATCGGTGTTTTCCAGACGCAAGAGGTCGTGCCACTCGTAGGCCACCAGATTTCGGAGCTCGAACTCGTGGTCGCCGCCGAACTGCCAGATCGTCTGCAGGTTGGTTCCCCAGAGGTCGATGTTCTCCGGGCCGTCGATGTTGTAGTCCCCCGCGAAGGGGTCTCCCCCGTCGAAATCGCTGTATCCACTCCAGTCGCGGCCCGATCGACCTCGGCCCCTGTGCTGGTACTGGAACGCCCGACTCCTGTTCTGCCCGCCATGGAAGTTCAGCAGCCACTGGGTCTTGGTCTGTCCCAGCGGCAAATCGAGCAGGATCTGGCCCCGGGCCGCGAAGGAGTCGATGTCGTTGGTCCGGTCGTCGAGCTTTGGATCGACGAACCGCACTTTCTGGTTGCCCGTCGTCTGGTTGCAGGGAGGCGGGACCGGGTGAGTCGAGACTTCGCTGGCGGGCACGTGGGCTAGCGCGGCGCAGCGATTCTTCGTGATGCCGTCGCGGATGCTCCAGGTCCCCGAGAGCCGGCCCGAGAGATAATCCGGCACGATGGGTCCGGTGAGGTATCCCTCGACCTCCCAGAGCTCGTAGTTGCCGTAGGTGGCCGTGACGGAGGTGGAGAACTCCTCTTCCGGCTTTCTCGAGCGCAGCAGGATCGCACCGGCCGAGGCGTTGCGGTACAGCGTCGGCTGGGGTCCGCGCAGCACCTCGACGCCCTCCACGTCG
>JBFGGA010000039.1:0-21292 GCA_041579295.1 Myxococcota bacterium | reverse complement strand
TTCCTTGACGGTGAGCGCCGGCGGCGCGATGCTCCCTCCGTGAGGGTCCGCCTCGGCATCTCGAGCTGCCTCCTGGGCGAGGAGGTCCGCTTCAACGGGGGCCACAAGCGCGACCGGTTCCTGACGGACACGCTCGGCCGCTTCGTCGAGTGGGTGCCGGTGTGCCCGGAGGTCGAAGCCGGCATGGGCACGCCGCGCCCCGCGCTGCGCCTGGTGCGCGACGCGGGCGGCATCGCGATGCGCGAGATCGCCTCGGGCCGCGACCACACGCGCGCGATGCAGCGCTACGCGGCGCGCCGCGTGCGCACGCTGCGCGGCCTCGAGCTCTGCGGCTACGTGCTCAAGAAGGACTCGCCGAGCTGCGGGATGACGCGCGTGAAGGTCTACGGCGAAAGCGGCATGCCGAAGAAGGACGGCCGCGGGCTGTTCGCCGCGCCGCTCATGGAGGCCTTTCCGAACCTGCCCGTCGAGGACGAGGGCCGGCTCAACGACGCGAAGCTGCGCGAGAACTTCATCGAGCGCGTGTTCGCCTACCGGCGTCTGCGCGATCAGTTCAGCGGCCGCTGGACGAACGGACAGCTCGTCGCGTTCCACACCGCCCACAAGCTGCAGCTGATGGCCCACGATGTCGGGCGCTACCGCGAGCTCGGGCGCCTCGTCGCCTCGCTCAAGCGTCGCTCGCGCGGCGAGATCCGCGAGGCCTACCAGGACGGCTTCATGGCGGCGCTCTCGCGCGTGGCCTCGCGCGGGCGCAACGCGAACGTCCTGCAGCACGCCGCGGGGCATCTGAGCAAGCGACTCGATTCCGCCTCGCGGGTCGAATTGGCGGATCTGATTCACGACTACCGGCGCGAGCTCGTGCCGCTCGTCGTTCCGGTGACGCTGCTGCGTCACCACGCGCGTCGCCTCGAGGTCGCCTACCTGATCGGGCAGACCTTCCTGGAGCCCCACCCGAAGGAGCTGATGCTCCGCAACCACGTCTGAGTCCGAGGCAGCGCGAGGCCCACGCCCGGAAATACGGCCAGGAGCGCGCTCGCGAGCGGACGGCGCGGCGCCGCGCGCGGATCACCCCAGCCGGCGCGGCGGACGCGGGAAGAACGCGCTGGTGCGCTCCGCGTAATGCGCGTACGCGGGGCGACGCTTGCGCAGGTCGCGCTCGAGCAGCGGCACCCCCGACACGCGCAGCAGCAGAAAGGACATCAGCGCGGGGCTCGCGATCGTATACACGCCGTGGGGCGCGGACAGCGCGACCGCGAAGATGCCCCACCATACGCAGAAGTCTCCGAAGTAGTTCGGGTGGCGGGTGTAGCGCCACAGGCCGCGGTCCATCACCGCGCCCGCGTTGGCGGGGTCGGCCTTGAAGCGCGCGAGCTGAAGGTCGCCGATCGACTCGAAGAGCAGGCCGGCAAACCAGATCGCGACGCCGAGCGCGTCGAGCGCGCCGAGGGGCCCGCCGGGCGCGGCCTGCACCACCTGCACGGGCAGCGAGACGAACCAGAGGATCGCGCCCTGCAGCGCGAAGACGCTGAAGAGGCTCACCCACCAGAAGCGCGCCCCCCGACGGCGCCGCATCGCCGCGTAGCGCGGGTCCTCGCCGCGGCCGGCGTTGCGCCAGAGCAGGTAGCCGCCGAGGCGCAGGCCCCAGGCGCAGACCAGCGCACTGATCAGCAGGCTGCGCGGCGCGGTCGACGCGTCGCCCCAGACGAATCCGCCCACCGCGACCAGCGCGAAGCCGAAGCCCCAGAAGATGTCCACGATGCTCGCGTCGCGAAGCCACAGGCTGACGAGCCACAGCGCGAAGAAGCAGCTCGCCAGCAGCGCGGCTGCCGCGCCGGACAGCTCAATCGGAAGCATCGCCGCCGGGGCCTTCGTCGAGCAGCTCGCGAATGCGCGCGAGGCGGTAGTCGAAGATCCGGGTGAGCGCTGCGCGCACCGCGATCGCTTGCGCGGCGATTCCCAACGGGCCCAGCGGCAGCGCGTAGCGCACGCGGTCGGTCATCCACACGCCCGCATCGCGCGCTTCGAAGTCGTGCTCGTGCTCCCAGAGCGCGTACGGTCCGCGCTCCTGCACGTCCACGAAGCGGCGCTCGGGCTCCCAGACTTCGATCCGCGAGCGCCAGCGAAGCGGCACGCCGGCGAGCCGGATCGTGTAGTCGATCCGCGCGCCCACCCGCATCTGGATCGGCAGCGGCGAGCAAATCCGGAAGTGAAGCCACGGCGGCGTGATGCGCTCGAGGTTCTCGGCCCGGGCGAAGAACGCGAAGGTCTCCGCGAGTGGCCGCGCGATCCACTGCTCTCGTTCGAGGAGGTAGATCTTCACGGGCCGACCTTACCCCAGCTGAACCCGCGCGAGCGACGCGCGCTCGCTCGGCGCGGCTCGGGTCCGGCGCGGCTGCGCGATGCGCAGGGCCGGTCGGTCGCCTGGCTTCCCGTGCGCGCGACGGCGCGGCTGCGGGCTCAGTTGCCCGCGACGCCCACGCCCGCGCGCTCGATGCGCACGGATTCGATCACGACCGGGACGGGATGCGGGCGATCGGGCGGGCCGTAGCGGCCGTAGGTGTCGATCTCGACCGCGGCGATCGCGTCGACGACCTCGATGCCCTCGACCACGCGGCCGAAGACCGAGAACATTCCGTCGAGGGCCGTGGCGTCCTGGTGGACGATGAAGAACTGGCTGCCGCCGGAGTTGCGGTTGCCGAGGTTGGCCATCGAGACGACGCCGCGCGTGTGTGGGAAGTCGCTGAACTCGTCCGGGATCGCGTAACCCGGGCCGCCGCTGCCCACCAGGCGCGGGTCGGGGCCGCGCGAGGCGGGGTCGCCCGCCTGCATGATGAAGCCCGGCACCACGCGGTGAAACGCGATGCCCGCGTAAAAGTCTTCTTGTGCGAGCTCGATGAAGTTCGCGACGGTCTGCGGCGCGATCTCGGGCAGCAGCTGGATCCGGATGCTCCCGAGGTCGCGGATCTCGAGGACCGCGTGGTCGTGCGGGCCCTCGCGGATCAGGTCCTCCGCGCTCACGGACTCTTCGACCGCGGCGGGCTCCTCTCCGCACGCGGCGAGCAGCAGCGCGGCCAGCAGGATGAGCGGCTTACGGCTCACGGCGGGCTCGGCGTCGCGCGCCGCGCGGCGCGCGCATCGGTGGACGGTGCATGATGCTGCTTGGTCGGAACATCCGCGGCTCGCCTTGAGCCGCAGTTCGGCGCCGCAACCCCGCGAGCGCGCTGTGGTAGCGTTGCGTCCATGCCGAATTCCGAGCGCCGCCGCGGTCTTCGCGCGTCGATCCCCTCGGCGGTCGCGCACTCGCCCGCCGCGGGCCCGCCGCGCTCCCGCGCCCCAACGCGCTCGTCGGCTGCGAGCGCGCTGATCTTCTGCACCCGTCGCCCGCTTGTTCGGCCGGCGCCGTTTCTCGCGCTGCTCGCGCTCGCGTGGCTCGGCCCGGAGCCGGCGGCCGCGGCCGCGCGCGCGCCCGCCTATTCGCGCGGCGGGATGGTGGTGACCTCGCAGGCGGATGCGACGCGCGCGGGCGTCGAGATGCTCGCGATCGGCGGCAACGCGGTCGACGCGGCGGTGGCGGCGGCGTTCGCGATCGGCGTCACGCAGCCCTTTTCGACGGGCATCGGCGGCGGCGCGTTCATCCTGATCCGCCTCGCGGACGGCGGGGTGGTGGCGATCGACGGCCGCGAGACCGCGCCCGGCGCCGCGGACCGCGACATGTACGTGCGGCCCGGCGTGGCCGACGACGCCTCCGTGTACGGCGCGCTCGCGGTGGGCACGCCCGGGATGGTCGCGGGGCTCGCGCTCGCGCTGGAGCGCCACGGGACGCTGCCGCTCGCGCAGGTGATGGCGCCCGCAATAAGACTCGCACGCGAGGGCTTCGAGATCGGCCCCTACCACGTCGAGATGATGGCCTGGAAGCGGCCGCGCCTCGAAGGGCGCTTTCCGGAGACCCTGCGCGTCCACTACCCGCCCGAGGACGTCGCGCTCGAGCCGGGCTGGCGGCTCGTGCAAACAGATCTGGCGCGCACGCTCGAACGCATCGCGGAGCACGGGCCGCGCGCGTTCTACGAGGGCGAGATCGCGCGGGCGACCGTCGCGGCCGTGAAGGAGCGCGGCGGGCTGCTCACACTCGACGATCTCGAGCGCTACGCGCCCAAGGTTCGCGAGCCCGTGCGCGGAAGCTACCGCGGCCACGACATCTACTCGTTTCCGCCGCCGTCTTCGGGCGGCGTCGCGCTGATCGAGGCGCTCAACATCCTCGAGGGCATCGAGCTCTCGCGCCACGGACCCGGCTCGTCCGCCAGCATCCACCGCATCGTCGAGGCGCTGAAGTTCGCGTTCGCGGACCGCGCCGCGCACCTCGGCGACGCGGACTTCGTCGAGGTGCCCGTCGACCGACTCACCGACAAGGGCTACGCGGCGAAGCTGCGCGCGCGCATCAACCCGCCCTGGTGGCGGCGCGCGCCCTGGCGCTGGGGCCGGCGCGAGCGGGCGCTCACGCTGAAGAGACCGGGCCTGCCGCAGAACGACTCCGGCACCGCACACCTCTCGGTGACCGATGCGCTCGGCAACGCCGCGGCGATCACGGGCACGATCAACACGCTCTACGGCTCGGGGATCACGGTCCCGGGCACCGGCATCGTGCTCAACAACGAGATGGACGACTTCGCGAAGGCGATCGGCGTTCCCAACAGCTACGGTCTGAAGGACCTGCTCGGGCGCAACGCGATCGCGCCCCACAAGCGGCCGCTCTCGAGCATGACGCCGACGATCGTCGCGCGCGATGGCCGCACGGTGTTCGTGACGGGCAGCCCGGGCGGGCCGCGCATCATCAGCACCGTGCTGCTCACGATCCTCAATGCGATCGACTACGGCATGGACGTCCAGCAGGCGGTGTCGGCGCCGCGCGTCCACCACCAGTGGGACCCGAACATCCTGCGCGTCGAGGCGGCCGTGCCCGACGACGTCGTCGAGGCGCTGCGCAAGCGCGGCCACGAGGTCGAGGTCTCCGACTGGGACTGGTCGGTCGCCGAGGCGATCGCGATCGATCACGAGACCGGCTGGCACACCGGCGGCAGCGACCCGCGCAGCCAGGGCCTCGCGCTCGGGCCCTGACCCGCGCACCGGGCTCCGCCTGCTAGGCGCTCGACGTTACGGACAGGCGATCGTTCCGGGCGTGGTTCCTGATGGGCCGACGAAGTGGCCCCACATCTTCAAATAGGCACCCCAATCCGGCCAGCCGACGGTGGCGCGCGGCGGTTCGGTGTGGACGCAACACGGGCTGTCGGTACCAAACAGAGAGATGAACAGGCCGAAATCGGGAAAGTCCACCCGCCCGTCCTGAAAGTAGTCGGCGTCGCAGACGTTCCCGCAGAGGTCGCCGTCGGCGTCGAATTGGGTGGCGTTCGGTTCGTCGAGGCAGTTGTCCTCGCAGTCCATCACGCCGTCGCCGTCGCTGTCCGGAGACGTGCAGCCCGCGCCGCCCGCGACGGCCTCGTCCTTCGCGGTGGCATCGCCGAGGCACTCCGGATCCGGCGCGCCGACGCCCGCGCCGTCCCAGTCGAGCAGCCCGTCGCCGTCGTTGTCGTGGTTGTCGCTGCAGGGCGGGTTTTCGCGGCTCGATGACGCGCTCGCGCAGCCGGGGTCATCGGGGTAATCGGTGAGCCCGTCACCGTCGTTGTCGAGCCCGTCGTCGCAGTTCGCCGCCCAGGCTGCGGGCGCGGCCAGCAATAACAGTGCGAAGAGCGCAGATACGGAAACCAGACGCATTTCGGGATCCTCCAGTGGTTCGCCGCGACGACCGACCCACCCGCGGCGCCACCCTCGAATCCGTCCGCCGCGAGCTCGTCGTGGCAAGGCTGGCTCGACTCAGCATACACGATCGCGCGACTTTCGTACACGCGAGACTCCACTCGCCGCATCGATTCGGCGCTGTGATTACAAGTTCACGTTTTTGTTAATTATTTTAAAAAGGAGATCCGTGAGAGTGGAGAGTTCAAAACCCATCGATCCGCCACGCTGTCGAATGCCGATTTCATTGCACGCGCGCCGCTCCGAGCCGAGAGTTCCCGCGAAAGAAAGCCTTTCGCGGGGGGCGGTGGGGGGAGGTCTGAGGGCGACATGGGGTTGGAGCTCGAAGGCCTGCCCCCAACGCCCCACGGCAAGCACCTGGCAGAAGAGCCGAGCTACGGTCGGACGACCGCGATCGTGTAGGCGTTCAGATCGATGATGCGGCGCGCGACGCGCAGCACCTCCTCCTTGCCGATCGCCGCCACCTGCTCGGGAAACGCGCAGTCCGCGTCGGGTCCGAGCCCGTAGAGCGCGTTGAGCGAGATCGTCCCCGCGTGCGCGGCGTCGCGCTGCAGGCCGATGGCGTGGTTGCCGATCAGGTAGCGCTTCGCGCGCTCGAGCTCCTCGTCGGACGGGGGCTGCTGAATCAGTCTCGAGAGCTCGTCGAGGATCCCCGCGCGCGCTTCGTCGAGCTTCTCCGGCGCGGTCGCGATATACACCGTGAAGTGACCCGGATCGATGCCCTCGGTGTTGTGGGCGCCGACCGCGTAGGCGAGGCTGCGGCGATCGCGCAGCTCGAGAAACAGCCGGCCCCCCTGGCCGGCGAGCAGCTGCGCGATCACCTCGAGCGCGAAGCGGTCGGGATCCGCGACGGTGAGGCCCCGGAAGCCGATCACGAGGTGCGCCTGCGCGCGGTCCTTGACGATCTCGGCCTCGCGGATCTCGCGCGGCGGCTCCTCGCGGGGCGGGCAGGGCGCCTCGAAGTCGCCGTCCGGAATCGCCGCGAGGCGCGCCGAGAAGCGCGCGGCCGCCGCGTCGGGGTCGACGTCGCCCACCACCGCGATCACCATGTTCTCGCCCCGGATCAGGCGCGCGTGGTGGGCGCGCAAGCGCGCGACGTCAATCTTCTTGACGGAGTCCGCGCTGCCGAGCGTCGGGAGTCGGTACGGGTGGCGCCGGAAGTGGGTCTCGGCGAACAGCAGGTAGGTGAGCTGCGCGAGGCGGTCTTCGCGGCGCTCGATCGCGGCGAGGGTGTCGCTGCGCTCGCGCTCGATCTCCCCGGGGTCGAACGCGGGCTCGAGCAGCAGCTCGGAGAAGAGGTCGAGCGTCGGGTCGAGCGCCTCGACGGGGCACTCGAGCGTCGCGCCGAGGCTATTGCGGCCCGAGAAACCGTCGACGTCGGCCGCCAGGTTCTCGGCCGCGCGCGCGAAGTCCGCGGTGGAGTGGCTGTTGGTTCCGCGCAACCACGTCGCCGAGAGGAAGTTCGTGATGCCGGCATTCGACTCGTCTTCCGCGAGCGTTCCGCCCACGAACGCGGCGCGCGCCGCCACCACGGGCACCGAGTGGCGCGGCAGCACGTAGAGTCGCGCGCTGTTGGTCAGCTCGTAGCCGTGGATGCCGTGCCGCTCGGGCTTGCGCGCGGGCACCGCGAACGCGCGCGTCGTCCGCCGCGTGCCGCGCGCGATCGCGGCGTCGATTTCGGTCTCGGTCAGCCGCGCCGCGGCGGCTTCGGCGAGCACCGCGCCGAGCGTCATGCGCTCGGGTGCCAGATAGCGCCGCGCCACGCGCAGCAGGTCGTCGGCCGTCGCGGCGCGGATCCGCTCCAGGTAGCGGCCCTCTTCGCGCCAGTCACCCGCCGTCGCGTGGAAGTTCGCGAGCTTCTGCGCCACGCCGGTGACGCTCTCGCGCTCGAAGTGCTCCGCGGCCAGGAAGTTGACCTGCGCGCGCTCGAGCTCCTCCTTCGAGACGGCCTCGACGCGCATGCGCTCGATCTCGCGCACCGCGGCCGCGATCGCATCCAGCGCGCGCTCGGCGTCGGTGCCGATGCTCACGCTCGTCACGCCCGGGTCCATCGGCGTGTACGAGTAGGCGTCGATGCGGTCGACCAGCCCGTCGCGCTCCTTCACGCGGCGGTTGAGTCGGCTGCTCTCGCTGTTTCCGAGGATGAAGGCCAGCAGGTCGATGGCCGCGCAGTCCGGATCGCGCAGGCGGACGCCCGAGTAGGCGATCTCGAGGTTCACGCGCTCGAACGGCCGCTCGCAGACGACGATGCGCCGCTGCGTCTGCGGCGGCTCCACCGCGCGCACGCGCGCGGCGCCCCCGTGCGATCGCCCGCGGAAGGCGGCCTCGAGCTGCTCGATCAGCTGCGTGGCGTCGAAGTCGCCGACCGCCACCGCGAGCAGGTTGTCGGGCGTGTACCAGCGCTCGTAGAACGCGCGCACGCGCTCGCGATCGAAGCTCGCGACGCTCTCGCGCGTGCCGAGGATCGGCGCGCGGTAGGGGTGCTCGCGATAGCACT
Organism: Myxococcota bacterium; assembly: GCA_041579295.1. GTDB lineage: Bacteria > Myxococcota_A > UBA9160 > UBA9160 > SMWR01 > JACZVU01. Next base: position 12,987 of record JBFGGA010000039.1, on the reverse strand, counting down.
CGGCGAAGACCGCCTGGCCGAGCACCTGGGTGGGCGAGTCCTCGGAGCGGCGGATCTCCTCGAGCACGACCTCGATCTCGCGCTCGATCTCCTCGGGCGCAAACCTCGAGTGGAGCAGCGCGTCGGTCAGCACGTCGACACCGGCCCCGAGCTGTTCCCTGGGAAGCGTCGCGTGGTAGCAGGTGGCGTCGAAGGACGTGAACGCGTTGATGCGGCCGCCGGCCCCCTCGACGTCGCCCGCGATGTCGCCGACCGCGCGGCGCGCGGTGCCCTTGAAGAGCATGTGCTCGTGGAAGTGGGCGAGGCCGCTCTCGGACGCGCGCTCGTCCGCGGAGCCGACCTTGGCCCAGAGCTGGATCTCGGCGACCGGGGCGATCTGGCTCTCGCACAGCAGGACGGTCAACCCGCTGGGCAGCGCTTCGCAGCGAATCTCGGGATGGCTCAAGGCGCGCCGAGAGTAACGCAGGCCGCGGCGCGAGGCGCCCCGGCAAAACGGCTACGCTGGGTGGATGCGCGACGCGGAGCTCGGCATCTACGTCCACGTCCCGTTCTGCGAGCGGGTCTGCCCCTATTGCGACTTCGCGGTGATCGCGGCCCCCGAGCTGCGCGCCGACCAGGAGGGCCGCTACGTCGACGCGCTGCTGCGCGAGCTCGACGCGCGCGCCGACCGCTACCGCGACCCGAGCGGCGCGCCGCGGCGGCTCGCGAGCGTCTACCTCGGCGGCGGCACGCCCTCGCTGCTGAGCGCGGCCGCGCTGGGCCGGATCGTCGAGGCGATCCGCGCCGCGTTTCCCGCCGAGGGTCCGGTCGAGACCACGCTCGAGGTGAATCCGAGCAGCGTCGAGCGCGCGCGGCTGCCCGCGTTCCGTGAGCTCGGCGTGGACCGCGTGTCGCTCGGAGTCCAGAGCTTCGACGACGAGACCCTCAAGCGCCTCGGGCGCGCGCACCGCGCCGAAGAGGCCGAGCAGACCCTCGCCGCGTGCCGCGCGGCGGGCTTCCGGGCGATCTCGCTGGACCTGATCTTCGCGGCGCCCGACCAGCGCCTCGCGGATCTCGAGCGCGACCTCGAGCGCGTGCTGGCCTTCGGCCCGGATCACGTCGCCAGCTACGAGCTGACGATCGAAGCGGGCACGCCGTTCGCGCTCGCGGCGAGCCGCGGGCAGCTCCGGCTGCCCGACGAGGAGGAGGCCATCGCGATGATGCAGGCCATCGAGGCCCGCCTGCTCGCGGGCGGCTTCGAGCGCTACGAGATCTCCAACTACGCGCGCCCGGGCTTCCGGTCCGTCCACAACCGCCGCTACTGGGAGCGGCAGCCCGTGCTCGGCCTCGGGCTCGGCGCGTTCTCGACCGAGCCGTGCAGCGCCGAGGCGCCCTTCGGGGCGCGGCGCTCGAACGTGCGCGACCTGCGCACCTACCTCACCCGCATCGCCGAGCGGCGCCCCACCGACGCGGGCCCGCTCGAGGTCTTCGACGCGCAGACCGCGCGCGGTGAGGCCGCCTTCCTCGCGCTGCGCGGCTCGCGGGGCCTGCTGGCCTCGGAGTTCGAGCGCGAGTTCGGGACGCCTCCGCGCGGGGCCTTCGGGCCCGCGATCGATCGGCTGATCGAGGCCGGGCTGCTCGACGAGGCGGCGGGCGGGGATCTGCGGCTGAGCGCCCGCGGGCGGCTGCTCGCGGACACGGTTTTCGCGGAATTCGTCTGAAATCGCGCCCGCGGCCGGATCGGGCGCTCAGCCTCGGGGTCCCATCGACCGATGATCGGGCTAGACTACCGTGTCTTGAGCGCGCCTCGGGCGCGCCGGCAAACACTTCAACCCACTCGCCGACGGGCTCGTCGAGCCCCACGGGTATGGGGGAGCCGTGTCTGCGAGACGAACCGAGCTGGAGCGCGAGCCGCACGACCTGTCGCCGCGCCAGGCGACCGTGCTGCGGGCGATCGTCCACGCCTACGTGGGCGAGGCGGCCCCGATCGGCTCGCAGACGCTCACCCACCTGCTGCCGATGCACCTCTCGCCGGCGAGCGTGCGCGCGACGCTCGCAGAGCTCGCGGCGCTGGGCCTGGTCGAGCAGCCGCACGCCTCCTCGGGCCGCATCCCCACCGAGCAGGGCCTGCGCGTGTTCGTCGACCGGCTGCTCGATCCCAAGCGGCTCGACGCGAGCAACGTCGCCTCCTACGAGATGCGCAACATCGCCTACAGCGTCGACGAGGCGGAGCCCGACGCGGTGGTGAACGTCGCATCGCAGCTGCTCTCCGAGTGCACGGGCCAGCTGGGTTTCGTGGTCGCGCCGCGCTTCGAGCGCATCGCGCTGAGCCGGATCAGCCTGGTGCGGATCTCGTCGGAGCGCGTGCTCGTGGTGCTCGTCGCGAAGAGCGGCGGCGTGCACCGGCGCGTGATCGCGGGCGAGGGCGAGTGGGACCAGGCCGAGCTCGACCGCATCGCGCTGCTGCTCAGCGAGCGCGCGGCGGGGCTCACGCTCGTCGAGCTGCGCGCCGCGCTGATCGAGGAGGCCGAGCGCCTGCGGAACCGCGCCGGCGCGCTGCTGGTGCGCGCGATCGATCTGGGCCGGCGCGCGGTGGCGGCCGACGACGACGTCGACCTGGTGATCGAAAACCGCCTCGCGCTGCTCGGCCAGCCCGAGTTCCGCGATCCCCAGCGCATTCGCGACCTGTTCGCGGCGCTCGAGACCAAGGGGCGGCTGCTCGAGGTGCTCGATCGGATGCTCGACTCCGGCGGCGTGCGCGTGGCCTTCGGGGAGGAGGTGGACGAGCCGGGCCTGCACGACTGCGCGCTCGTGGTGAGCCACTACGGCGACGAGGCCGCGCCGCTCGGCACGCTCGGCGTGATCGGCCCCGTGCGGATGGACTACGGTCGCGTGATCCCCGTCGTCGACTACCTGTCCCAGATCATCACCGGGAGGCTCGTGGCGTGAGCGGCATACCCCACGACGAAGACCGCAAGCCGGACGCCGAAGAGGCCGAGGGCTGGGAGTCCATGAGTGAGGAGTCGGAGGGCACCTTGGCGGCCAATCCCGAGCTCGAGGAGGCGCTGCGCGAGGCCTCCGAGGCGGTCGACGAGGAGGGCCACCTGAAGCGGTCCGCGGAGGACGAGGCCGGGCCCACGGGGGCGTTCAGCGGCGAGGAGGTCGAGCGGATGGCCGGCCAGCTGGTCGAGAACCGCGACAAATACGTCCGCCTCCTCGCGGACTTCGACAACTTCCGCCGTCGGGCCCACAAGGAGCGGCAGGACATCCTCCAGTTCGGCCACGAGAATCTCGTCAAGGACCTGCTTTCGACGGTCGATAACCTGGATCGCGCCATCGACCACGCGCACCAGAACGACGGCGGGGACTTGGCGAGCTTGCTGCAGGGTGTCGAACTCGTGCAGCGCGAGCTCTACGCGGTCCTTGCGAACCACGAGGTGCACGTGATCGATGCGGAGGGTTGCGAGTTCGATCCCTCGCTGCACGAGGCGATGGCGCAGGTGCAGGACGATTCGGTGCCCCCGAACACCGTGATCGAGGTCCTGCAGAGGGGGTTTCGGCTGCGCGATCGGCTGCTGAGACCCGCGCGGGTGGTCGTCGCGAAGGCGCCCGCGGACGCGGAAGAGGGAGAGTCGGTCGATTAGCCCGGGAGTCTCCTCCCGGCGCGTGTGGGCGGGAGGCCAGCGAGCTTGGGCAAGGTCATCGGCATCGATCTCGGCACCACCAACTCCTGCGTGGCGCTGCTCGAGGGCGGCGAGCCGCAGGTCCTCCCCAACGCCGAGGGCGCCCGCACCACGCCGTCCATCGTCGGGTTCTCGGCCTCGGGCGAGAAGCTCGTCGGGCAGATCGCCAAGCGCCAATCCGTCACCAACCCGGAGAACACGGTCTTCGCCGCCAAGCGGCTGATCGGCCGCCGCTTCGACAGCGACGAAGCCAAGAGCTTCGCGGGGATCGCGCCGTTTCGCATCGAGGCGTCCGAGAACGGCGACGCCTGGATCCGCGTGGCGGACCGCGCCTATTCGCCCCAGGAGATCTCGGCGATGGTGCTGGCCAAGATGAAGGAGACCGCGGCCGACTACCTCGGCGAGGAGGTCGAGGACGCGGTGATCACGGTCCCCGCCTACTTCGACGACTCGCAGCGACAGGCCACCCAGGACGCCGGCAAGATCGCGGGGCTCAACGTGCTGCGGATCATCAACGAGCCCACGGCCGCGGCGCTCGCCTACGGCTTGTCGAACTCCGAGAACAAGACGATCGCGGTCTTCGACCTCGGCGGCGGAACCTTCGATATCTCGATCCTCGAGATCTCCAACGGGGTCTTCGAGGTCAAGAGCACCAACGGCGACACCTTCCTCGGCGGTGAGGACTTCGACCGCGCGGTCTGCGAGAAGCTGATGGACGACTTCAAGGACGAGACCGGCGTCGATCTGCGGAGCGACAACATGGCGCTCCAGCGCATCCGGGAGGCCGCCGAGCGCGCCAAGCACGAGCTCTCCACCGCGCAGTCGACGGACATCAACCTGCCGTTCATCGCCGCCGCGAGCGACGGCCCGTCCCATCTGGCGACCACCATCACCCGCGAAGAGCTCGAAGCGCTCGTCGCGGACCTCGTCGCGCGACTCGTCGATCCCTGCGAGCAGGCCATCGAGGATGCCGGGATCGCGCCCGGCGCGCTCGACGAGGTGATCCTCGTCGGCGGCATGACCCGCATGCCGTTGATCCAGCGCAAGGTCGAGGAGATCTTCGGCAAGACGCCCAACAAGAGCGTGAACCCCGACGAGGTGGTCGCGAGCGGCGCGGCGATCCAGGGCGGCGTGATCAGGGGCGAGGTCGACGAGGTGCTGCTGCTCGACGTGACGCCGCTGTCGCTCGGCGTCGAGACCCAGGGCGGCGTCGCGACGACGATCATCGAGCGCAACACGACGATCCCCACCTCGAACAGCCAGGTCTTCTCGACCACCGAAGACGCCCAGAGCGTGGTGCGGATCCACGTCGTCCAGGGCGAGCGCGAGATGGCCAAGGACAACAAGACCCTGGGTCGCTTCGAGCTGGTCGGGATCCCGCCGGCCCCGCGCGGCGTGCCCCAGATCCAGGTCACCTTCGACATCGACGCCGACGGCGTCGTCAACGTGTCGGCGCTCGACCTCGGCACGGGCAAGAGCCAGGCGATCGAGGTCTCGGCCTCGGGCGGGCTCGCGGAAGAGGACGTGGAGCGGCTCGTGGCCGAGGCCGAGAGCGCCAAGGAGGGGGACCAGCGGCGGCGCGACTTCGTCGATCTCTCCAACAAGGCCGACGGCCTGGTCTACTCCACGACGCGCACGCTCGAGGAGTTCGCGGACCAGATCGGCGACGAGGAGCGAGAGCCGATCGAGGCCGCGCTCGCGAGCACCCGGGAGGCGATGGCGCGCGACGACATCGAGGCGCTGCGCGGCGCCGTTGACGAACTCTCGTCTCTCACCTACAAGATGACCGAGAATCTCTACGCCGCGCTCGGAGAGGATGAGTCCGAGGATTCCGACTAGACTCTCTCGGCCGGTCCTCCCATCCGTGAACTCTCCGAGGCCTTTCCATTGGCAAGGCGCGACTACTACGAAGTTCTGGGCGTCTCGCGCGACGCCAGCGACGCCGAGCTCAAGGCGGCCTACCGCGCCAAGGCGCTGGCCGACCACCCCGACCGCAACCCCGACGACCCGGCCGCCGAGGAGCGCTTCAAGGAGGTGTCCGAGGCCTACGCGGTGCTGTCGGACCCCGAGAAGCGCCGCGCCTACGACCGCTTCGGCTTCGCGGGCGTGGGCGGCGGCCCGGGCGGCGGCTTCCAGGACTTCGGCGACTTCGGGAACTTCACCGATCTCTTCAGCGACCTCTTCGGCGATCTCTTCGGCGCGGCGGGCCCCGGGGGTCGCGCGCGCGGCCGCGGCCAGCGCGGCGCGGACCTCCGCTACAACCTCGAGATCGAGCTCGCCGATGTGGTGGGGGGCCTCCAATCCCAGATCAAGATCCCCAAGATGCGGCCGTGCGGGGCCTGCTCGGGCAGCGGCGCCGAGGCCGGCACCCAGCCCGAGACCTGCGCGCGCTGTCACGGCAACGGCCAGGTGATCCTCCAGCAGGGCTTCTTCCGGATCAGTCGACCCTGCGACGCGTGCGGTGGCGCGGGGGAGGTGATCCGGCGCCGCTGCGGGGATTGTCGCGGGACCGGCCGGGTCGAGACGGAGCAGACCATCTCGGTGAGCGTCCCGCCCGGCGTCGACGACGGCACGCGCCTGCGGCTTTCGGGCGAGGGGCAGGCCGGGATCTCCGGCGGCCCGCCCGGCGACCTCTACGTGGTGATCTCCGTGAAGCCCGACGAGCGCTTCGAGCGCGACGGGGGCGATCTCCACTACGTGGCGCCGATCTCGTTCCCGCAGGCCGCGCTCGGCGCCGAGATCGAGGTGGAGACGCTCGAGGGGAAGGCCAAGCTGGCGATTCCGCCCGGCACGCAGTCGGGCAAGGTGCTGCGCATGCGCGGCAAGGGGGTGCCGACTTTGCGATCCTCCAGCCGCGGAGACCAGTTGGTGCACGTCTACGTGGAGGTTCCGACGCGACTCAATGCGCGCCAGCGCGCCCTGATCGAGGAGCTGGCCGAGGAGTCGGGCGGGCTCGCCGCGTCGCCGTCGCGGGGGTTCCTGGACAAATTGCGGGACATCTTCGAGTAGCCCGTTGAGGCGAAGCCCTTCCATTCTCCTGCTGGTCGCGTCGACGCTCGTCTGGCTCGCGTGCAGCAGCTTCGGGCTGCGCCCGCAGGCAACGGTCAGCGAAGCGGAGCGGCACGACTACGCGGCCGCGCTCTCGGTGCTCGCCGACGACCCCGCCGAGGCCGAGCAGCGACTGATCGCGTTCGTCCAGCGCTGGCCGCGGAGCCCGCTCTCGGGAGACGCGAGCGTTCGCCTGGCCGAGATGGCGCTGGCGCGCGGCGATCGCGACGTCGCGCTGCTGCGCTACGAGTACGTGATCCGGAACTTCCCCCACGGCAACCGCGTCGATTCCGCGCGCGTCGGGGCGGCTTCGATCGAGCTGGATCGGGGCAACCCGGGCGCGGCGATGCGCGCGCTCGAAGGCCTCCACGTGAGCCGGCTGTCGGGCGAGGAACGGCAGCGCGCGAATCGGCTGCTCGCGGCTTCCGCGCGCGATCCCGTCGCGCAGCTCCAGTGGCTCGCCTCGCTGCGCGCGGCGGAGACCGACGAGCGGCTGATCGCGCGCATCGACACCGAGATCGACGACCTGCTCGCGCAGCTCGACCGCGCGCAGCTCGCGCTGGTCGCCAAGCGGGTGGCGCCCGAGATTCCGTCCGCGCGCGCGCTGCTGGCGGGCGCCGAGCGCGCGCTCGACGTCGGCGACTACGACGGGGCGCGCAGCTCGATCGAGCGCGCCGCGCGGCTGCCGATGGCGCCCGCCTACGCGGCGAAGCTCGCGCGCGCGGCGGATCGCCTGCGCGCGCTGGAGTCCGGTCGCACCGACACCGAGTTCTTTCCCACCTTCGACGACGCGGCCGGCGTCGGCCTGCCTTCGACGGAGGGCGCGCGCGGCGCGATCGGCGTCGTGCTGCCGTTGAGCGGCAACTTCGCGGCCTTCGGCGAGGAGGCCCTGCGCGGCGTGTTGCTCGCCGCCGGGACCTTCGACGCGCAACTTCCCGTCGAGCAGCGCCCGCCCATCCGCATCGAGGTCCGGGACTCCGGCGGCTCGCCCGGCCTCGCCGCCGCGGCCGTGCGCGAGCTCGCGCAGCAGGAGGGCGTCGCGGCGATCATCGGGCCGCTGCTCGCGAAGGAGTGCGAGGCGGCGGCCGTCGCCGCCGAGGCCCAGCGCGTGCCGCTGCTCGCGCTCACCTCGCGCAGGGAAGTCGCGAGCGGTCGCTCCTTCGTCTTTCGCGTGCGCACGACGCCCAGCGACGAGGTGCAGGCGCTCGCCGATCACGCGATGCGCGAGCTCGGCGCGCGGCGCTTCGCGATCCTCTACCCGCGCGACGCGTACGGCAGCGGTGTCTCGGGCCTGTTCTGGGAGGCCGTCGAGGAGCGTGGCGGGAGCGTCGTCGCGCTGGCTGCGTACGACCCGGAGGCGGTCGACTTCGGCGCTGCGATCCGCCGCCTGGTGGGCTACGAGCTGTTGACCGCCCAGGAGCAGGCGCTGATCGCGGAGCGCGAGAAGCTGATCCGCAGCGCGCGTCGGCTTCCGGTGGAAGAGGCCGCGCTGGTGCGCACCGAGGCCCGCGCGATGCTCGGTCCCAACGACGAGCCGCTGCCGCCGATCGTCGACTTCGACGCGATCTTCATCCCAGAGTCGCACGAGAAGGTGGCGCTGATCGCGCCGCAGCTCGCATTCCACGAGGCGACGGGCGCGAGGCTGCTCGGGACCGACGCCTGGAACCACCCGGACCTCGTCTCGATCGCGCGCAAGCACGTGGAGGGTGCGTATTTCACCGCGAGCTTCTACGGGGATAGCTCGATCGGCTACGTGCGCGAGTTCGCCTCCCGATTCGCGGAGACCTTCGGCGCGCCCGCGGACGATTTTTCGGCGAGCGCCTACGACGCCTCGAACCTGTTGCTCGTGCAGCTCGCGCGGGGCGCGATATCCCGCGACGAGGTGCGCGACCAACTGCTCGGCGTCAAGGGTTTTCCCGGCGTGTCGGGCGTGCTCTCGATGCGCGCGGATGGAAACGCGCGCAAGCGACCCTTCCTGCTGAGCGTGCATCGCGGCCGGATCGTCGAGGCCGACTGACCCAACCATCGGGTGTTTCCCGCAGCGCAGCGATCGAATCGCGATCGACGGCCTTCATCCCTCAAGTTGCCTTCCGGCGGCGTCGAAGGTGTGGGCATGAGCGATTCATCGACGTCGTTCTCGATACCCGACGAATTGCCGGTGTTGCCGCTTCGTGACATGGTGGTCTTCCCCTACATGGTGCTGCCGCTTTTCGTCGCTCGCGAGCGCTCGATCGCGGCGATCGAGGACGCGCTGGCCGGAGACCGCTTGCTGATGGTGGTCGCCCAGCGCGACGGCAGCACCGAGGCTCCCGAGCCGGACGATCTCTACCGCGTCGGAACCGTGGTGATGGTGATGCGCATCCTGCGCATGCCCGACGGCCGCGTGAAGGCGCTCGTGCAGGGCGTCTCGAAGGCGACGATCGACGCGTTCGTCGAGCACGAGGCCTCGACCTGGGCCCGCCTGACCCCCAAGCTCGACGAGGATGATACCGATTGGTGTGTAGAGGCTGAGGCGCTGGTGCGCGCGGTGCGCGCCCACGTCGAGGAGCTGCTTCCGCTCAAGAACCTGCCGCCCGAGGTGCTCTCGATCACCACCAACGTCGACGAGCCCGGCCGCCTCGCGGACCTCGTGGCTTCCAACCTGAAGCTGCGCCTCAACGAAGCGCAGGAGATCCTCGAGATCGTCGATCCGCTGGTGCGCCTGCGCCGGGTGGATGCGGTGCTGCGCCGCGAGCTCGAGGTCACGAGCGTGCAGGCCGAGATCCAATCCCAGGCCCACGACGAGATGACGCGCAACCAGCGCGAACACTTCCTGCGCGAGCAGCTCCGCGCGATCCAGGAAGAGCTCGGCGACGCGGATCCGCGCACCGAGGAGGTCGAGGACTATCGGCTCAAGATCCAGGAGACCGGCATGCCCGAGGAGGCGCACGCGGAGTCGATGCGCCAGCTGCGCCGGCTCGAGCGGATGCATCCGGAGGGGCCCGAGTCGCAGGTGGTGCGCAGCTACCTCGATTGGATGGTCGAGCTGCCGTGGTCGAACTCCTCACCCGACCAGCTGGATCTCTCGAACGCCCACGCGATCCTCGACGAGGACCACGCGCACCTGACGGAGATCAAGGACCGGATCCTCGAGTTCCTCGGCGTGCGCAAGCTGCGCGGCGACTCGCGCGGCCCGATCCTCTGCTTCGCGGGGCCGCCCGGCGTCGGCAAGACGTCGCTGGGCCGCTCGATCGCGCGCGCGATGGGGCGCGAGTTCCACCGCATCTCGCTCGGTGGAATGCGCGACGAGGCCGAGATCCGCGGACACCGCCGCACCTACGTGGGCGCGCTGCCGGGCCGCATCATCCAGGGCCTCAAGCAGGCGGGCACCAACAACCCGGTGATGATGCTCGACGAGATCGACAAGCTCGGCGCCGACTACCGCGGCGATCCTTCGGCGGCACTGCTCGAGGTGCTCGACCCGGCGCAGAACTCGAAGTTCAGCGACCACTACCTGAACGTCGCGTTCGACCTCTCGCGCGTGCTGTTCATCGCGACCGCGAACCAGCTCGATCCGATTCCCAAGCCGCTGCTCGACCGGCTCGAGGTGATCCGCATCGCGGGCTACACGGCCGAGGAAAAGGTCGAGATCGCGCGTTCGTTCCTGATTCCGCAGCAGATCACCGAGAACGGGCTGGACCCGTCGAGCATCCACTGGTCGCCCAACGCGATGCTCGACATGGTGACCGAGTACACGCGCGAGGCCGGCGTGCGAAACCTCGAGCGCACGATTGCGACGATCTGCCGCAAGACCGCGCGGCGCGCCGCCGAAGGCGACGACGCCTCGGTCTGCGTCAACCGGCGCTCGCTCGACAAGCTGCTCGGGCCGCCGCCATTTCTCGGCGATAAGCCCTCGCCCATCGGCGAGATCGGCCTCGTCAACGGGCTCGCGTGGACGGAGAGCGGCGGCGAGATCCTCACGATCGAGGCGATGCTCACGCCCGGCAAGGATCTGGTGCTCACCGGTCAGCTCGGCGACGTGATGAAGGAGTCCGCGCAGGCGGCGCTGACCTACGCGCGAGGCTGCGGGCCGCGGCTCGGCTTCGACGAATCCATCTTCTCGCGCCATCAGCTGCACGTCCACGTGCCCGCGGGCGCGATCCCCAAGGACGGGCCCTCGGCGGGCATTTCGATCGCGACCGCGGCGATCTCGTTGGCCACCCACACGCCGGTGCGCCCCGACGTCGCGATGACGGGCGAGGTCACGCTGCGCGGGCGCGTGCTTCCGGTGGGCGGGGTGCGCGACAAGGCGCTCGCCGCGATGCGCGCGGAGATCGGCACGATGATCCTGCCGCGCAAGAACCTCGACGACCTGCGCAATGCCCCCAAGGAGCTCAAGCGGCGCGTGACGTTCATCCCCGTCGACACGATGGAGGAGGTGCTCGACGCCGCGTTCGAGATGGCGCCGAGCCGCCGCGCGGTGAGGCGCGCGCGAAGCTCCGCCAAGCAGGCGGAGTCGCCGCCGGCCACCGCGAAATCGCGTCACTGATCTTCCCCGTTTGCCGGCTACGCTTGCGCCCGTGAGGCTGCGGGATCTCGGCGAGTTCGGGCTGATCGAGCGCATCGAGCGCGCCGCGGGTCGCGCGCGCGCCGCGCATCGAGCCGGCGCCGCGGGCGGCGCGCGCGCGGCGCGTCGCGCTGGCGCCGATCGCCGCGCGCGCGCGGCGCGCAAACCGCGCGGTCTGGTCGTCGGGATCGGGGACGACGCGGCGGTGCTGCGGCCGCCCGCCGGCGAGGACTGGGTGGTCACCACCGACGCCTTCGTCGAGGGCGTCCACTTCCGCTGGCAGACCCAGAGCGCGCGCTGCGTGGGCCGCCGCGCGCTCGTCGCGAACCTCTCGGACCTCGCTGCGATGGGCGCGCGACCGCTGGGCTTCACGCTCGCGCTCGCCGCTCCGCCCGAGCTCGAGCTGCGCACCTTCGACGGCCTGCTCGCGGGCCTGCTCGAGGAGGCCGAGACCCATGGCTGCCCGCTCGTCGGGGGCAATCTGAGCCGCGCGCGCGAGACCTCGCTCGCGATCGCTGCCCAGGGATCGGTTCTGCGCGGCCGCGCGCTGCTGCGCGACCGCGCGCGCCCGGGCGACCGGATCTTCGTCACCGGCGCGCTCGGCGCGAGCGCGCTCGAGACCGCGCGCGCGGCCGCCGGGCGCGGCAAGGTGCGCGGCGTGCCCACCCCGCGGCTGCGCGCCGGCCGCGCGCTCACCGCGCTGGCGGGCGTGGGCGCGTGCATCGACATCTCCGACGGCCTGCTCGTGGACCTCGACCACGTGCTCGACCGCTCGGGCTGCGCGGCGGAGCTCGAGCTCGCGCGCGTGCCGCGGCCGCCGCGCTTCGACGCGGCCTGTCGGCGGCTCGGCGTCGACCCGATCCGACTGGCCACGCGCGGGGGCGAGGACTACGAGCTGCTCTTCACCTTCCGGGGCCGGCCCGCGGCCCGCGCGCGCGCCAACGCGCCTGGCCCCCGCGGGGAAGCTCGATCCACGGCCGCCGTTTTGAGCCGGCGGCTCGGCGTCGCGGTCACGGAGATCGGGAGCGTGGTCGCGCGGGGCGCGCGGCGCCCGAGGTCCGCCGGCTGGCGGCATTTCTGACCCCGGTGGGGGTTCTTGGGCCCGCCGCGCCCAGCCGCCGAACTTGCCGGTCGCGAAAGCGCGCGGCGGTGCTCCGTCGCATCAAGAAGCCGAGACCATCCACCGATACAGGGGCGTGCGAGTCGCACTTACGCACAAGTTTGTGGTCGGGTCCATCGCCGTCAGCGCGGCGGTGGTGTGCTTTCCGATCCTGATCGCGGCCACCGGGCTGCGCGTCAGCCCCTGGGTTACGCCCTTCGTGGCGCTCGGGGTGGGCGCGGCGCTCGGCTTCGCGCTGAGCCGCGAGCACGGCCGGCAGTTTCGCGCGCTCCACCGGGTCGCGGAGCGGATCCGCAAGGGCGACCTCTCGGTCGACGCGGTGACCGCGGGCGAGCCGCTGTTCCCGGACGAGACCCACGAGCTCGCCGAGAGCATCCAGTCGATGGCAAGCGGCCTGCGCGAGCTCGTCGTGCACGTGCAGGGCACCGCGGCGCGGGTTTCGGACGCGGCCGCGGAGGTCTCGCGCGCCGCCCAGGCGGTGGGCGGGCACACCGGCGAGATCGGCTCGACGGTCGCGGACCTGGTGGAGAGCGTGAAGGAGCAGCAGCGCATGCTCCACGACGCCAACCGCCTGATCCACGAGGTGGCCGCCACCATCGCGAGCAACGCCG